>NZ_JBFTPF010000073.1:0-25495 GCF_056398345.1 Paenibacillus sp. 01T442
CGATGAAGGTTGTGATAGTGAGTTCCAATTCACCTATGCAGAGAAGGAACAAATTGAAAAGTATGTGAATCACCATGTAAGTGCAAAAAAAAACGACGAATGAACCCCTGTAGGTATCCCTTCCCAAACTGGGCGGTGGCGCATATAGTAATATACGTCACGCTTTAGAGGAGAGGATAGCGATGGAAAAAAGAATTCAATATTTGGCATTTGGTGATTCTTTAACCGTTGGTTATGGTGCTGAGGAAGGTCAAGGCTTCGTTTCGCTGTATCGACAAAGGTTGGAATATTTGCTGAATGTGCCTGTTTCCTTGCGTCATGCGGGCACTAATGGTGCCACGACTGCGCAATTGCTGGAGACTATCGAATCTGATCCGCAGCTTCAGAAGGATATTCAAGAAGCGACTCTCATCACCATTACAGCTGGCGGAAACGATCTCATTCAAGCGGCAATTCCTTTCTTTTATGACGGCGATAATACGGTGCTCAAAACAGCCTTACAAACGTACGAATCCAACTACCGTAAATTGATCGCTCAAATTGAAAGACTGCGGCAAGGTATACAAACCCCGTATATACTGGCCTTAATTGGTTTATATAATCCATTACCGCAGATTCCAGATGCTGCTTATTGGGTACAGCGCTTTAATCTATTTCTGCGTAAATTAGAGCAACCGCATATTCAAATCGTGCAGGTGTACGACGCATTCGTAGGTCAAGCGACACTATTTTTGTCAGAGGATGCCATTCATCCAAATGAACGCGGCTACGAGCGATTGGCCAACCAATTAGAGGTAGCTGTCTCTTTGCAGCAACTACAGCAGTTGTTTGTGTGAAATGAAGCTATCTCACATAACCGAATACAGAAATGAAATGACAGGCGCTGCCTGCTAGCACGAAGACGTGCCAGATGGCATGGTGATACGGGATGCGCCTCCATACATAAAATATCGAGCCTAGTGTGTAGAACAAGCCGCCTGCAACTAGCCAGACGATGCCGCCAAGCGGCAACTGAGCGTATAGTGGCTTGAACGCGATCACAATCAACCAACCCATCACGATATAGCACAAGGTTGAAACGAGTACGAATTTTTTGACGTAAAACAGCTTTAGCACAATGCCAATGAGGGCTAAGCCCCAGATGACACCAAAAAATGTCCAGCCCAATGGCCCTCGTAAGGTTACGAGTAGGTAGGGCGTATAACTCCCTGCGATTAACACGTAAATCGCCGAGTGATCAAGCACTTCGAAAACATCCTTAATTTTCGATTCGGTAACACTGTGCAGCAGCGTGGAACATGTATACAAGAGAACAAGCGCTGTGCCAAAAATACTAAAGCTAACGATATGCCATGCATTTCCTTGAGCGCAGGCTTGCATGATGAGCAGGACGAGTGCTGCGATGCTGAGTACAACACCAATACCGTGTGTAATCGCATTGGCTTTCTCTTCTTTGATGGAATATTGCATAGACAACCCTTCTTTCTTTGACAGCATGGAAGACTCCCTATATAGATTGGACGATGAAACGATGTATTTACCCTCATTTCAATTGAATAATAAAGTGGCTCTGGTGACCGGAGCCGGAAGAGGTATTGGACGAGCACTCGCAATTGGCCTAGCAGAAGCGGGGGCTGACGTTGCGATCTTTGCTCGAACTTCTTCGGATTTGGAAGCTGTGGCGGGTGAGATTCGCGCTTTAGGCAGACAAGCCTACCCGTTTTCTGTCGATGTTACGAATCGTGAACAAATTGAGGCAGCAGTTTCGGCTATCATCAGGGAAACAGATCGCATAGATATTCTTATTAATAATGCTGGCATGAATATCCGTAGTCAAGCTTTGGCCGTTACAGACGAAGAATGGGACACCATCATGCAGACAAACTTAAAATCCGCTTTCTTGTGCTCGCAGATCGTCGGTCGACACATGCAGCAGCGGGAATATGGACGAATCATCAATATTGCATCCGTAGCGGGGCAAGTAGCGCTGCGCACAGGTGTTGTCTATGCTGCAACCAAAGCTGCGATGATCCAAATGACCAAGGTGCTCGCTCTTGAGTGGGGGAAATATGGCATTTTGGTCAATGGCATCGGACCCTGGTATTTCAAAACACCGTTGACCGAGAAAATTTTGAATCAACCGGATTATTTGGCGGAAATTATTGCACGCACGCCACTGCGTCGTGTTGGAGAGCTGGGGGAGCTAGTCGGGCCAGCGGTATTCCTGGCTTCCGATGCAGCGAACTATGTCACAGGCCAAACGCTGTTTGTTGATGGCGGCATGACGATTTACGGATTCTAGCAAGTAAAGCACTGCGTGCTGCGGTTGGCGGCACGAGTGCTTAGAGAATTTAAGATCGTAATGTGATGTTTGGTGAGGAGAAAGGTTAGACTTAATGTTGATATTTTTTCATGCTAGTGCTCCACTTATTTTCGGTGGGTATTTAGCACAAATTTTGTGCGCAAGCGTGCGGTGTCTGGCGGCCTCACTGATCTTGCGCACAAATTTTGTGCGCTAACGTGTGGTGTCCGAGGGTCTCGCAATTTGATCGGCTTAAGTGGAATTGCAGGTGTTTCGAGTTTAATGATCTTCATTAATATATCATCTGAATTGAGCTTTTATCGGTTAGAATAGCTTCGACGGATGAAGGGGGGGATTTAAGATAAAGGTTCCTTTGTTTGATATAGTCAAAGGGATTCAAACTAAACCAAAGGTTTGATTGTAAAGAAATTTGCTTATTTATTTGTTCGGACATGGCAGCGAAGCTTTCGTTTTTCTCAGCAGCAGAATTAACGTTGTTAATATTCATTAAGAAACCACTTTTAAATGGTTCACTTGGGATTTATTTGCGAATTTTGGCGAATGATGTCTGAAATTGTAGGATTGAGCTTTGGGAATCGTTCTATTATACTAGACACAAACAACTGTAGTGATAGACGTTCTCATCATAAGTGGAAACTGGTAGATAAGGTGGTAGGATCGAATGGCTCAAGTTCGTATTTTTACAGACAGTACAAGTGATTTACCAGAGGAGTTACTGCAACAGTATCAGATCGAAGTTGTTCCCTTGTATGTAATTTTCGAGGATCAATCGTATTTGGATCGTGTAGATATTCATGCAGAGCAGTTGTTTGATTTTGTAGCGCATACAGGTAAACTACCCAAAACAGCGGCGCCATCTCCTGGCGATTTTGAACGCGCTTTTGCACCATTCATCGAAGCGGATGAAGATATTGTTTTCATCGGGTTATCCTCTGAGTTATCGTCGACGATCCAGAATGCGAGGATTGCCGCTGAGAGTTTCCCGGATGGTAGAATTAGGGTGATCGATTCTCGAAACCTATCAACTGGAATTGGCGTACTAGTAGTTAAGGCGGCGCAAGCTGCATTAGAAGGACGAAGCCCATCAGAGATTCAAGCGATCGTGACATCGTTCATTGATAAAATAGAAGTTTCCTTCATCATTGATACCTTGGAATATTTACATAAAGGCGGCAGATGTTCTAGTGTGCAGGCTTTCTTTGGAAGTCTTTTGAAAATTAGACCCATCGTGCAAGTCATCCAAGGTGCAATGCAATTAACGGACAAAATCAGAGGTAAACGTGAGAAAGCTTTGAATCAATTACTACAGAATGCACTCGCATTCAAAGCTGACATGGATACGGATTTCATGTTCATCACACATGCGCAGGCTCATGATGAAGCGGCTTATGTGAAAGAACAATTTGAATTGCATACCAATGTGAAAAACGTATTTCTTTCGGAAACCGGTTGCGTCGTTTCGAGCCACTGCGGACCACATACGCTAGGTATTGTTTTCGCCAAAAAATAAGAAATGAGTGGACAGCCATGACGACAATCAAGATTATCACGGACAGCAGCTGCGATCTTCCGAGAAACATGATAGAAGAAATAGGAGTTGGGATCGTTCCCTTATCGGTTCAATTTGGCGAGGAGTGTATGCCAACAGATATGGATCTAGCCGATTTCTACGCGAAGATGAAGCGGGAGAGCCTGTTGCCGAAAACCTCAAGCCCATCACCTGGGCACTTCCTTAGTGAGTACCAGAAGGGTGGTCCTGATCAAGATATTCTTGTACTGTGTCTGTCATCGGCGTTAAGCTCTACGTATCATCACGCTGTGATGGCGAAAGAAATGCTGCTGGAAGATGGTTATACTGGCCGTATCGAAGTCATCGATTCCAAGACAACTTCACTAGGGTTGGGTGTACTTGTGTACCGAGCAGCTCGGATGGCGGCAAGCGGTATGTCATATGAAGAGGTGACAGCTTCCATTCAGCAAGCGGTACCGACCTCAGGGACTTTCTTTTTCTTAGATACGCTGGAAAATGTCATAAAAGGTGGAAGACTCGATCGCGTCCGCGGCGCAGTGGCTTCTGTCTTGAATATTAAACTTCTCATGAAAGCAAGTGAAGAAGGCGCGATTGAGGTTGTCGAGAAAATTCGCGGCTCGCAGCAAGCTTTGAAGCGATTACTCTCGTTTCTTGGTGATAAGGAGCATGATTACGAGAAGGATGTGATAGCCATCGCACATAGCAATTGTGAGTCAAGGGCGCGCGAATTCATGGCTCAGCTTTTAGAAAAACATCCGTTCCGCCATGTACTGTTCTCCAATATKGGCACTGTGATTGGCACCTATGCTGGTGAAGGTGGCGTTCTAGTCGCCTACTAAGTTGTGAAAAAAGACACCTATCTCCCGATCGACCAATGATCAGAGAGTAGGTGTCTTTTTTKGTATTTACGCTGGAAATTCCGTTGTCGTGATATCCGGTTGATCCACAGTGACTAACGGTGAAATGTCTCCCGTCACAAGCAGCCATAGTTCATGCAGGGCACGTGTGCACCCTACGTAAAGAAGTTTGGCATCCATGAGGGTTGTTTCATAATGCTCCGCTGTAACGTCCATGAGAATAACGGCATCGAATTCTAAGCCCTTTGTCAAATAAACAGGCAACACCGAGATGCCACCGCGATAAACGCGTTGCTTGGAGGTGATCAAATTCGTCTCAATCCCCGCGTGCGTCAAAGCTTCGTGCAGCTCTAGCGCTTGTTTCTCCGTGCGCGCGACGACAGCGACTGTGCTGGAAGTGCCAGCTAGTAAGTTTGTGATCGCCTTCTGCACCAGCGGCAGCCGTTCTTTGAGCGAAGTCTGCAGCACACGAACTTTATTTCCGCTGCGGAAGACGGGCACTGCAAGTAAGGGATTACTCACGCCGCGTTGGAGCACCGAATTAGCAAACTGGATGATTTCCATGGTGGAACGATAGCTCCGCTCCAGTTCAAAATACCCAGTTTCTTCCTCTTGAAACAAACTGGAAAATTCCTTCCAGTCCTGGATGCCCTGATACGCATGTATTCCTTGCGATAGATCACCCAAAATCGTGAATGAGCTGTTGCGTGTGTACGCATCTAACACCGCCACTTGGAATGGTGAGAAGTCTTGCGCCTCATCAATGACAACATGATCGAATAACCGATCCGACGAAATGCCATGAAGCCGTGTATGAATGTAGAGGAGAGGAGCTAGATCCTCGAGCCCAACTTCCTTCTTTTTGAAAAGCTTAGCTGATGCAGCTACGATGGACTCGGGCATGTTCTGAAGAAGCTCTACAGGCAAGCTGTCCGGTCGACCTTTGTCTGTGAACAGCATTTTATAGAAGGTAAATGCCGTATACTCTGGCCATCCTGTCAAATAGGTCCGCAGCTTCTGAGCGGATTTCTTCTTCAGCTCTTTTTTCAAACTTTGCTCCCAAACTTTCTCGAGCTGGATCTCCATCCATCGCTTGATACGCGCAACGACGCGCTCACGGCGTTTAATCATCGGATAATGCTTATTCTCGACGAAGAACCATTCGCGAATGGTAGCTATGGGCAGCTTGACGCCATCCCAAGGTGAAAAGTCCGCAGTTGGCACGTAGGTGGTTTCAAGTCGATTGAGACAGTCATCCAGATAGCTTTTGAAAGCGATAGCTCCTTTGAAGCGTCCTGGTGCTTGGTCATCGACTGGAGGTCGCTTGCTTCCGAGAGCAAACCAACGTTGTAATGTGATCTCTTGATCGGCGATTTGCACTTCATGATCGAGTACATCAAGCGCCCAATCKGTAAACGTACTCTGTTGTATATTGCCGACACCTAGCTCTGGCAGAACACCCGAAATATAGTCCAAGAACATGGAGTTGGGTGCGAAGATAATCATTCGCTCTGCCCGAACTTGTTCGCGGTATTGATAGAGAAGGAAGGCGAGGCGGTGCAGAGCTACGGTTGTTTTACCGCTTCCTGCGACCCCTTGAATAATAAGTGCGGTATTCTTCGCTGCACGGATAATCCGATCTTGCTCCGCTTGAATCGTGGAGACGATATCGCGCAGTTTGTTGTCTTTATTTTCGCCTAAGCGGTATAGCAAGAACTCATCGCCGACAGAGAGGGAGTCTTCATTCCGGTCATATGTATCAACAACACGCTGGAGAATTTGCTTGCGCACAACAAGGTTTCGCTTCAAGTAGACTAAGCCGTCAATTATACCGTCCGGCGAATCATAGGAAGCTGCGTCTAAGCCGCCTGTGAAGGAATAGAAGAGGCTTGCTACTGGCGCACGCCAATCAATGACGAGAAGTCGACCTGTTCGTTCGTCTTCCACGCCGGCTTTACCAATGTAAAGCGGTGAGGGTGAACCCGTGCCTGTTTCTTCGAAGTCAAGGCGGCCGAAATAGGGCTCATCAATGGCTTTGGTTAAATTGTGCCTRCCGTTCTCACGCAAAACTTCAAGTGCTTGCTCCGTTAAATCAGGACCGTAATAAACAGGAGTTGCTCTAAGGCGTTCCAGTTGTTTATCGATTTCCTTATTCGTTTGTTCAAGCCTTTGAAGTTCTTCTTGATAGGCACTTTGAGTCTTTGTGTCCAAGATCAGTTACCTCCTAAGATCAGATGTTGTCTATTGATTTGTCATAAACAGGTAAACACTATAACACACCTAGCGGGAGATAGAAAGTGATTCTGGAAAATCATTAGTGATCATTTGGGCTTCTGTGGAAAGGAATGGTATACTCAGGAAGTATGCATTTTAATTAATGGAGGCGAAGGGATTCATGTCTATTTATGATATTGCAGTTACAACGATTTCAGGCGAAACACAAACACTTTCAGCGTATAAAGGGAAGACACTTCTCATTGTGAATGTTGCTAGTGCTTGCGGACTTACACCGCATTATAAAGGGCTTCAAGCGCTTTATGAGCAATACCAAGATAAAGGGTTAGTCGTACTCGGATTTCCTTGTAATCAGTTCGCTGGTCAAGAGCCAGGGACGAATGAAGAGATCCAAGCATTTTGCGAACTTAACTACCAAGTGACTTTCCCCCTATTTGATAAAATTGATGTAAAAGGTGAGCATGCGCATCCGTTGTATACGTATTTGCTAAGTCATACGCCTGAGCCGTATCGCACAGGCGACATTGAATGGAATTTCGTGAAATTCTTAGTTGACGCGAACGGAAATGTGATTAAACAATACAGTGCGCGTACAGAACCTGTGGACATTAGCGCCGATATTGAGGCTGTTTTAGCATAAATGAAAGATGAGGTGGACGTGCAATGGGGTCCCAAAACGGGTTTATCTATGCCCATCCTGATGATGAAACATTCTTAAGCGGATGCCTCATTCGCCGTCTAGCTGATGCTGGAGAAGACAATGTCTTACTACTAGCCACACGTGGCGATGCTGGGAGACAGGGGTTGGAGCGGGCGAAGAATCGGCAAGAATTAGCGGAACTACGAGAACTAGAGATGTGTGCAGCAGCTGAAATTCTAGGGATTTCAACGATTGAGCACTTAGGCTGGCCTGACGGTCAATTGGATGAAGTTGATTTTGAGACACTCGTGCAACAGATTATCACGTTTATTCAGCGTCACGAAGTGGAGAATGTCTACACATTTGCAGAAGATGGCGGTAATGGACATCGTGACCATATCGCGATCTCCAAAGCGACTACTGCGGCTGTACAAAGTGGTGCTTGCCCAAGCGTAAGGAAATTGTTCTATGCTTTTTCTCCGCTCCTGCGTACTCAAGGGCATCAACCGTACATTCTAATTGACACCGAGAAGCAATGGCCTGTTAAGGCGGCTGCACTTAAAGCGCATCAAACGCAGCATGTTACGATTGGGAGGCACTTTGGCAATCTGGTAGATTTTCCAGAAGAGAGACGTTGGGAGGCCTTTGTGCTGGGTTGGGAGAATGAAAACGAATTGGAAACATTGYGAAAAAAATATGTATGATGTACCCCCGAAAATTCTCCTGAGATTACGAATGACCTTAAAGAGCAGGTCATTCAACGTTTCTAGGGGAGTGTAAGGATGTCACTTTGTAATTGTGATAAATGTGGACGCGTTTTCCTCACGAAATGGGAAAAGAGATGTACAAGCTGCTCGCAGCTTGTTTTGAACGATTCGAATAAAGTGAAGGATTTTGTTCGAACGAATCCACGCGCGACACTTATTGAAATTTACCATCAAACAGGGGTTTCCTTGCAAACTATAAAAGAATTAATGAGAGCTTAACCGCTTCAGCAAGCAAAGGAGCTTTCGAGAATGCCTCATATGATTATAAGAGGGATTAGTGTTCCTCAAATTCAATCTATTAGCACAGTGCTGATATCCGAATTAGCTGCTGTCTGTTCTTGTGGTATAGACAATTTCATGTTGGAATGCTTGCCCACCGTCTCTATTTTCCGAGGTGAGATCTGTGCGACCTATCCATTTATTGAGGTAGGCTGGTTCGAGCGAGGGCAGGAAATTCGAGATGCCTATGCAGAAGTCGTGACTAAACATATTTTATCACTCGGGATTCCTGAAGTTGAAATTGCTTTCAAGGTATATCGGGAAGATAGTTATTATTGGAATGGGAAGTTGGTTTAAACTAAATCCATGTAAACCTCTTATTCCACATGTATAGTGGAGTGAGAGGTTTTTTTGCGGTATTGATATCCGCCACGCAATGAGAGAACATCGATCCCGACTAACATTTTGCTCCAGGCGAATAAATGTATTTTATACAGTTAAATTAAGGGGTTTTCCGATCATATGCTGAGTAGATGGAGGACATACAGTTAATCTTAACTATTTTAGCTAATTCGAATGAAAACGGAGATATTACATACATTTTTTACAGTTAATTCAAATTTCCGGGGAAGTATCTTGAAAATAGCTGTATGTTTTCCAGTTAATGCTAATGTGTAAGGCAGGGGCGGTTCAAACCTACTAATTCCACTAACTACATCCTATCAGTGAGTTCCTATGTCCGCCTCCCCTACCCGCATCCCGCGCGTCAACACTGAGCACTCAACTACCCCAAGTTTTAAATTCAATGCACCTGTCCAAACCCGTCAGAATCTGTGAAATCGGATGTTAACTGGTTTGTTTTTTTATGCCAAAAGTCATAATTCACGCAATCGATATTGCAGGCGATAATAAAGTGGGATACACTGAATCGACAGAATCTGATTTCCAGAATGACTTCGGGAATCACATGATAGGAGCGATTTGTGGTTGAAGACATTAATTATTGCGGAAAAACCCGATATGGGGCGAAACATAGCTGCCGCAATAGAACCAAAGGCCAAAAATATGAGGTCTCATCTAGAAGGTGAGCAATATATCATCACGTGGGCAATCGGACATTTGATTGAGCTGGCGGAACCGGATCATTATGACGAAAAATATAAAAAGTGGAATATTAATCATCTTCCAATTATTCCTTCTGAATTTAAGTTAATTCCTAACCCGCGTACGTATGATCAGCTCAAGGTGATCGCGGAGTTAGCGAAAAAATGCAATCAACTGGTTAATGCGTGCGATGCCGGGCGAGAAGGGCAGCACATTTTCTCCCTAATCCAGCGGCACCTGGGGCTCAATCAGCCTGTTAAGCGGCTTTGGATCTCCGATTTAACATCGGAAACGATTCGCAACGGGTTCGCAACGTTAAAGGATGGCGCCGAATATGAGAACTTAACGCGCGCCGCGCGTTCTCGCAGTGAAGCGGATTGGCTGATTGGCATGAACGGATCACGTGCGTTTACGACGAAACATAATGTGTTGCTGTCGGTGGGACGCGTTCAAACGCCGGTGCTTGCGCTAATTTATGATCGCCAAAAGCAGATCGAGGCGTTTTCCTCACTCAAATTTTATGAGCTAGAGGGTCACTTCGCGCAAGGGGAAACACCATACCGAGGCATGTGGCAGGGTGAACGTTTCACGGATGGTGAGAAGGCGGCTGCGCTTGCTGCGAAGGTAAAGGGGAAGCCCGCCCGGATTCAGTCCTACGAGGTAAAAGAAACCAAAGAATTCCCATTCAAATTGTATGATTTGACCTTGCTCCAACGTGAGGCGAATGGGAAATATGCTTTTTCGGCGAAGAAAACATTAGATACAGCGCAAGCTTTGTATGAGAAGCATAAGGTGATTTCGTACCCAAGAACGAATTCCAATTATGTGACGGAGCAAAATATTCCGGATATGCATAAGGCGCTAAACGCCTTGCAAGGAACGGCTTATCACGAACTTGTTCAAGGCGCTAATCGCAATCTTGTTCATATTAATAATAAATTTATTTGTAATCCAACCAAGGTTGAAGATCACCACGCCATATTGCCTACGAATAAGAAGGCTTCAGGACTAAGTCCGGATGAGCAGAAATTGTATGATCTCATTGTCAGACGTTTTCTCTCTCAATTTTACCCGCCTGCTGCCTACAAAGTGCATACGGTCATGACGGAAGTGGAACAAGAGCTTTTCAAGACAACCGTCAAAGAATTGTTATCGCTAGGCTGGAAGGTCATTTACGCTGATCAGAAGAAGGAAAAGGCGAAGGCGACCAAAGGGAAAGAAAAGGAAGACACGGATGACGAGGAAGAGGTCGAAGTCAACGAGCCTTTCTCCATCGATGCGAATGGGGATATCCTGTGTACAGATGCGATTGTGAAGGAGAAAGACACGCAGCCGCCTAAGCATTTTAACGAAGGCACCTTGCTGAAGGCGATGGAGAGCGCAGGGAAGCAGATTGAGGATGAAGAGCTCCGCGATGCGATGAAGGACTCCGGTCTGGGCACGCCTGCGACACGAGCAGCAACGATCGAACGCTTGAAGAAGGTCGGCTATATCGACATGCAGGGGAGGAAAATCATTTTGACTCAGAAGGGTAGAATGGTTGTTGAATTGATCCGCGGAGCGGGCATCGAACTGTTGACGTCACCTGAGATGACAGGGCAATGGGAGCGCAGATTGAACGAAATTTCCCGTGGTACAGCATCAGACGACCAGTTTATGCACAATGTGAAGCGATTTGCGACGCTGATTGTCGATAAGGTGCGCAAGCAAACTAGAGCTTCGAAAACGGATTTCGAAGCCGAGAATGCACCGGAAGCAACTAGCAAACGTGGCTCAGCTTCAATGAAGACGACGGCTCGTGGGGACGGTGCACCGAAAGCTCCTACGAAGAAGCGAACGCCTGCTGCGAAACCAGCAGGGGATGGAGCTAGCACGTTCATTGCAATGTGTCCAAGACCAGGCTGCGGCGGCTCCCTCTTTATGGGGCGTAAGGGCTATGGCTGCTCGCATTATAAGGAAGGCTGCTCCTTCGTTATTTGGAAGGAAAGCTTCGGTCGAAGCTTAACCGATACACAAGTGCAAGCACTTGTTCAAAAAGGGAAAACGACGAAGTTGAAGCTTGTTTTAGAGGATGGAACAGAAACAGAGGGGAAGATTGTGCTGAAGGACGTTGCTACAGGCGCACTCGGTACAGAATGAATGCACGGGGGAACTAAGGAGTGAAATCGGTAACGAATGATTGGTTGACGGTTTTGGCAGACGAATTTCAAGCACCTTATTATCAGGAACTTGAACAGTTTCTGCAGGCAGAGTATTCGCAGCAAACAATTTATCCACCAGAGGATGAAGTGTTTTGTGCGTTGGAATGGACCTCTTTTGCGGATACGAAGGTTGTGATACTGGGACAAGATCCTTATCATGGGAGAGGGCAAGCTCATGGACTTAGTTTCTCTGTGAAGCCTGGAATTACGATCCCTCCTTCGCTAAGAAATATGTACAAAGAACTAGCATCTGATCTCGATTGTACGGTGCCTGATCATGGTTATTTAAAAGCATGGGCAGAACAAGGCGTTCTGCTCTTGAATACGGTTTTAACCGTTCGTGAAGCACTACCTAACTCGCATAAGGGAATGGGTTGGGAACGATTCACGGATCAGATCATACAAGTGTTAAGTGCTCGAGAGAAGCCTGTCATCTTCCTGCTATGKGGAAGCCACGCACAGGCCAAACGATCTTTGATCGACACCACCCGACATGTGATCATTGCATCGGCCCATCCAAGCCCGTTATCAGCATATCGCGGATTCTTTGGCAGCAAGCCTTTTTCTAATGTTAATACCGCGCTGAATCGACTCCAAATGACAGAAATCGACTGGCAAATCCCGAATTGTAGGCATAACGAAAACCATGAATGACAATATTCATGGTTTTTTTCATTTGTATAGACCGAAACTTACGTTCCGAAACGAATATTATATTTAGGCTATGTAAAGATTGCCTAGCTATTCTATAATATAGGTTGTACATAGGTAATCGGTAAATTTAGCTCGCAATTCTTACCCGTTTCGTAGGAGCGGTTTCCGAGAACTTCGCGAAAAGCGTCGTAGTCAGCTTCGGTACCTCGCTGCAAGACTTGTATGGCTGCTTCTAGCACAAGGATGGCATCATCCATTGCTGTCTCCAACAACTCCCATACACTGTATGTATAGGTTTCATTCAGATCCGTTGGACAGTTCCAAGTCGTCTTGGCCTCATTAAAATAATCGCGTGGAGCGGGATGCTTCGTGTAAACCAATGGTGATATTTGACCTACTGTCAATATTCGCTTGATTCCATGCGGATCATAGAATAATCGTTGTGCACGGATCATGTCATAGTAGGCGTCGTCCMAATCGGAATCCTTCATTTGTGAGGCGATTCCCGGGTAATGGATTGCGGTTGCAGCGGTGAKGGCCGGTACAATGCCTAAGGGGAACTTTTCACCTACATATATTTCTTTCCATACGGGCGTATTCCACGTTTGGATATTGCGCTCATGCTTGGCGTAAAGGGTATCCATGATGATTTCAAATCGTTGATGATCCCATTTCTTGAAACCAGATTTATAGAATACATAAGGATGTAAATTGCGATCTAAAACATGATGTGTCAGAAAACCAAGAACATAGAGAACCGCGGGATTGTATAAGCCACGACCTTGCACCTGTCGAACTAGTTCGAGTAGAAAGGGTCCGCAGGAATCTTTGTGCATGAGACTACCGAGTGCATTTATTTTCTTGTCTTTTTGCCAAGGTAGAAAGTTGTGGTAAAAAAGAAAATCAGGTCCTTGGCAGCCAAGAGAAAAAATGTGCCGCTGCTGTTTATCGTTTAGAACCGAAGTGTGGCCTAGTTGGTTCATCACTTTTTGACCGAAAATTAAATGTGTCCAAATATTGGGCAAGGGAGCATCCTCCTACAACGTGAGATGAAGAATAATGAACCTTTCCATTCTAACATAATGACGGAAAGCAAGGGCATATTTCGTGAACAATTTCAATCCATAATGCGCTAAGTGCAGGATTGTTTGTGGGATTGTCGAATCTATCAAACGGTGAGAATCACCATCTAAGCATGTACCATGGGGGAAAATATATGAATAAGCATTCGGAAATGGAGCTATCGTTCGATGCGATTTTTGAATTCACCACAATGGGAATGGCTCTGATTTCGCTTGAGGGTCATTGGTTGAAAATGAATCGCAGCTTGTGCGACATCGTCGGCTACTCGGAGCCGGAGCTCCTTACAACGCAAGTGAAGTCGTTAGTAGAACCTAATCAAGTGCGCCACATAGAACGTATCATGAAGAATTTACTTGGTGGAGAGTTACCTACCTATCAAGGAACGATCAATATCCTACATAAGAATTTATCTTTACTGTGCGTTGACTGGCGGATGTCAATCGTTCGAGATGCAGACAACAGACCTCAGGCCTATATTGCTCAAGTTCAGGTCCTCTCCCAACAGTCTGACATGGCACGTAAACTGGCGGAAAGTGAACAGCGCTATAAATCATTAATTGAGCATAATCCMGCAGGTATTTTGACCTGTGACATCCATGGTCGCATACAGGGTGTCAATCCAGCCATGGAAAGGATTCTAGGATACTCTGAAGATGAATTGCTCTCTCAATTTATCCATCATATTTTTCTGCAGAATAACACGAGATTCGATTCTGCTGCTGGCATCCTCATGCAAAATGATAACTATATGTTGGTGTTCCAACAAGAGAATGGCGAACAAATTGAACTAGGTGTCAAAAATGTTCCGATCATCGTTAATGATAAATTGGATGGCGTGTATTTAATCGCCAAGGATATCACACAATTCAATCGTGACCGAGAATCATTGCGAATCGCACAACAGGATCTCCATGACACCGTACGAAGACAACAGGGGATGACCTTAAAGTTCAGGGAAATAAATGGGAATTTCATCCATACTTTGTGTGACGGTGAGCTRCTTTATCGTTTGGGATTTAAGCCGTCACACATTTTAGGGAATACGCTGCATGATATTTGGCCAGCCTTTTTGGCCAGTTCCATAGAAGCTTATTACCATCGAGCATGGAATGGTGAAGAAAATGTGATGTTTGAAGCGACCTTCCGGGGGATTACCTATCTCACTTCATTGCGCCCCATTATGGAGAATGAGCGCATGGTGGAGGTTATCGGATCGTGTGTCGATATTACGGAACGCAAGAGGATGGAAACGGAGCTCAGAGAAACGAAAGAGCTTCTGGAATCTGTTATTAATAACACCACGGACGCAATTTGTGTACTGGATTTGAATTGGCGAGTAATATCAGTCAATGCGGCGCATGAGCATATTTTTGGTTGGAGTCAAGCGGAGTTAGCCCATCGAACATTACCGATTTATCCTGATTATTTGGAAAAAGAACGTAATGCTATGTATAACGAACTGCGACAGGGGAAGCAGATATCAGGGATGGAATCGGTCCGACTTCGTAAAGATGGTCAATTGATCCATGTGAGTATAACGAAAACGCCCATTAGGAACGAAAAAGGTGAAATTTTCGGATTCGCAGGTATTACACGAGATATTACTGAACGTAAGCAAACGGAGGAGCTTCTCCGTAAATCGGACAAACTTTCCGTTGCTGGACAGCTCGCGGCAGGACTTGCACATGAAATTAGGAACCCACTTACTTCGCTTCGCGGATTCTTACAGCTTCTCCAGCATGATCTGAAAGATAAAAAGCATTATTTTGATATCATGTTATCTGAATTGGATCGCATCAATTTTATCGTTAGTGAATTCTTAGTGATCGCTAAGCCGGAAGCCATAACGTATAAAAAAAGCGATTTAGTGCCAATTTTGCAATCCGTTATTGCTCTTCTAGATACGCAAGCCGTACTTTGCAACGTACAACTAATATTGGAATTCCAATCGGATATACCTGAAATTACGTGTTCGGAGATGCATTTGAAGCAATTATTCATTAATTTGATCAAAAATGCGATGGAAGCCATACCGAAGGACGGTCAAATCAAATTGATCGTTTCCTTGCATGGGGATGATCAGATTAGAGTACGGACACAAGATAATGGAATCGGGATACCAGAGGAGCGATTGAAACAGCTAGGGGAGCCCTTTTATACAACGAAAGAGAAGGGGACTGGCTTAGGTTTAATGATGTGCTTCAAGATTGTCGAAGCGCACAAAGGGACCATGAACATCCAAAGTCAAGTGGGATATGGGACGACTATTGATGTGTTCTTGCCAACGTATACGGGGGAGCATAATTGATTTCCTTGCTTTAAACACGATGGGAAGCTGAAAACCGCCGACGGGTTGAACCGGTATCGGCGGTTTTCTCATTTCTAGAATGCAATACTAAATTCCGAAGTTTCTCTTGAATACCAAGTAGAAATTGTGGTGTTATTTTCATTGTAAACTTGTACATGATCTGGCGTGTATTTGACGATAATCCCTGTAGTTACTTGGTAATAAACGCCTAATTGATCGAGTGACCATACGAACACTGGCGTTTTTGTTAGGGCAGCAGCAAATAATTCTGAATCTGTATCTAGTAGCTTCGTTCCGTAAATCATCGATACACCTCTGTCATATGGATAGTTGTTAGGTACTTATAAATAGAGACAGTATGGCAGATGAATTCATCACACTGTGTTCTTAATTTTTTTTGTTGGTTACTTTGAGGATTTCCTAAAATAGGTAGAATATGAGCGGTCGATGCGGGAAATTTTGCATGGCCAAGTGATTGGACTCTTTAGCAGCAGCTAAGTCAAACGGTAAAGGAAAAAATAGAGGGTTCCCTCGTTTTTGAATTCCTTGTATAATAGGTAAGCTTTGCTGAATTGACAGTAGGTAAATTACGAATGGGTAGAAGGAGAAAGGGGTCAATGGCAGTGATTGTGGTTGGGGGAATGATTGGTCTAGGTAAGACTTCGGTATCCACTTTACTGGGGCAAGAACTAAATTCGAATGTTTTCTATGAGAGTGTCGATGATAATCCGATATTACCGCTATTTTACACAGCATCACCGGAAGAAATCGAAAAGCATCGGTATCCGTTTTTGCTGCAATTGCACTTTTTGAATACGCGTTTTAAGGCCATTAAACAGGCATTAGTACATAACAGAAATGTACTGGACAGAAGTATTTATGAGGATTGGTATTTCGCCAAAGTGAACCGCGAGTTAGGACGTATTTCACAATTGGAATTTGATGTGTATGAGGGCTTGGCTGATAACATGATGTCAGAGTTGGCGGAGCTGCCTAAGAAGGCGCCTGATCTGATGGTCTATTTGAAGGCTTCCTTTGAAACGGTTATGTACCGAATCGGACTTCGTGGCCGCAGCTTTGAACAGGATCAATCGTTGGTTGATTATTATCGTCAGCTTTGGTCAGGTTATGATGACTGGGTTATGAATCATTATCATGCATCTGAAGTTCTTATCGTGGATATGGATCGCGTCGATGTCGTGAATCGCCAGGAAGATGCGGTTCAACTAACTCAAGAAGTTCGGGCAAAGTTATCTGAATTGGCGATTGTGTAATATAAGTTGAAGCGAAATTTGTCGAAATGTCGAAAGACCCCCTCAAATCTGAGGGGGTCTTTCGAATGATATAGCAGCAAAGCCAACGAAACGTTGTAATCCTAGAGAAGCGAAGGTGATGAAATTGTTGTTTATCGTATGTTACAAAGGCAAGCCTATGAGTGCACCATTGCCGAAATTAGCAGCAACGGAGAAATTGTTGAAGCTTAGTCGTTCATTTGCCAATCTTGAGCTCGTCGAAGTACATCAACAACAATGGCAAACGGCTTCGAATATTTAGGTACTACATATCCTATAGGGTGACACAACTCCTTAATCCATCGATTAATGGAGTTTTTTGTGTTATCCACTTTGTGTTAGAGTATAAATGGGAATTCATAAATATTGAAAATGGAGGGATTTCGAAACATGCTATTGGAAGTAATCGCGACTACATTGCAAGATGCTGTGCGAGCTGAAGCTGGCGGCGCAGATCGGATTGAACTTGTTGCGGATTTGCGACAAGGGGGGTTAACACCCGATTTAGAGCTCGTTAAGCAAATTATATCCGCCTTGCAAATTCCAGTGAACGTGATGATTCGTCCGCATGCGCGATCCTTTCATATGTCAGAGGCGGACATCGCAACGATGCACGATTCGATCCAAGGCGCGGAGCAAGCAGGTGCCAGCGCTCTTGTATTCGGCGTATTAACACCGGATAAGAAGATTGATCGCCACAATCTTGAAATTTTGTTAGGGGCTACTTCTTTGCCTGTGACTTTTCATCGGGCCTTCGACGAAATACAAGAACAAGCAGAAGCTTTGTCAATGCTGATGTCATATAAACAAATTCAGTCCGTGCTCACATCGGGAGGCGCCGCAAGTGTTCTTCATGCTGTTGAGCAGATACGACTTCTTATGGCGATTACCCGCGGCAGTCACTTAAATATATTGCCAGGCGGAGGACTTACACTCGACAGTTTGACTTCGTTTATCGAAGCTACTGGGGTGCATAATGTCCACCTTGGCACAGCTGTAAGAGAAGATGGACGTGTGAGTGGGGCGGTTGAGGAAGAGAAGGTAAGAAAAGCGAGAACCTTATTAGATGAATCATTCAAATAAATCCGGAGCGAGGTGGAGGTAACATATGAATATTCTGATCCTTGGCGGCACCAAATTCCTAGGAAGAGCCCTGACAGAAGCGGCACTCGCGAAAGGACACAAAGTGACACTGTTCCATCGTGGTCTTCACGATGCTGCTGCATTTCCTCAAGTCCATCACATTCTAGGTGATCGGAATACCGACCTTGCTAAACTGCAAGATATGGATTGGGATGCTGTAATTGATACCAGTGGTTATGAGCCGGAGTCTGTGATAGCAGCGACCGACATGTTGAAAGTACAGGCAAAGCACTACACATTCATTTCAACTATTTCTGCGTATGCGGATTTAAAGCAGGTTCAATTGGATGAAACGGCAGCCGTGTTACAGCTCGAAGAGGCAGCAGATCCTGGGCAGCGCTACGGGGCGCTCAAAGCGGAATGTGAACAGGTTGTCCAAGCAGCATTTCCTCTTGGAGCACTCATCATTCGCCCAGGTCTGATCGTTGGACCTTATGATGCCTCAGACCGATTCACTTACTGGCCTGCTCGCTTACAACGAGGCGGTGAAGTGTTAGTTCCGCTGCCCAAAGAGCGAAAGCTTCAATTCATTGACGTGCGTGACCTTGCAGCCTGGACGATACGTCTGATTGAACAAGGCGTAACGGGAACTATTCATGCGAGTGGAAATGAGTATGCCATGGAAGATGTCGTGGAAGCTTGCAGATCTACCGATAACGATGTAGAGACGACGATTACTTGGGTGACGCAAGAGTTCTTAGTCGAACAAGGGGTGGGGTCCTGGATGGAGCTGCCGCTGTGGCTTCCAAGCGACAGTTTGATCGGTATGTTCCAGTTAAACAATGCAAAAGCGTTCCAATCGGGTTTAACGACAAGAGCATTAGTAGACACCGTAAAAGATACACGGGCATGGGATCAAGGTCGAGACACTGAAATAGTTCGAGTAGCTGGATTAAAACCAGAGCGAGAGCAGGAGTTGCTGAAGGCTTGGGACGAGTGGAAGTTGGTCCAAAAATAATTTGAGATTTGTCCAATAGGCGGATGAATAGCTGCTGGAAATTGAATATAATGGAAGAGAAAACTCTGAGAAGATGAGGTGCTGTCCATGTACGATTCCACAGATATTCAAAGTAACAAGGGAATGGCGATTCTTGCGTACATTTTGTTTTTCATCCCGTTAATCGCGGCGAAGGAATCCAAGTTTGCGTGGTACCATGCCAATCAAGGACTTACTTTGTTTTTAGCATGGGTCATCGTGAATGTCGTTCTCGGCATTATCCCATTCATTGGTTGGATCCTGCAGCCGATTGCTAACTTGGCATTGGTGACTTTGGCCGTGCTGGGCATTGTTGCGGCGGCGCAAGGTCAAGTTAAACCTCTTCCTATTATCGGCAGCTATACACTTCTGAAGTAGAACGTACATAGTAGCAAGGGCTGACTACCTGTAGATCATCTACGGTTAGTCAGCCCTTTTTTGTTCACTAAGCTTCTATTGAATGTACGATTTCAGCGATTCGTTGATTCGCATTATCGGTGATTAAGCCGCCGTGGTAGCAAAGAACTCTTTCGATATCGAATTGCAAAAATTTTCGCAATGATTGCAAGGCTAAGGGATAATCAGCGCAATAAGCTGGTATGGGTCCTTGAAGCTTACCTTCAGCGACAACCATGGAATCCGCGGCGATTAATGTTTTGCTTTTTTTATGATAAAGACTCAAATGACCTGGCGTATGACCAGGCGTAAGGATGACAACAATCCCACCACATCTGTCGATGATCTGACCATCTTCCAAAATGGCGTTAACCGGTGCCTTCGGCGGGTTCTCAAGGTTACGTCGGAACGCATCTCGCCATTCAGGTGTCGTGTCTGCAGGTAAATTCGCAATAGCACGTTCAATGGATTCAGGGGTTACTTTAATTAACATTTTATCGCCTTGAATATAAGGTTTTTCTAGATCAGAAGCGAATACTTCTAGGGGCTGGGAGGAATTTTCTAGAAGGGCAGGTAAACCTCCGATATGATCGATATCCTGATGTGTAAGGATGACGGAATCTAATGTTGATACATCAACGCCTAAGTTTTCTAATGTTTTCTGTAGGAGTGGAAGGGTACCAGGGTAGCCTGTATCTACAAGTACAGCTCCTTGCTCATCAACGAATAAGGCGGGATGAATGACGTTGATTCGACCCATGAGTGGAATGGATAAGTCAACGGAATAAAGTCCTTCAGAAATTTGCATGTGAAACCCTCCGATTTGGCATGATAAGTGTGAAAAGGCATGAAATTATCATATCCACTGGCGATTATCATGTCAAACAAATATTTTATTATATCATAAAACTCGATAAAAGTCAATATTTAATTACGTTCGTAATTTCCTTGTGTAATTTTGTCCAAAATTTGATCATCGTGTGAATAAAATATGAACAAAATCTGATTTTTGTGTTATACTAGTTTTAAAGCACTTACATTTAAGTCAGGAGTGGTGATGTTAATGTCGAATAGAGCCGTGTCCGTGAATTCCGTTGAGCGTGCTGAACGAGATGTGATGCCGTTAGTGAAATTAATGACTTTTGCCGCATGGGCGTTGCTTGCTATAGGTTTAGTACTTAGCTTATTCAGTTTAGAAAGCTTCAGTGATCGCAATACAACATTAATGGTGGGTATTGGGTTCATGGTCGGAAGTGTCCACATTTATGTGATTCGTACCGCTATTCATTTGGTACATTCTCGCAATGTTTCCAAAGGCGAATGAGAACGAGGGTTCGAAGGAATACTATGCAAGCCTTTCAAGTTTGATACTTGGAAGGCTTTTTGCTGTTCATATTTTTCCAGCAGAGTCAACAAACGTTCTGTGACATTTGTTTTACATTACTACGTCGAACCGTTGACGTATTTGTTAAGTTAACTTTGTGATGGTGAACTTTGACGAACAAGATGATATGTTGATAACAGGCAGGATTTGTTGATTGGGAGGTTAAGTGGATGAAGAAGAGAAAGCTTGTACAAGCAGGAATGCTCTTCATGATGGTCGCCATCATCTTAGTACTTTCTGGCTGCAGCCAAGCTATGGTGTTGGATCCTAAAGGACCCGTTGGTGCTGAGCAGAGAGATTTAATTGTGATTGCAACTATTTTATGTGGGGTCATCCTTGTTCCGGTTCTTGTGCTTACGGGTTGGATTGTGTGGCGATATCGCGATAGCAAAAGCAATAAGGCATCGTATAAACCGAATTGGTCTCACAGTACCTCACTCGAAATCGTTTGGTGGGCTGTGCCGATCATCATTATTGTCACATTGGCTGTGGTTACGCTGAAGTATACCTATGCTTTGGAGCCGTCAAAACCATTGAAGTCGGATAAAGAACCGATTACGATTCAGGTGACATCATTAGATTGGAAATGGTTGTTTACCTATCCAGAGCAAGGGATTGCCACTGTGAATTATTTGCAAATTCCAGAAGATACACCGATTAAGTTCGAACTGACTTCGGATGCGCCGATGAATTCATTCTGGATTCCACAATTAGGCGGTCAAATTTATACAATGTCTGGCATGGCGATGACGCTGTATTTGCAAGCGGATGAGATCGGACATTATTTTGGTACAGGAGCGAATTTCAGTGGTGAACATTTCGCTGACATGACGTTTGATGTGAATGCGACTTCGCGTGAAGACTTTGATTCGTTCATTGCGAAGACCAAGAAAGTCCCTACGAAGTTAACCAAAGAAGTTTACGATGAATTAGCAATGCCAGGTAAATCTGGTGTGAGATATTTCTCGGAAATCCCAGATGGACTTTTCGAACAAATCGTAACGAAATATACGAATGGGCAGCCTATTCACAATGGTCATGGGGCTGGTCATGAAAGCAAAGATACGAAGAAAGACGAAACCATGAACCATTCCCAAATGGATCATAGTCAGATGAATATGTCGAAGTAATTGATGATAGATCAGAGTTTTATGAAAGGGAGATCTGCTCATGCTGGATAAAATTAAAGAGTTTGCATCCGAGTTTTTCGTAACGGGCGATCCTATGATTCTTGGGGCCCAGGTTAGTATCGGGCTCTCGTTAGTAGCCATGGTATTCGTACTCACGTTCTTCCGAAAATGGGGTTGGCTTTGGCGGGAATGGTTGACAAGCGTCGATCATAAACGAATCGGGATTATGTATATTATCTGTTCATTAATGATGTTATTCCGCGGTGGTGTCGATGCGCTTCTGATGAGGCTGCAGCTAGCCATTCCGGATAGCCAGTTCCTACAGCCAGATCACTATAATCAAATTTTCACAACGCATGGCGTTATCATGATCTTGTTCATGGCGATGCCGCTCATGTTTGGTTTATTTAACATTGTTGTTCCTTTGCAAATTGGAGCGCGCGATGTCGCGTATCCATTCTTAAACTCATTGAGTTTCTGGATGTTCTTCTGGGGCGCCATGTTGTTCAACGTTTCCTTCGTTATCGGTGGTTCACCAGACGCTGGTTGGTTAAGCTATCCGCCGCTTTCCGAAATGTCGCATAGTCCAGGGGTAGGAGAGAACTTCTATATTTGGGGTATTCAAATTTCAGGTATCGGTAGTTTAGCAACCGGGATTAACTTTATTGTGACCATTTTGAAAATGCGTACACCTGGCATGAAGTTGATGAAAATGCCGATGTTTACATGGTCCGTATTTTCAAGTTGCATTATGATCATTTTCGCATTCCCAATCTTAACAGTTACACTTGCCTTGTTATTCCTAGACCGCTTCCTTGGTGCGCACTTCTTCACATTGGATGGCGGCGGGAATCCAATGATGTATATCAATTTAATTTGGATGTGGGGTCACCCTGAGGTTTATATCGTCGTGATACCAGCCTTCGGTATTTTCTCTGAGATCGTATCAACCTTCTCGAAGAAGAAACTATTCGGTTACAAATCGATGGTATTCGCGATGCTGATCATCAGCTTATTATCTTTCTTTACCTGGGCGCATCACTTCTTCACGATGGGTTCCGGTGCGGATGTGAATGCTTTCTTCGCGATAAGTACAATGCTAATTGCGATCCCAACAGGGGCAAAAGTATTTAACTGGCTCTTCACGATGTTCCGGGGGAAAATTCGTTTCACAACCCCGATGCTTTGGACGATTGCCTTTATTCCATGTTTCGTTGTTGGGGGGATGACAGGTGTTCTGTTGTCCGTCGCTCCCGCTGATTTCCAATTTCATAATAGTTACTTCCTGATTGCGCATTTCCATCAAGTATTAATTGGTGGGGTAGCCTTCGGATATTTCGCAGGACTCTACTACTGGTGGCCGAAAATGTTCGGCTTTAAGCTGAATGAACATTTGGGCAAATGGGCTTTTTGGGTGTGGAACATTGGTTTCTATGTTTGTTTCATGCCGCAATACTTCCTAGGATTAGACGGGATGACGCGTCGTACCTACACGTATAGCTGGGATATGGGCTGGGGTCCGCTTAACATGGTTTCAACCGTCGGCGGTTTCTTAATGGGTCTTGGTTTCATTTTCCAAGTGTGGCAAATTGCTCATTCCATTAAGTTCAGAGAACAAGATGTTACTGGCGATCCGTGGGATGCACGTACACTGGAATGGTCCATTCCTTCACCAGCACCACTTTACAACTTTGCTGTGCTGCCTAAAGCAGAAGTTGCTGACGCTTGGTGGGAAGCGAAGCAAGGGACTGGAAAGAAACAACCGAAGCCAATTGCCTATGAACCGATTCATATGCCTAAAAACTCAGCAATTCCGTTTGTAATATCGCTGTTATGGTTTTTTGCGGGCTTCGGATTCGTCTGGGATTGGATGTGGCTAACCATTCCAGCGTTAATTGGTGTTGCCATCTGTATGATTGCTCGTTCCTTCAGCTATGATACGGATTACTATATTCCAGCGGATGAAGTGAAGAAGACAGAAGACGCCGCTTGGAAAGGAGTGAAGGTGTAATGGCACACACAGCTGCACATGGTGCACACGACCATGAACACGATCATGAACAAGAGCATGAATCGCTCAAAACGTTCGGTTTTTGGATATTTCTAATCACAGACGTTATTTTATTCGGCTCGCTTTTTGCGACCTATATCGTCCTTCACCAAAATACGAATGGCGGACCAACACCGGAAGAGTTATTCAAGATGCCGGGAATCATCGCGGAAACTTTCATCTTGCTGACAAGTAGCTTTACAAGCGGTTTAGCTGTATTGGGTATGCACAAAGGAAATCTGAAGCAATTAATCGGTTGGTTGATTGTGACCGTGATATTAGGAGCATCATTCGTTGGACTAGAGCTCTCAGAATTCATTACCATGGTTAACCATGAGGGCGCAACAATCAGCACGAGTGCTTTCCTATCGGCCTTCTTTACATTAGTTGGCACGCACGGTTTGCACGTTTCCGTTGGTTTACTTTGGATGATTGGTCTAATTTTTCAATTGAAGCGCCGCGGGATCACAACAGTTACGAAACGTAAAGTAGAGATCATTTCCTTGTATTGGCATTTTCTGGACGTCGTTTGGATCTTCGTCTTTACGGTCGTCTATCTCATGGGGGTGATGTAAGTGAGCCAACCACATACACAATCTCATAACAATCATGGGTCGCATGGATCATTGAAATCGTATATCATCGGTTTTGCGTTATCGATCATTTTGACCATCATTCCACTTGTTGTTGTCATGAACCATATGCTTGGGAAAACGGGTACCTTAGTTTTGATTTTAGCAATGGCCGTTCTGCAATTTGCTGTGCAATTGTTCTTCTTCATGCATGTCAAAGAAGGCGAGAATGCCCGGTGGAACATCATGGCACTGCTATTTGGTCTAGTCATTCTAATAACAATCGTAGCCGGTTCCATCTGGATTATGACCTATAATACAGTCGCGCATTAGGTAGTTAATAACACGAATTAGAAGACGTTCTTAGCCTTATTTATAGGGGCTAGGGGCGTCTTTTTCTATTTGATGGCGAACGTCGATTGTTATGCCGGAAAAAGGGTTGTCTTTCCATTTCTCTCATGATACGATATGTATCAGAGATACTTAATGTATCATTCAGCTTGTGTGACTAGCTATATTTATGAACGGAGAGGAGCCAAATGATCCGACGAAACCAACGTTTCCGTAACCAACTCGATGATCACCTCGTCCATTTGCACAAGAATTTGTTCATTRGTCATGCTGATCCAC
>NZ_JBFTPF010000074.1:0-24881 GCF_056398345.1 Paenibacillus sp. 01T442
TAAGCGCGAAGCCCCCCTCAAGATGAGATTTCCCAGTATGTAAGACCCCTTGTAGACGACGAGGTTGATAGGTTCGAGGTGGAAGTGCGGCAACGTATGCAGCTGACGAATACTAATCGGTCGAGGGCTTAACCAAAATTCCTAAGTAAGTACTTTACGTTRAGTTTCGTATCTAGTTTTCAAGGCGCAAACMAACGCTTTGACTGTTTGGTGATGATGGCGGARGGGAYCCACGCGTTCCCATCTCGAACACGACCGTTAAGCCYTCCAGCGTCGATGGTACTTGAACCGCAGGGTTCTGGGAGAGTAGAACGTTGCCAAGCAGTGCCCTTTGGGGTATTTTTTTTGCCAGACCTCTGGCATAAGTTAGGCCCGTTGGTCAAGTGGTTAAGACACCTCCCTTTCACGGAGGTAACAGGGGTTCGAGTCCCCTACGGGTCACCACCAATCCCCACAAAGTGACGTATTGCTGACGAAGCGTATTCCGTCCGCAACGAGTGTTAACTCGTTCGGCGTCTAAACTTACCTTAATTAGTGTGATGAGAGTTTAGACATTACTTTGCGTGGGCCCAAATTTCAATCATGAACGCTTAGCTCAGCTGGGAGAGCACTACCTTGACAGGGTAGGGGTCGGCGGTTCGATCCCGTCAGCGTTCACCATAATAGTCTTTTAGCATGGAGCTGTGGTGTAGTGGCCTAACATGCCTGCCTGTCACGCAGGAGACCGCGGGTTCGAATCCCGTCAGCTCCGCCATTTTCCTTCAAAATGTAAAGTTAAGATTGTCATCCTTACCTGGCTTTGTAGCTCAGTCGGTAGAGCAGAGGACTGAAAATCCTCGTGTCGGCGGTTCGATTCCGTCCAAAGCCACCATTTTTTTAAATGAATAAGCCGTTGTAGCTCAACTGGTAGAGCAACTGACTTGTAATCAGTAGGTTGGGGGTTCAAGTCCTCTCGACGGCACCATTTTTCCTAAGAACGTTTGGGGAAAAGAAATTTTCGAATGTGGCGGTCGTGGCGAAGGGGTTAACGCACCGGTTTGTGGATCCGGCATTCGCGGGTTCAAGTCCCGTCGTCCGCCCATTAATTTCTCAGTGAAGTCAGCTTCGGCTAGCAACTTCATTACTTGCCTGATTGACAACATGCGCGTATGGCGGAATTGGCAGACGCACTAGACTTAGGATCTAGCGGGTGACCGTGGGGGTTCAAGTCCCTCTACGCGCATAATATGCCGGCATGGCGGAATGGCAGACGCGCTCGACTCAAAATCGAGTCCGAAAGGGTGGAGGTTCGAGTCCTCTTGCCGGTATCAAAAGCAATACACACGAAAAGCCTTACACTGTAAGGCTTTTTTTGTTGTTCATATGTTATTCTTTGTTTTTCTGTGCTAGTTGTTGAATGACCTGATCAACTTTCGCAATATGCTGAGACATTTTCTCTGCAGCAAGCTGCTCGTCTTGAGCGGCAATTGCTTCAACAATATCACGATGTTCCTGCAGAAGCTGTTCGGCCGAAGCACGCTCTGCAAAAAACCACAGACGCCGCGAAGCCTTCATACTCTGTTGTAATCGTTCCGTCAAGGACTCCATCATCCCCATGAATAGGGTATTTTGAGACGCCTTAGCGATCTCCAAATGAAAGCGAATGTCTGCATGTTCGCTTTCTTCTTCATTTCCAAGTGAGGATTCCATATCACGAAGGATTTCTTTAAGAACTGTCAAATGCTGCTCAGTGCGGCGGCTAGCCGCTAAGGTTGCACAGCCCGCCTCAATGAATCTGCGCACCTCTTGTACTTCTTGAAGTGTTTCACTGTGGTCAAAGAGACTAGTCGACTCTGTCGGTAATGACGTAACGACATAAGTACCTCCCCCATGTCGAATATCGACCCAGCCCATAGCTTTAAGCCCGCTGAGTGCTTCTCTGATCGTAGACCGGCCGACTTGGAAGCTTGCAGCAAGATCTACGACTGTAGGAAGCTTAGAACCAGGAGCATAAGTTCCTCCCTCAATTTGAGCTTTAATATGTTGAAGCACGATTTCCGAGCCCTTTTGTGGCCGGATTTGCTGAAAAACCATCGGTATCCCCCTGAAAATCTTTAATAAAGTTCTATACATCTATTACATCATAAGCTAAAATAGAAGGAAAGTCATCTGATCACATGATCACTTGTAAAAAGCATCAAGAATTAAGAAGGAATGTAGCATACTAAGTAAGCGCTCAAAGGGAGGATTCTTTATGCTCGATAATCAAGTTAAACAACAATTACAGGCCATTGTAGGCGAAGCCTTTTATAAAGATGATATGGAATCATTAGTTACCCATTCCTACGACGGGACACCTATGCTTCAGTCCTTACCTGACGGTGTCATCTATCCGAAAGATACTGCGCAGGTTTCAGGCATTATGAAGGTGTTGAATGAGCATCGCATTCCCTTGATCAGCAGGGGCTCAGGTACGAATTTGTGCGGAGGTACAGTACCTGTACAAGGTGGGATCGTCATGGTTATGCATCGCATGAATGCAATCCTAGATATCGATCTGCAGAATCTGACAGCCACTGTGCAACCAGGGATCATTACGAAGCAATTCATCGAGCATATTGAGGGATTAGGTTTATTTTATCCACCAGATCCAAGTTCAATGGCGATTTCCACCATTGGCGGCAATATTGCAGAGTGCTCAGGCGGACTTCGTGGTTTAAAATATGGCACAACTAAAGACTACGTGATCGGCCTCGAGTGTGTCCTTGCATCAGGTGAAATCATGCGTACTGGTGGCAAGCTGATGAAGGATGTAGCCGGATATGATTTGACGAAGCTGCTAGTCGGCTCGGAGGGTACACTTGCAGTTATTACAGAAGCCACGCTTAAACTCATTCCGCCTCCAAAGGCGAAGAAAACAATGCTGGCGATGTACAAGGACTTATACGGCGCGGCGCGCACGGTTTCCAAAATCATCGAAAACCGCATCATTCCAGCAACCCTGGAATTCATGGACAATCCAACGATCCGTGTTGTGGATGATTTTGCTAAGCTGGGACTGCCGCTGGATATGGCTGCTATTTTGTTAATTGAACAGGATGGCGAGCCAGAGATGGTTGAGCGTGATATTGCCCTAATCTCTGAGATTTGCAGAGAGGAACTGGCGGATGAAGTCACCATTGCGAGCACACAAGAGGAAGCGTTGAAGCTATTAACAGCAAGACGTAGCGCCTTTACTGCGCTTGCTCGCTTACGCCCGACGACGATATTAGAGGATGCAACGGTGCCTCGCTCCAAAATCGCGGAAATGGTTCTAGAAATTAATCGAATTGCAACCAAACATGATGTTCAAATTTGTACCTTTGGACATGCGGGAGATGGCAATCTTCACCCTACAGCAACAACCGACGCAAGAGATCATGATGAAGTACATCGTGTGGAAGCGGCGTTTGAAGAGATTTTTGAAGCCGCGATTCGTTTAGGTGGAACCATTACTGGTGAACATGGTGTTGGCTTAGTGAAAGCGCCATTCCTGGAATGGAAAGTGGGAAGCAGCGGGATCGCAATGATGAAGGGGATTAAGGATGCGTTCGATCCGAACCATATTTTGAATCCAGGCAAAATGTTCGCCAAAGAATCTAGACGCAGGGTGGTGATTGATCGTGTCTAAGGGCCAAGGAGCAACACTTCAGGAAACGTTAATGCAGAAACTGGACTACGACCAATTAACGAATTGCATGCGTTGTGGATTCTGCCTGCCAGCTTGTCCGACTTTTAAAGAAACAGGCATCGAAGCGGAGTCTCCGCGGGGCCGCATCTCTCTGATGAAAGCAGCAGTAGATGGCCTCATGGAGCCAGGGATACGTTTCGAAGATCAGATGAACCATTGCTTGGGTTGTCGCGCGTGTGAGCCTGCTTGTCCAGCAGATGTGAAATATGGCCAATTAATTGAACAGGCGCGCGATGCCATAGAAGTGCATACAACCCAACATAGATGGTGGGTAAAGGGTGTGCGGAAGCTCGTATTCAAAGAGCTATTTCCATCCCAACAGAGGATGCAGCTACTCGGGACAGGGCTTCATTTTTATAAAATGTCAGGTATCCAAAAGCTAGTTAGAAAAACCGGTGTAGTCGGTCTATTCTCGAAGCATATGGCTACGATGGAGAAAATACTTCCGGACGCTTCAGGCAAAGGAATTGTTGAACGGCTGGGTACGTTTATACCGGCAAAAGGCAAAAAATTGGGCACTGTGGGGATGTTCCGTGGATGTTTGATGGACGTGTTATTCACGGAAACGAATATTAGTACAGTGAAACTTTTGACCGAGGCTGGGTTCGATGTCGTCATTCCTGAATCGCAGAACTGCTGCGGGGCACTTCATGCACATAGTGGTGAAACGGATCAAGCGAAGCAATTAGCCAAAAGTAATATCCGCGCCTTCCAAGAAGCAGGAGTCGATTACATCGTTTCGAATGCAGGAGGTTGTGGAGCGATTCTTGTGGAGTACGATCATCTGCTTCATGATGAGGAAGAGTGGAAGGAAGCCTCCACTTGGTTCGCCAAACGTGTGAAGGATATCAGCTCCATTCTGGTGGAGAAAGGTCGACCTCTTCGTTATGCAGATACGCTGTCTCAGCATGCTCCAACACGTGTTACGTATCAGGAATCCTGCCATCTTCGCAACGTGATGAAGGGCAGTCAACCAACCAAGCAATTGCTGCAAAGGGTTAGTAACACCGCCTATATCGAAATGAAGGATGCTGGTTCATGCTGTGGTTCCGCCGGTATTTATAATATGACTCAGCCAGACATGGCCAACCAAATCTTAGAGCATAAGATGGAAAATGTKAATGCAACAACAGCATCCTACGTKGTCACAAGCAATCCAGGCTGCTTACTGCAAATGAAGTTAGGTATTGATAAACATGGGCAAAACGGGCATATGGAAGCCGTTCATATTGCGGACTTCCTCTACGATCGGTTAGTGAAGCAATCTTAGAATGAACGGAAGGACTTCCGTGCCGCTGCGGGCGTAATGCCAAGCACTCTTTTGAACATCGCATGAAAATGAGGTAAACTCTCAAACCCGCATAGATCCGCGATTGTACCGACACTTGCATCACTTTCTTGAAGCAACTGTTTAGCGCGGATGATGCGCTTGGTTATGAGATAGGTGCTGATGTTCATACCAATGAACTGTTTAAATACTCTGCTGAAATGAGCCGGCGTGACAGAAGCTTGTTTCGAAAGTGTTTGGAGTCCAATATCTTCACAGAAATGCTGATCAATATAGAGGATGATTTCTCGCATCCAAATAGGGCCTACAAGGGTGTCCAAATTAGGTGACTTGGTGTCAGTGGTCATATCACGATAGATAGTTAGCAGCAATTGAAGTAAAAAAAGAAGGATGGATTGGCGTTGACCAATGGTTGGATGCTTAAATTCGTTCTCAATCGTATCTAAAAGTAATTCTAGGTGCTGACTCTGTGGTAACCGCATTTCGAACTTATAATTACGAAGGGTCGCGGCTTGCTCAAAGCATTGTAAACAGGAGAAGTCCTCTCCTAGCGAAGGCAACTGTACGATACTTGGAGAGAAGTAAATCGCAGTGGACGTCACGGGGGACTCTTTATCTGGTGTCGCCCGATGAATCGTATTCCCTGGAATAAGAAAGAGATCGCCTTGTTTCATTTCATAGAAGGTATGGTCGATAAAAAAAGTACCACGCCCCCTATACACATAAACAATTTCATACCAGTCATGGAAATGATCAGGAAGCTCGCTTAGCGAGCTTTTTGTGTTTTTATAGGCAAAAGACATGGGGAAGGCATCATGATTATCGAAAATTTTACGAATAGGATCCACAATAACCACGCCTTTCTTCTGCAAGATAGTTCAATAATATCAAAAAACCGTATAGTTATGCTAGATATCGATATTTCATATCGGAAATTTAATGATAAAATGAAAGAAAGCGATATCATATTAGGTGTGAAGATAAGGAGAATCGTCATGCGTATTGATGCACATCAGCATTATTGGAAGATCGACCGGGGGGATTATGGTTGGCTTACACCAGCTCTCCCCGTGTTGAATCGTGATTTTTTACCAAATGATTTGGTACCACATCTTGGGCAATTCAACTTCGATAAGAGTATTGTGGTTCAAGCTGCGCAAACGTTAGAAGAAACCGATTATTTACTAGCTTTAAGTGAAAGCACAGATTCAATTGCCGGCGTTGTTGGATGGCTTGATTTGGACGATCCTGATTATCTTATTCATTATCAAAAATGCAGCCAGCATCCGAAATATGTAGGCTTTCGGGTGATGATTCAGGAGATGCCTGATGCACGGGTTATCCTGCAACCTCATTTTGTTGAAGCTTTGCGTTACTTCGCTAAGGAAGATGTGCCGATCGACCTGCTTGTCCTCGCTCATCAATTAGAAACCGTTATCGAGCTACTGGAACTGGTACCAGGTCTGCGAGGGGTTATTGATCATATTGCGAAGCCGTTGATTGCCGAAGGTGTGATTGAACCTTGGAAAAGCCAAATGGCGATTATTGCGAAGCACCCCAGTCTATATTGTAAGGTTTCAGGTATGGTGACCGAAGCCAACCATTCGGATTGGAAGCCGGAGGATTTTACGGCGTATGTCCAGCATATTTTGGAGGTTTTCGGAACGGAGCGTGTGATGTTCGGAAGTGATTGGCCAGTCTGTTTGCTCGCGGCTGACTATGAGGACGTTGTCGATGTCGTGTATCAATCCTTGCCAGATAGTTGGTCGGAAAAGGATAAAGATCGTTTATTCGGTCTAAATGCTAAGGAGTTCTATAAATTATGAATTCATAATCGTTCATAGATTAGATGGAGGAGGGTAAACATGAAAGCGATCGTCTGTGAACAAATCGAGCATTTGAAGTATGTCGAGATAGAGGATCCAACTGTAGGTATGGGAGAAGCACTCGTTCGCATTCAGCGAATTGGCATATGTGGGACGGATTTGCATGCGTTTAAAGGGAATCAGCCTTTCTTTAGCTATCCGCGTATTCTTGGGCACGAGCTGGCAGGGTATGTAGAGGAGCTTGGTGAGGGAGTAACGGATGTGGCAGTTGGGGATATTGTAAGCGTCGTTCCCTACATGCATTGTGGACAATGTATTGCTTGCCGCAATGGCAAAACAAATTGCTGCACAGACATGAAAGTGCTTGGCGTACATAGGGATGGAGGCATGGTAGAGCGTTTAGCTCTGCCAGTGAGTCATCTAATTAAAGCAGATGGACTAACGCTGGATCAGGCTGCGATGCTGGAACCACTTAGTATTGGTGCACATGCGGTGCGAAGATCAGAGCTGCGTAAAGGGGAAACGGCGTTAGTGATTGGAGCGGGCCCTATTKGGCTTGGGGTGATGATTTTGGCAAAGCAACTTGGTGCTAACGTCATAGCGATGGATATTAACGAGGAGCGGTTAGCATTTTGCCGGGACTGGGCAGGCGTCGATCATACCGTGAATGCGCTCCAACTTCCGAAGGAAAAACTAGCGGAGCTTACGAATGGTGAATTTCCTACCGTCGTCTTCGACGCAACAGGGAATGCGAGATCGATGACAGATGCTTTCGGTCTTGTCGCTCATGGCGGCAAACTTGTTTACGTCGGACTAGTGAAGGCAGATATTGCCTTTCATGACCCTGATTTCCACAAGAGGGAGTTGACGTTAATGGGGAGCCGTAATGCGACCATGGAGGATTTTGATACGGTGCGAAGTGCATTAAAGACGGGAAGCATCGACATTGAGCGTTATATTACGCACCGTGCCTCCTTCGATGAGATGGTGGAGCAATTCGAAACATGGCTGAAGCCGGAGTCGAAGGTGATTAAGGCGATGGTTTGTTTGTAAAAAGGTAAACACACTCGGTGGAAGCTGAGTGTGTTTTTTCTGCAATATTACCCCGGATTCTCCAACTTAGCTACAAATGCAGCTGCTGCAGTTGAGAGCGGCATGTTCTTCAACGTGATAATCCCTATCTTGGTAGAGGGTATCGTCGCCTCGAGATTGACCTCAAATAAGCTGCCCTCTGCTAATTCCCTGGCGACAAACTCCTTCGTCACGAAGGAAACGCCGAAGCCGATCTTCGCAAATTCAATGAGTAAATCCACACTGCCCAGCTCAATCTCCGGTTCTAAAAGCAAACCGTTATCACTGAACAAACGCGTGACAAATTTTCTTGAAGAGCTGTTACTAGAGAATAAAATAATTGGATAGGCAAGTAACTCCGCTAACGTAATCGTGCCCTCAGACAGTTCTCGGTACTTGGGGCCAGTGACGAAACAGTCCTGAATGGTAATCCCCTCACGAACCTGAAGCTGATCGTCATGAATAGGTGTTCTTACAATACCGATGTCGATTTTGCCTTCTTTTAAATTTTTTACAATCTCCGGTGTCGTCCCGTGGACTAGATTAATCTGGATATGTGGATATTGAACGTGAAACGATTCCAGAAAGGGAAGCAAATAGTGTTTGCACAAGGAATCGCTGCCACCGATTTTAATTTCTCCACTAGAGAAATTTCGCAGTTCATTGAGCTTTTCCTCTGCTAAGGAAATGAAGTTGTATGCTTGCTCAATATAGGAATAGAGGATGGCGCCCTCTTTGGTTAGATCAACGCCTTTAGACGTACGAGCAAACAAAGGTAGCCCGAGACTTTCCTCCAATAATTTAATGGAGTGAGAGACACTGGGCTGCGTGATATACAGCTCTTTCGCTGCTTTGGACAAGCTTCCGGATTTCGCTGTTAAATAAAATACTTTATACAACTCGAAATTAACCATATAGACACCTTCTATAGCGAGTATCGAAACTATCAATTATTTGAATGCACCATCTCCTCTTATAATAAAGAGATAAGGTAATAAAAACAATCACATAGATGGAGGCGTATCTCATTGAATGGAACAACGGTTGGCATTGAAGAATTAAGTATTAATGCGATTAGAACGCTTACTATTGATGCTGTTGAGAAAGCTGCTATGGGTCACCCAGGCATGCCGATGGGCGCGGCACCAATGGCGTATGCGCTGTGGGCACGTCATTTGAAACACAATCCAGTAAGTCCGAAATGGGCGGACCGTGATCGTTTCGTCTTGTCTGCGGGACACGGATCCATGTTGCTGTACAGCTTGCTTCACTTAAGTGGCTATGATGTATCTTTGGACGATATCAAGGAATTCCGCCAATGGGGAAGCCGCACACCTGGGCATCCAGAGTACGGTCACACAGCTGGTGTAGAAGCTACGACAGGTCCGCTTGGTCAAGGTGTTGCCATGGCAGTGGGTATGGCGATGGCTGAAGCACACCAAGCTTCCGTATACAATAAACCGAATTTCCCAGTTGTTGACCATTTCACTTATGCCATTTGTGGAGATGGCGACTTGATGGAGGGTGTTTCATCCGAAGCCGCTTCCCTCGCTGGACATCTCAAATTAGGTAAACTCGTCGTCCTGTACGATTCCAATGATATTTCCCTTGATGGGGATTTGAACATGTCGTTCTCCGAGAACGTCAAAATGCGGTTCGAATCCTACGGTTGGCAATACCTCCGTGTGGAAGAGCAAAACAACGTCGATGCGATCTCTGCGGCGATCGCAGAGGGCAAGGCCGATCTCAATCGCCCAACGCTGATTGAGATCAAAACAACCATCGGCTTCGGCTCGCCGAACAAAGCCGGCAAGGGCGGCCACGGCGGTACGCATGGCTCGCCGCTGGGCAAAGACGAGCTGCTTCTGACGAAGCAAGCTCTGGGCTGGCCCCTCGAGCCGGACTTCTACGTCCCGGCTGAGGTGTACACCCACTTCGCCCACCACAAAGAGGTGGGAGCTCAGTCACAAGCAGCCTGGGAGCAGCTGTGGAACAGCTACCAGGCGGCCTACCCTGAGCTCGCGAAGCAATTCGAGCTCGCGAACAGCGGCGACCTTCCGGCGGATTGGAACGCCGATGTGCCGCGCTACACCCCAGAGAGCGGCGCGATCTCGACGCGCACCGCATCTGGCAAAGTGATTAACGGCTTGGCGAAGCGGGTACCTCATCTAGTAGGCGGCTCTGCCGACCTAGCGAGCTCCAACTTCACTATGATCGGCGATGCTGCGGCATTCAGCGCGGCAGATTACAGCGGACGCAACTTCTGGTTCGGCGTCCGGGAATTCGCCATGGGCGCAGCGCTGAACGGCATGCTGCTTCACGGCGGACTGCGTGCTTTCGGCGGCACGTTCCTCGTGTTCAGCGATTACTTGCGCGGTGCGATTCGCCTATCCGCGTTGATGAAGATCCCTGTTGCGTATGTCTTCACGCATGACAGCATCGCTGTCGGCGAAGATGGCCCGACGCATCAACCGATTGAACAGATCCCTTCCTTGCGGATGATTCCGGATCTGACATTGTTCCGTCCTGCGGACGCGAACGAGACAGCGGCTGCTTGGGAGTATGTTCTTCAAGCGAAAGAAGGCCCGTTCGTATTCKCGCTATCGCGTCAGAACTTGCCAGTACTTCCAGGCACGGACACGCTTGCTTTTGATCATATCCACCAAGGAGCTTATGTCCTGTCTGATGTTGCCAATGGCGAAACACCTGACTTGCAACTCATTGCGACTGGCTCAGAAGTGAGCTTAGCACTTGACGTGAAGAAGCAGTTGGCGCAAGATGGAATTGGAGCTCGTGTTATTTCCATGCCAAGCCGTGAATTATTTGAGGGGCAGCCAGAAGAGGTACGGAATGCCATTATTTTGCCTCAAGTGCGTAAAAATGTTGTGATGGAAATGGCTTATCCGGCTGGATGGGAAGACATTACGGGACAAGAAGGCTTCGTTGTCGGCATCCGCAAATTCGGAGCATCAGCGAAAGCAGATCGCGTCATTCGTGAATATGGCTTTACCGCAGAAGCAATCGTTGGGCAAATCAGACAGAAGTATTTCCAATAAGCACCCATAGCGGGAGAAAAGGTAGGGATACAGGATGAAATTGTTTATCGACACAGCCAATGTAGAAGAAATTCGTAAAGCACACGCGTTAGGTGTAGTTGCAGGTGTAACCACTAACCCATCATTGATTGCTAAAGAAGGAAGAGACTTTTTTGAAACAGTGAAAGAAATCATCTCCATCGTGGGCGATGTGCCAATCAGTGCTGAAGTTGTTTCTTTGAAAGCAGACGAAATGGTTGAACAAGGTAAGAAGCTTGCGGCACTAAGCCCGAATATCGTTATTAAGCTGCCTATGACGTTGGATGGATTGAAAGCAACTAGCGTGTTTAGATCGCTTGGCATTCCTACAAACGTGACGCTGATCTTCAGCTCCACACAGGCATTGCTTGCTGCTCGCGCTGGTGCAACCTATGTTTCCCCGTTTATCGGTCGTTTGGATGATATCAACCAAGTTGGTATGAATTTAATCAAAGAAATCAGCCAGATTTTCCAAGTACACGGTATCAAATCCGAAATTATTTCTGCGAGTGTACGTCACTCTGCTCATGTCATTGAAGCAGCGCTTGCAGGATCACATATTGCGACTGTTCCTTATAAAGTGATAGAATCAATGAGTAAACACCCGCTGACAGATGCGGGTATTGAGAAATTCCTTGCTGATTGGGAAGGCGCTAATCAAGAAAAGTTCTAAACAAGAGACGACTCGCCCAATGGGGCGGGTCTTTTTAAAAGGAGAAAATAACGATGATTATCAGCGATGTGAAGCATTTTGAGCAAGAACGGCATTTATGGCCAGCAGCTGTAGCACGAGGTATCGACTACATTTTGAATCGGAATTTGGGAGAGCTAGAGATAGGACGGTATGATCTGGAGGGCGATAATGGCCACTTGATGTATGCCAATGTGCAAGAATCTGTGACGCGTCCTAGGGAAGAACAAATGCCGGAGTCGCACGTTGTGTATACGGATATTCAGTTTCTGGTGAGCGGGGAGGAGCGTTTATGCTTCTACAAGCTGACTGACGAGGCAATCATCGTGGATAACAAGTTTGAGACACATGATATCGCCTTCTACGAATCCCAACATGCGCTGCCTGAAACGGATATTATGCTCAAACCTGGCATGTTTGCCGTATGCTTCCCATCCGATATTCATCGGCCTAATTGCCTCATTACGGAGTCAACAACGAATAAGAAAATTGTGATCAAAATCCATAAGGATTTGCTTCATCTTTAGTGAAAAAAGTCTGCTCAAGCCAATTTACTTGGCTAGGCAGACTTTTTGTTTAAGCTTATGTTTAGGTTTTACTAGTCATCATTCTGGCTTGCTTCCATTTCCCGAAGCGGTAATACAGCAGGTTCAAAGTGGCAGCAACACTGAAGCTGACAGGGAAGCTCCACCAAATCACATCGAAGCCGTACTTTTGCGATAGCACAGTGGCAAGCGGAATGCGAACGAGCAACAGAGCAACAAATGCAACGATAAGAGGGAACACTACAGATCCCGCAGATCGAACGACACCAGCAACGACATTGAAGATGCCGAAAATGATGAAAGACCAAAGCGTAATATTGTTAATGTGAACGCCAATATCTATCGCTTTTCCTTCAGGAGGCAAGAAGAACGAGACAACTTCCCGATTGAACAGATGCAAAACGGCTACAATCAATCCAGTCATTAAGATATTAACGCCAACACCTGTCCAGGTGATCCGGTTGACACGATCCCATTTCCCAGCGCCAATGTTTTGCGCAGCCATCGAAGTTACTGCACCACCAATAGCCATAGCGGGCATTTGGACGTAACTTGATATTTGCATCGCGACACCGAAAGCTGCGGTGGATTCGGAGCCATAGGCATTCACGAGATGAACCAGCATCAGATTACTTAGGGAAACCACGACCATATTTAAGCCCATAGGCAGCCCTTTTTGTATCAGTGTTCGAATAATGGTCCAATTGATTCGCAGCAAAGGAATATCCTCTTTCGTGATACGAAGGAAGTACTTCTTCTTATACAAGTAAGCAATGAGAAGCACGAAGCTCACTAGTTGCGCGATAAAAGTCGCTACAGCTGAGCCGGCAATCCCCATTTTCGGGAATGGACCCATCCCTTGAATCAGCAAAGGATTGAGTGCGACATCGAGGATTGCTGATAAAAGCAAKAAGTAAAACGGGGTTTTCGCATCCCCCGAGCCACGCAAAATGGCCATGATTAAATTATAGCCGAACATGAACGGAACACCTGCGAACATAATTCGCGTATACGTCACGGCAAACTCTTTGACATCAGGCGGAGTATTCATCCAGTCTAAGATCGTGGAGGAGAAGATCCATCCCAGTAAGGCGACGATTATGGATAATACAAGGAAGAAAACTGTGCTCGTTCCGACTACTTGCTTGGCCTCTTGAACTTTCTTAGCACCGAGATTTTGACCAATTAGAATGACGGCAGCCATGGCAATCCCGAAAATGGAACTAATTAAGAAGAACATGATAATATTCGCATTCGATGTTGCTGCAAGGGCGACTTCACCTAGATATTTTCCGATCCAAATCGTATTGATCGACCCGTTCAAGGATTGTAGAACGTTCCCTAATAGTATGGGGAGTGAAAATAAGATCAATGTCTTTGTGATCGGGCCCTCCGTTAGTGAGGGGCGAGCTTTTGGAGATGATGATGGATCTGACATGATTTCCTCCGTAAATTTCACTTGTTTGATAGAATAGTTTTCTCACTACTATATCAGTTTCATGCTTCTTTCTGAAATTTTACGAAGTGATGCGTCTAACGTCGGATCCAACGATCGAATAAGAACGGACCGAATGGAATAAATGCCGCAATGAAAGCTGCGAGTACGCGTCCAAAGGACCAACGATGTTGGAGGATAACCCAGGCAATCGATAGCAGATAGAGCGCAAATAGAAATCCATGAGCAAGCCCTACGACAAAAACAGCTTGCGGCAGATCGAACGCGTATTTAAGTGGCATGGCGATACCAAGTAGAATGAGAAAAGAGGAACCCTCTGCCCAGCCGACATAGCGCAAGGCTTGTAAAGAACGTTGTGACATAGTAAGCAACTCCTTTATGGATGAAAGTAAATTCATCCTAAGCTAGGAATATGAATGGAGTATGAACAAGTGATGTCAATTGGACACAATCTAGTTTTTTTAGTACGATAGGCAATAGAACGTATTCCATGCATTCATAGACTCATTTGAGAGTTATATATAGGTAGGGGGAAAGCAGATGCTTCGTCTTGGCGAGAAAATTATCTTCATTGCTGATCGTTTAGAACAGAATCTGCCTATTGGCGGATATGGCTATTTAATTGCGTATGACCGAAATAACGATAACATTTTCGATTATGTCGTACGTGTCCCTAAAGAGAACAAACATTACTATGTGACTGCAACCGATATTGAGCTGGAAGAAGTGCTTCTACAGCAAGAGGCGGAGCAAGTCGAGAGAGAAGCTTTAATAGATTATGCTCTCGCAACGAACAACGAAGCCTTGTTCCGGAAAATTATGAATGGCGAGTCTGCCACTGAGCCGGAGAAGGAAAGGGACAAGGAAGTACAGTCCCGTGAGGAATTCATCAAACAAATAGGGCTGAAAGCTTGGATTTAACTATAGAAAGCGCCGGTGGACATGCACCGGCGCTTTTTTTTGCCTTTGTAAAATGGCATCCCGCGGCGGATTCAGTGTGCAACGCCTAAAATGGGCGTTACAGCATCGAATCCGTGCGGACGCTATTCCAGAAGACCCCAAAAGGGCCTTACAGCTGATCCGGCCAAAGCCCCGCCGCAAGTCCGCCCCCGTAACGCCTAAAATAGGCGTTAAACACCGGATCCGCGCATCAGCCTTAGCTGTAAAGCCTCATAATGGCCTTACAGCCGCCCGATCGCGCTCACCGTCGCAAATACGTCACTGTAACGCCCAAAATAGTCGTTACAGCCCCCGATCTGTGCCMCTGATTTCCCGTAGTGCCCCAAAAGGGTCTTACAGTCGAACTCGCTCACCCATTGACCAAACGATTCGCAACAGTCGGATGCAACCCATAGCGCTTAATCCGCTGTTGTCCAGCTCCAACAGGGATAAGAAGTTGCTTCGCTAGCATCTCTTGTAAAATTCGTCTTGATTTTTTTGCCTCGAATTGAAATATGTTACTTACATCACGTGGGGAGATCGATTTACCCGCAGTGAAAGTAAATCGACAAATTTCTTTTTCTACATAACTTAACTCAACCAATTGTTCCTGCTGTTCTCCGAAATATTTTCCTAAAAACTGCAACAGAATCTGCTCACACATCCGTGGCCGGTTTTTCACATCATCATAGGAAAAGCGTAAGATTTTCCAACCGTCAATAACCAAATGATTCTGGCGTACTAACTGATCAGAAAACTGTGAGCGACTAATCGTATTGGCATGTGTGTTGTATCCATCAATTTCGATTGCAAGCTTCAGGGAGTGACGTAAGTAAGCGAAATCAATAAACCGAGTTCCATCACGGAAATCTTTAACTTCAAACTCGGGATGTAAATGTTTAAAATCCCCCAATGCTTTCCACCATACCTGGGTAAGGAATAGATGTTCTGCTGGCCATGACCTTCTTTTAATCTACGTAATCGTTCGCCTTTTCTTTTACCATAATGCATATGCAGAAACTCCGCATAAGCTTTCTCGAATTCCTCGACTTTCCCAAACCTATCTAACTTTCCTAACATATCCAACTTGTAAATCATCCTCACATGCATCCCTTCTTCTCTGAAAATGAAAATGCCGCTCAGCCTGAACAGCAAATGCTGAACAGAATAAGCGGCGTGTGCTTCACTACCATATTTAAGGAAATACTAACACAAGTTAGTATTGTGATTCAATATTTTCAATAGATTCAGTAGATTCATTTAATTTACTTTATAGCTGTTACTTCTGATCTTAACAAGGTACATCCTTATTCTGGATTGAGTTCGCAAAATATCTGGGATATAATGAAAAGAATGACTTAATGCTGATACAAGGGGTGCAGAATACGTGAGCATAACGAAGAAAGATGTCGATCATGTCGCCAAGCTGGCTAGACTCGACCTGAATGATACCGAAAAAGATCTATTTACAGATCAGCTAAATGCTATTTTAAAATATGCCGAGCAGCTTAATCAATTAAACACCGATGGTGTTGTACCAACTAGCCATGCCATGCCATTAGTAAATGTGATGCGTGAGGATGTTGCAAAGCCGTCTTTACCCATTGAAAAAGTGATGCTGAACGCCCCAGATCATGAGGATGGGCAGTTCAAGGTTCCTGCTGTTTTAGAATAAGTTAGAGATGAAAGGGAGTGCCTGTCGTTGTCTTTGTTTGAACTAAACCTACAACAAATCCACGCGAAGCTGCAAAGCAAAGAACTCAAAGTTTCGGATCTCGTGGATCAATCCTATACAAGAATTGCGCAAGTGGAGAGCAAGGTTCGCGCTTTCCTAACACTAGATGAAGAGAATGCACGTCAGACGGCTGCTAAGTTGGACGAGCAGCTATTAAGCAATGCTGCACGCAGTGATTTATTCGGTTTGCCGATCGGAATCAAGGATAATATGGTCACCGAAGGTTTGAAGACGACCTGCGCAAGCAAATTCTTATCCAATCATATTCCGATTTATGATGCGACAGTTGTGAGCAAGCTCAAGGAAGCACAAGCGGTTACCATCGGCAAGCTCAACATGGATGAGTTTGCGATGGGTGGTTCCAACGAGAACTCCGCGTTCCACCCAACCCACAATCCGTGGAACACGGATTATGTGCCAGGCGGCTCCAGCGGTGGCTCGGCAGCAGCAGTTGCTGCAGGCGAAGTGTACTTCGCGCTGGGCTCCGACACCGGTGGCTCGATTCGCCAACCAGCTGCTTACTGCGGTATCGTTGGTCTGAAGCCAACGTACGGACTCGTGTCCCGCTATGGTTTGGTCGCTTTCGCGTCCTCCCTTGACCAAATCGGGCCGCTTACGAAGAACGTAGAAGATGCTGCGTACGCGATGCAAGCTATCGCAGGTTACGACCCGAAAGACTCCACGTCTGCGAATGTGGAGATCCCGAACTATCTCAGCGCATTGACGGGTGACGTCAAAGGACTGCGCATAGGCGTACCCAAAGAATACATGGGTAAAGGGATTGACCCAGCTGTAAAAGAGAAAATTCTTGAAGCGCTCAAAGTACTTGAAGGTCTTGGCGCTGTATGGGAAGAAGTAACGCTTCCTCATTCCGAGTACGCGGTAGCAACTTATTACTTGCTGGCTTCCTCCGAGGCTTCTTCCAACTTGGCACGTTTTGACGGCATCCGTTATGGTGTTCGTTCCGATAATGCACGCAATTTGTTGGATCTGTATAATCTATCCCGCAGTGAAGGCTTTGGACCAGAGGTTAAACGTCGAATCATGCTGGGTACCTATGCACTAAGCTCAGGCTACTATGACGCGTATTACCTGAAAGCCCAACAAGTTCGCACACTGATCAAGCAAGACTTTGATCAAGTGTTTAACAACTATGACATCATCATCGGGCCAACGGCACCAACGACAGCGTTCCGAATCGGTGAGCAGAGCAGTGATCCACTCACGATGTATTTGAATGATATTATGACGATCCCGGTCAGTTTGGCAGGTATTCCTGCAATTAGCGTACCATGTGGATTCGTGAATGAACTTCCGGTTGGCTTGCAAATTATCGGCAAAGCATTGGATGAAGCTACCGTTTTGCGTGTAGCCCACGCTTTCGAACAGCACACAGACCACCACAAGCAGCGCCCGCAATTGTAAGTTAATAGTTCAAGAGTAACGAAGGAGGCATTCACTTTGTCGGCAACAGATACCCAATTTGAAACCGTAGTCGGTCTTGAAGTTCACGTAGAGCTTCATACCGCTTCCAAAATATTTTGTAGTTGTGCAACCTCATTCGGGGCACCTCCGAATACGAATACATGTCCAGTATGCTTAGGTCATCCAGGCGTCCTGCCAGTTCTTAACCGCCAAGCGGTCGAGTATGCGATGAAAGCGGCAATGGCCCTCAATTGCACAATTGCGACGGACAGTAAATTTGATCGTAAGAACTATTTTTACCCAGATTCACCTGATGCTTATCAAACTTCACAATATGATAAACCGATCGGCGAGCATGGGTGGGTCGATATCGAAGTAGGCGGAGTTACCAAACGTATTGGAGTCACGCGTGTCCACCTGGAAGAGGATGCAGGTAAACTGACGCATATTGATGGCGGCTATGCTTCCCTCGTTGACCTTAACCGTGCAGGAACGCCTTTGATCGAAATCGTATCCGAACCGGATTTGCGCTCCCCTGAGGAAGCTCGTGCCTACTTAGAGAAGATCAGGGCGATCATGATCTATTGCGATGTTTCTGATGTGAAAATGGAAGAAGGCTCGCTACGTTGTGACGCGAACATTTCCATCCGGCCGTTCGGACAAGAGAAATTCGGCACACGTGCCGAGCTTAAGAATATGAACTCCTTCCGTGGGGTGCAGCGTGGACTTGAGTATGAAGAATACCGCCAAGCGGAGATTCTCAGAAGCGGGGAAGAAGTCATTCAAGAAACTCGCCGTTGGGATGAAACGCAAGGTAGAACTCTCGCAATGCGCGGCAAAGAAGATGCACACGATTATCGCTATTTCCCGGATCCGGATCTGGTTAGTCTCTACATTGATGATGCTTGGAAAGCACGTGTACAAGCTTCGATTCCAGAATTGCCAGATGCTCGTAAAGCTCGATACAGTAATGAATATGGCTTGCCTAGCTATGATGCAGCTGTTATCACGGCTTCCATGCAAATGGCTGACTTCTTTGAAGAAAGCTTGAAGTATACCCAAGATGCCAAAGCGGTCTCGAACTGGATCATGGGTGACTTGCTTGGTTATCTAAATGCCAATTCCCTTGAATTTACCGATGCCAAAGTTACAGGCAAAGGGCTAGGCGAAATGATTGGTTTAATCGAGAAAGGCACGATTTCCAATAAGATTGCCAAAACGGTGTTCAAAGAAATGATCGAAACCGGTAAAGAGCCGCAGAAGATCGTTGAAGAGCAAGGTCTTGTTCAAATCAGTGACGAAGGTGCTATCAAAGCAATTGTCGAGCAAGTAGTTGAGAACAGCCCGCAATCCGTAGCAGATTTCAAAGCTGGTAAGGAAAAAGCCGTGGGCTTCCTTGTTGGACAAGTAATGAAAGAAACCAAAGGTAAAGCGAATCCAGGACTCGTCAATAAATTAATTGTGGAGTGCCTGAACAGCAAATGATAAGGTAGAAGTGGTGATCCTCTTAGCAGGGCACCACTTTTTTCAATTTTCAAGTAGGAGTGATTCCACTGACCATCCAGCAACTAGTTCTACAATCGAATGAAGAAATCTTGACCCTGCTTTCGCTTCAAATCGCTTCCTACCGCGTAGAGGCTGAACTGATCGGTTTTGATGATATCCCTCCTTTGAAGGATGGCATTCAGTCTATACGCGAAGCGAAAGAAACCTTTTATGGTTTCTTTGTCGATGATCATGAGGGACGGTCACTCGCAGGCGCCATTTCATTTGAGCGTGAGGGTTGTATTGTGACGATTTGCCGTATGATGGTTCATCCTAATTTTTTCCGTAGGGGGATTGCTAGCTCTCTGTTACAGCATATAATGAAGGAACAAGAGCTTGCAGGGGCTGTCCGATTTATCGTATCCACAGGGACTGCGAATTTACCGGCAATACGTCTCTATGAGAGATATGGTTTTATCCTAAAACGCGTCTTTACTGTTCCTCCTGGAGTTAGTCTAACAACTTTTGAGCGTCCTGCTACAGGACACTAACGTCAAATCTGGTATCGAATCAACTACTTCTTGATAAAGTCTTTGATTTGATATATAAAGGGAGCGTTTACATGGGGAATCCTTGGGTCATTGATCAGCTGCATATTACAATAAGACTAGTATTAGCGCTTTTTCTTGGTGGCTTGATTGGATTTGAACGAGAGGTTAGCTCTCATGCAGCAGGTCTCCGCACGCACATTCTGGTATGTGTTGGCTCAGCGCTCGTGATGTTGCTTTCAATGTACGGGTTTAGCGCGTTTGTGAATGAGGTCAACGTGCGCATTGATCCATCCCGTTTGGCGGCTCAGGTCATCAGTGGTATTGGTTTTCTAGGTGCGGGTACGATTATGTTTAATGGAAGATCGATTACTGGGCTTACAACAGCAGCATCGCTATGGGTTGTTGCGGGGATTGGTCTTGCGATTGGAGCGGGTTTTTATTATCCGGCTGTCTTAGCATGCTTCATGGTTTTAATTTCCTTATGGATTCTTAATAAAGTAGAGCATAAGTATTTCAATGGAAAAAAAGTACGTGTTCTAAAAATACAAGCGATTGACCAACCCGGTACCTTAGGTTTAATTACAACAATTCTAGGTAAACGTAAGATAGATATTAAGCAAATTAAACTAGAAGAATCAGAAGACAGCACTAAAGATAATCATGTTCAAATTACGTTTCATGTAACAATACCAAAGCCATCCGTTATTGGCTTAGTGCTCGAAGAAACCAATCAAATTCAAGGGGTCACTGGTGTGGCTATCGAAAATAGTAAAAATTGAAGGTTTGTTTCCTTGTACCATCATTGACAAAAGCCGAAGAACACACGTACAATATAATGTAAGGTTTTAATGACTAATTCAGGTGGTGAGTACCATGGCAGCACATTTAGAACAGGCTTTAGAAAAGTTGAAAACAACAGGTGTTCGGATGACGCCCCAGCGGTATGCGATTCTTTCCTTTTTGCTGGATTCCATGACTCATCCGACAGCGGATGATATATACAAATCGTTAGAATCAAAATTTCCTAACATGAGCGTTGCGACTGTTTACAATAACCTTAAAGTATTTATCGAATCTGGACTTGTTCGGGAATTAACTTATGGGGACAGCTCAAGTCGTTTTGATGCGGATATGACAGATCATTATCATGCGGTTTGTGAGGTATGTGGGAAGATTTCTGATTTTGAATACCCTCCACTGTCAGACATCGAGACAACAGCAGCGTTGCATACAGGTTTCCAAGTTGGCGGTTATCGATTGGAGATTTATGGTGTGTGTCCGGATTGTATGGTTACTACCAAGCATTAACTATACGCAAAATTCCTCATTAGGTGGTTTCCTGTTGTATAATGAAACGTGTTCAGCCCTTCTTTTGTGAAGAGCGGACACGTTTTTTCTCTTATATTCATAACCAACCGCACATAAGGAAGTGAAGTGTTGAAATCATCCAAAAAAGTAATTCTGATTAGCGCATTATGTTTAGGGATGTTCGCGGCAGGCGCGGGGACATTTCTGATGCAACAGCTAGCACCCAATCGAACGCATGTTGAGCCGGAATTCCACGAGCTGACAAAGCCGATTTTTTATGAAGGCAATTATTATAAATCAAGTGCGATTGGAGAAAAGGAAGGTCTGAAGCTTCCGCTGGATTTCGTTCAGAAATGGATCGATCCGACCATTATATATGAAAAAAGCAGTGATTCTGTCATCATAACCACCAAAGATAAAGTGATACGAATGAAGACGACGGAGCTTTCAGCACTCATGAATGAGAAACCTATCTCCTTATCCTTTCCTGTCGAGAAGAAGGAAGATAACATCTACTTGCCTGTTGAACCTCTGAAGCAGCTGTATGCATTTGAAATAAGGGAATCGGCAAAGTCAGGTGCAATTTTGCTCTTTAAACAAGGCGATGTGATCAAGTGGGGGAAACATACAGGTAAGAAAGAGACTCAATTACGAACGGAAGCTACGATTAAAGCACCGATTATTGCGACGATTGCTGTGAACGAACAGGTCATGATTATCGGTATTGAAGAAGATTGGTACAAAGTGCAGCTAGAGAGCGGACCAATTGGCTTTGTTCGCAAAAGTGAAATCATGGAAGATCACGAGGAAACGATACCGCTGCAAGTTCAGTCAGTATCCACCTATGTGCCTTGGAAGCCTATAACCGGTAAGTTAAATATGACCTGGGAACATGTTATTTCGAAAAACCCAGACACATCCAAGATCGGTGAGATGCCTGGTTTACAAGTGATAAGTCCGACTTGGTTCTCAGTCGCAGATAGTGAGGGGCGTATTAGCAACTTAGCTGATGCCTTTTATGTCAAATGGGCGCAGGACCGCAATTACCAAGTATGGGCGTTGTTCAGTAATGGCTTTGATGCGGATCGCACTAATAAGGTACTAGCAAGCTATGATCTACGCATGAAAATGATTAAACAACTACTCGGCTTTGCCCAGACTTACAAGCTGCAGGGCATTAATATCGATTTTGAAAATGTTTATCTCAAGGATAAAGAGAACCTGGTTCAATTCGTCCGAGAAATGACCCCTTTTATGCATGAGCAAGGTTTATCGGTATCCATTGATGTAACACCCAAATCAACGAATGAAATGTGGTCTGTGTTTTATGATCGCCCAGCTTTAGCAGAGGTCGTCGATTATATGATGTTGATGGCCTATGATGAGTACTGGGCCACGAGTCCAAAGTCTGGGTCGGTATCTTCCTTGCCATGGGTAGAGAGGTCCGTTACAGCGCTTCTGACGACGGATAAAATCCCGCCATCTAAGCTTGTCCTCGGCGTGCCATTCTATACACGACAATGGACTGAAGAAACGAAGAACGGCAAATTAACCACAACATCCAAAACGTTAACCATGGAAGCCGCACAAACCATCATTAAGGATAAAAAGCTAACTCCTACATTTTTAGCCGATACAGGCCAAAATTATGTAGAATACAAAGACGGTAGCAAGTTGATTCGCATCTGGCTTGAGGACGAAGTCTCAATTAAAGCTAGGTTGGCCTTGGTAGATAAATATAATCTAGCTGGTGTGGCCACTTGGAGAAGAGGGTTTGAGAAGTCTGCAATTTGGGATGTGATGAAGGATAATTTGCCTATCTTAAAATAAGAAGAAAGCCGAACCATGTTAATGGGCTCGGCTTTCTTTGCATTAGTGAGGCTTATGCTCATGTTCGCGACTTGGCTCAAAGTGAGCCGTTTGTGTAGCTGCCGTTTCATTTTCACCAACTGGCTCATATTGTGGATCAATCGTTAGAATGGTTTTACAAAACATGCAACGATCTGTTTTACCTAGCATTTTCGTTCTTCTTCCGCATTCCGGACAATCGATGACAGTTGCTGATGTTGAAAGCATCCCCGCCCAGAAGTAAATACCCATACTCACCAATACGCTAATCATACCAATAATCATGAAGATGACGGCAATTACTCGACCTACTTGTCCCCAATCGAAAACGACACCTGCAAGTCCTATAATCATAAGCAGCATCCCACCCATGGTCATGACCAGTCCCCATAAGCGGAATTCATTTACTTTACTTGATCTAAATCGCACTGTGTTTTCCTCCCCAATCCTTCTAGTACATGTTTGTATGAATTGTCACAGAAATCAGCAGGAAACCCGTTCACCCTTGTAGAAATAAGTAAGAAACAATTGGAGACAGGAGCTTTGGACACCCATGGGAATTAATAAAGAGCAGTTATTGCTTAAGTTCCGGAATGACCCTAGAATCATTAGCGTCATGGCGGTAGACAATCCTAAGCAACTTCCCTCACTGACAGATGGTTTTGATACGCTACTATTAATAGTAACGAACGACCTGAGACTGAACAATCATACGACTAATTATATAAGAGACGATTCAAGGATACAAGAAAGATGGATTGATCCTACATCAATAGAGCAATGGATTCGGCATGGTGTTAATCGCAATATTCTTCACTGGCTGTTAAAAGGGGAGATACTTCTGGATCAGAACACTTATTTAGAAGGCCTGCGCCATCGAATACTTGAGTTTCCCGGAGATTTGCGCGAGCATAAGCTGCTAATTGAATTTTCACATTTTCTGCGTAAGTATTTGCAAAGCAAGGAATACATTCTAGACGATCATATTCTAGATGCTTATAACAACATTCTCGAAGCGCTACACCACTGGGCACGGATTGTTATTGTGGAAGATGGCTATCACCCTGAAATCACGGTTTGGAGACAGATTCGAGCGATTAATCCTGGGGTCTATAAGCTTTATGAAGAGCTAACAATGAGTAAGGAAACTTTGAAGCAGCGTGTCCAGCTTGTTCTACTTGCTTGTGAATTTTCGGTTATGTCCAAAATGGAGCACTGCTGTGAGGCGTTTATTCAAATCCTCAGAGACAGCGAGCATCCGCTAAGCTCAGATGAACTCCAGCAACATTCGCAGTTAGTTGAAATCAAGTCTGAGCTTCCTCTTTTGCTCAATAAACTAGTCAAAAAAGGTTTAATCAAAGAAGTTGCTGTCATTATTGATGAGCAAACTTCAGAAATCGAGTTAAGGTATACGAGTGTATAACGCAATACAATCCTTTAAGAATCAGGCATTTTCCTGGTTCTTTTTTTATTCTTTTTTTAATGCTTGACTTTGATTGCGATTCTATGATAAATTAACTCTCGCCGCTAAAAACGGTAACGCATTTGAAGCCAACGAGTTCTATGATGTAAAGCAAAGATGAAAAAAAGAGAAATAAAAAAAGCTTGCATTGATTAGTTCGAATGTGATATATTATAAAAGTCGCCGCTAAACGGGTGACGAACAAAACGAAAGAAATTGATCTTTGAAAACTGAACAACGAGTGAGTAAGCACAGTCGAGTAATCGACTATAAAAGAGATTGCAAAATCTCGCTAGCTTCAAATGAGCAAGTCATCTTTCTAYTATGGAGAGTTTGATCCTGGCTCAGGACGAACGCTGGCGGCGTGCCTAATACATGCAAGTCGAGCGGGTTTATCCTTYGGGATAAGCTAGCGGCGGACGGGTGAGTAACACGTAGGTAACCTGCCTTTAAGACTGGGATAACTAT
>NZ_JBFTPF010000075.1:0-24143 GCF_056398345.1 Paenibacillus sp. 01T442
GCGGAACCAGCGCCGAACAGTTGCACCGTCTGGGAGTGGCCGATCGCCAGGGTGCACGATGGCACAACGAGTTCGGCAAAGACGGGCGCGGGGCGTTCCGCCGAAACACCCATGACTTTCTCATAGAACTCGACGAGACGATCCACGTCATCGGTAATGATGCGTACAGAAGCAAAATTCATGAGATACCATCCTTCCTATAATAACTGATACAATACCGTATCATATCACTTTGGGCCAAAATACTTCGCATTTATCTCCCACTCCTTTACGATTACTAACTCCGATTATAAAAAAACACTACTGACAACAGTATGTCAGTAGTGTTTTAACATTTTTTGGGCTTACTCCCGAATTCGATTTCGGAATGCGTCAGTACACGATATGGATGTTGCCGCGTTCCCGATCTCAAACTTGGTGTAGTTGTTCAGCAAGTCCATGTCGGTCGAATAGCCTTGCGGTTTTGGCAGCTGGGCATTGAGCTAACGGGCAGATTACTTCCAATGAATGGTTGGATATAATCTGTTTTTTCCCTTTGACAATAGTTTCAATAAAATGGTAACACAACATTGTAACACTTATTACAAATTCAAGTAGGTAGATAATATGAGTAGAAAATCAAATCGAAACGTAGTTATTTCTGTAAGGCTCGATGAAACAACCCTTATAGCGGTTGACTTATTGGTTAATGCAGGTCTTGCACAGAGCCGTTCAGAGGCAGCTTCACAGTTCATTACTATGGGAGTCCAATCCTCTGAAGAATTGATACTAAAGGCCAAGGAACTAGAAGAAAATGTTCGAAGAATGAAGAATGAGATGTTAGATGCTGTCAGAAGCAAGAATCTTGATAAAGTAAAACATTTGCTTGAAATCGATGAAAAGCTAAAGAATGCTAAATCCGAAGATGGTAAAACCGCCGTACTAATGACTGCTTATTACCGTGCTAATGAGATAAAAGAATTGCTTCTTCAAAAAGGTGCTGAACTTAATTTATATGAAGCAGCATCCGTCGGTAATATAGCTAGAATAAAAGAAATCATAGGCGAGGTACCGAAACGTATTAATAGCCATAGCTTTGATGGATACACGCCCCTTGGACTTGCTGCTCATTTTGGCCAAGAAGAAGCCACTACTTATTTATTGAGTTATGGTGCAGATATAAACCTTAAAGGATCGGATGGGAAGCTCAATAATACCCCATTGCACGCTTCGATAGCTGGTAATCACATAAATATTGTCAGGATTCTCCTTAAAAATTGCGCAGAGATTGATTCTCAATGTGAGGGGGAATTGCGAAATGGATTCACTCCTCTACATGTTGCAGTACATTTTAACCGGTTAGAAATCGCTAAATTGCTCATTGAGCATGGTGCAAATCTCTCAATACCAAATAGTGAATCGTTAACACCTTTGGAGTATGCATTATTAAAGGGTAACACTGAAATTGGTGATATTATTCAATCTACACTTAATACATGAACATGAAGTGGAAAACTAGTGGGGTTGCCAGTTATTAACGAAGAATGATGGCATACCGCACCTCAGTTTCGTCAAGAGGATACGTCGGTTACGCTGTGTCAGATGGAAAGCGGCAAGTTGATTAAGCTGCGGATCGATTGTATTTCCAACCGCCCGCATAATTCCGCTTATTACACGCTTCAAGGAACAAAGGGCTGTTATGAGGCGCCGAGAGGCCTTGGAGATGAGCACAAGATTTATTTGAAGGCGGAAGGCGATCATTCGGACAGTGCAGAGTGGCGGCCGCTTTCGGATTTCAACGAATATTTGCCCGAACGGTACAGGATAGCGACCGAGGAGCAGCGTAATGCTGGCCATTACGGCGGCGATTTCTTTATCGTTCAGGATTTCATTGACGCAATTCGAAATGGCTCCAAGCCGCCGATAGATGTCTATGATGCTTGCGAATGGACAGCGGTAGCACTATTGTCAGAATTGTCGATCGCGAATGGTGGAAGACCGGTGGATATGCCGGATTTTAGGAATTAGAGTTACCAATCAAGGAAAACCACGGGAGCAGGTTAAATGGGATACGTTTGTTGGCATCGCATGACGCTGGGCAACTTATGATTCCAAGGCTATCTCAAAAGGTCGTTAGCAATCGACTCTTTTAAGACAGCTTTTTTTCACAATATAGGGTATCACAAATTTGTCATCCAAAGAGAAAAGGCATATGCAGCGGCAGGATTTTTCTCAAGAAAAGTGACCTTTGTGCAAGTTAAGTGACAAGGGCATTCTATGAACAGCTTAGGAGTACAAAAGATGAGAGTAGGCAATCAGAKGGGGCTTTGGTACAATGTATGAAATTAATTCAAAAGTGCATGGAAACGATTCCGCCCCAAGGAGATGCAGCCTATGAAATCTACATTTACTCAAAAAATCATGCTTATTTACGGTGGGCTCCTGCTTAGTATCATTACATTAACCTTTCTCTTTTCTTATCTGGGAACGGTCAGGGGGCTGCGCCATCAGCTCACTGAAACCAATATCGCCTTGCTTAAGCAGGTTGATCAAAAAATGGAAATGGCCTTTCAACAGGTAGAGAAGGATTTGTTGCAATTGGCCAACGACTTGGATTTTGTTTATTTTATGAGCAATCTTTACAAGGATGAGCCACAGAGATACGCCACGTTTTATGCGATTAATGAAAAGCTGAGCGGCTTCTTGAACCGCAATTCGGATTTTTCTTCGATCTTTGTCTACTCTGACAGAAGTGGGGGGATCCTGACTGAGAAGACCTATATGAACAAAGAAATGTCCGAGAATAAATGGTTAACGGATTATCTAAATATGAAAGGTTACTATCAATGGCTGCCCACACATCAAATCTGGGACGGAGCAAAGAATAGGGATGTGGTGACGTTGATCCGTTCCTATCCTGTTCTAAGTATGCCGGGCCACCGGACAGGGCTGTTGGCTGTCAATATGAATGAATCGGTTCTGAATAAGATGATCCATGATATTTATGAAGAGGGTTATCAGGACCACACCTTCGTGATTGCAGGCAACGGAGACGTAGTGACGCACAACGACAAAAGCAAGCTGTACAGCAATTTGAAGGAACTGCCCTACACTAACCGGATTTTATCCGAAGAAGGAAACGGCTCCTTCAGCCTGAAGGTAGGCGGCGTCAAACAAACGGTCTTCTACATAACCTCCGAATACACCGGCTGGAAAATCGTCAGCGTCTTGCCGGAGAGCCAAGTGTACCAACCGCTTACAGTCACCCGCAATCTGYTCCTGGCTTTTATGACGATGATGTTTGTGATTGCCATTATACTGATCTTCTACTTTAGTACCAAGACTTTCCGGCCCATGGATCTTCTGATCGGCAAGCTCTCCGGCAAATACAACCACCCCAAAATGGGCAAGAGCGACAAGCCATATCAAGGTTTTTCCTATCTGGAGACTGTGTTTGACCAGATGTTTCTGGACCGCGATCATCTGGAGCAGCAAGTGCGGGATTCCAAGCCGATGCTGAAGTGGCGAACGGTCATGGATATGTTGATCGGATACCGAACCGAGTATGCTATGGTAAAGAATCATCTCGAGTTTACGGGAGGGAGCATATTTCCTGAAAGGTTCGTTGTGGCTACGGCCGAGGTCGGCAAGGAGGGAGGCATAGATCCCAGGGATGAAATGCTCTATTCCTATGCCCTTTGCAACGTGGCCGAAGAAATTATCAATCAGGAGAACGCCGGGATCGCCATTGACATCGGCGGAGGCCGAGCCGTTATTTTGTTCAGCTTTGCTGAAGGCGATGAGGCACAGAATCATCTGAGAGCGGCCATCTTGCTGGACCAAATTCTCGATGTCATGAACAAGCAAATAGGCGTGACCGTCACCGTAGGCGTTGGCAGATGCTATCAGGATATGAAGGATATTCCCATATCGTACGAGGAATCCCGGCAAGCCCTACGCTATAAAATGATCATGGGGATTCACACGGTTATTTCCATTGAGGATTTGCAGACAACGGACAGTCAGGATTATCTTCATTTTGTACAGCGCATTGACMGTATTCTTGACGCTCTGAAGCAAACGGATTCTGGCAGGATGAACACGTTGCTGCAGGAGGCCTATCAGGCGGCGGTAAAAAGCAATCTGTCTCCCGACTTGATCCGGCAATTTTCCTTCGAACTGGCGATTCGCGCTCTGCAGACGATGGAAGCCCTTGGCATCGGCACGGATGAGCTCAAGGGGAAGACTGGCAATTTGCATGAGCAAATTCACCAATGTGATAACTGGAAGCAAGCCGAGGAACTGGTTGGCACGTTCATGTCCAGTCTGGTCTGTGCAATCCAAGACAAGCGGAGCCAAAGGGGCAAGAGCAGGACCATCGACAGCATCCTGGTCTATATTCAGGAACACTATCCGGATAGCGGGCTTTCTCTGGATCAGTTGGCGGACGAATTTCATCTGAATCCAACCTATATCAGCAAGCTTTTCAAGGAGCATGCCGAAGGTAATTTTATCGATTATTTAATTGAAACTCGCATTCACGCCTCCAAGGAATTGCTAAGGGACAAGAACATTAAAATCAACGAAATCTCGGAAGCCGTGGGCTACACCAACAGTCGCAGTTTCATGAAAATTTTCAAGAAGTACACGGGTCTGACGCCTACCGAATACCGGGAGAGAATATTGATCAATATGCCACCCGAAAATTAAGGCCAGCGTACGCATTCAAAATGAAAGGGATTCTCCAGTGGAGAGTCTCTTTTTTTGGTGTGGTGCACAGAGGCACGCATTATCTAGTTGGTGAAAGTCCAACCAAGGGAGGGCAAAGCCACCTTTGTAGCTAGGATGCTTACGTATGGCGAAATCTGTGCGTAAAAGCGCATCGACAAAAGTACTTGTCAGAGACAAGGCGAGCAACATACCAGGCCGTAACATGAAGTGAATCCTGCCGCATAGTCAAAAAGGCCTCGCAAGAGGGAAAAGAGGAAGCCGAGTCTCGCGCACTAGGATGAAGGCCACGGAAGCTGTACAGAACTTGGAACGTCAGCGAAGAATCCTTCGGTATAGAGGGAGCGGCATGGTATGAAAGATAATGTAGTGAACTAGGGAGACCCTCCCCTGCACAGATTTTTTTTTAAAAACCGTAACGAGACGCTCTATAAGCTCGAAAAGCGAAGTGAGTCGTCTGCAGGAAGGGGAGTCCGAGAGGCTCATAGTGCGTGCGTGGCAGCACGATCATCAGGTGGGTTAAAGTCCCACTGAGCACCGGACTAGGGGGCTCATATCCAAACCCGGGGGTAACGCCTCGGGGGCCGGTAAACTGGAGGGCAGGGCGTCTGCCGCGAGGCAGAGTCTGAAGAGCTTGAGGAGAAATACCAGACTGTAGTGAAACGGGGCTACCCAAATTGCGAACCGGTCGGCCAAAGATGGGCAAGGTCGAGTCTGCACTATGGAGACGAAGGCGTTCTAGTCCACCTATCGCACCAAGGTGTGTGCGGGAGGCATGGTATGGAAGATGACGATGTGACCCATGGAGATCTCGTCGTGTCTGAAACGTAAGTACCTACTGGACAGGTGGGTAAATAAGGTCGAAGTGATCGTGCCACGCCCATCATTTCTAAAGATAGCGTGGCAGTTTCAGTAACGGGTGCTATAAGGAAACCCCGTAGGGCATACCTGACGCACGGCGAGAAGTCGGAGAGCTGCGTACTACTTATGAACGGACGAACAACAGAAACGTTCGGACAAGTACCTTGGTGTAACTGGCTCCCTACATACTCAAAAGGTAGATGGGGAGGGTAAGGCGGCTCGCTTTATGGAGACCGAAACTAGAATGAGTTTCGCGAGTAAGCGGCAAGGGACAGAAGTTCCCTATGTGAAAGACCTAGAACTTGCAGGCGGAGGATACGAAACAAATGAAAGCAGACGGCACAGGAAGGAAAGTTCATTCATTAATTGACAAGGTGTATAACAAGCACAATTTGGAGATGGCATGGAAATCAGTAAAAACCAATGGTGGTAGTGGTGGAATCGACAAAGTAAGCATTCCTGCCTTTCAAACGRTAGAGGAAGCCGAATTGGAACGTCTACATCAAGAGTTGAAACAAGGCACATACCAACCAATGCCCGTTAGACGGATTCTCATACCGAAGAAAGGGAAATCGAACGAAAAGCGTCCGCTAGGCATACCTGCAATTAGGGACCGCATTTGTCAACAAGCGTTGAAAACCGGCTAGAACCCATCTTCGAACCGTTATTTAGTGGGTGTAGTTTTGGATATCGTCCGGGAAGGTCTACACATCAAGCGATGCGCAAGATATACCGCGAACTTATGGATGGATGTGAGTGGGTCTTAGATGCCGATTTGCGAGACTTCTTTGGTGCGCCTAGGTAAGCTGGGTGCTTTCAGTGGGTGTAATTCCCACCCGGGCAAAGGGAAAAGCCGTCCTACCCGGAATCGAGTCTTGAACACGTAAAGGTAACGATACGGGTTAAGCGTAGACAGAGCGACGTCCAGGCCGTAATGCAAGTGAAGCGATAGAGCCTCGTGAGATATCCGGGGGCCGACAAGGTCGAAAACTTGGAAGGCTATAGTAGATTTCCGTAAAGGGCGAGGAAATCGGAGACCCCGGCGGGGTCTGAGAGCACGGCATGGCGGAAAAGGAAGCACAACGGAACTAGGGAGATCCACCGCGATCTTCATAGAAAAAAAATGGAGTACGCCGACTAAAAGGACCATCCATAGGGAAGCGGAAGTCGCGGTGGAAGTCGGACCTGCTGGTAGTACTCGGAGCGTGGGAAAGCCACGTACAGGGGGAAGCGGCAGGACAGAGTAAGCTCTTAACAGCGAAACATATCCCACACACAGAGGTGGACAATGTATGTCAACAAAACTGGCTAAGATAACAGAGAAAGCTCGGCAAGATAAGAAAATCCGGTTCACATCACTTGCGCATCTCATCACGCCCGAATTTCTACAAGAAACGTGGGGATTGATGAATCGTAAAGGTGCGAGCGGGATAGATGGAGAAACAATGGCTCAATTTGAAGCGAATCTGAAAGAGAGAACGGAGGATCTCTGGTCAAGGCTCAGACAAAATCAATATAAGGCTCCACCAGTAAGGCGAGTGGATATCCCAAAAGGAAATGGGAAGACATGTCCGCTGGGTATTCCTACAGTGGAAGACAGATTGGTACAACGAGCAGTAGCGAGAGTAGTCGAAGCGATCTTCGAGCAGGATTTTCTGGAAATCTCTTATGGATTTCGTCCGGGACGAAACCCGCACATKGCACTGAAGGCGCTCAGATCGTGCATTGTAACCAAGAAGGTAAGACATGTGTTCGAAGCGGATATCCGGGGCTACTTCAATCATATTAATCATGAATGGTTGATGAAGATGGTTGAACATCGGGTCGCTGATCCTGTTATCCTGCATCTCATTGGAAAATGGCTGCAAGCAGGAGTTATGCAACACGGAGTAGTCACACGGAATGAGGAAGGAACGCCACAAGGCGGMCCAATTAGTCCGCTACTTGCAAACATCTATCTGCATTACGTGCTGGATTTATGGTTTGAGAAACGGTGCAAGAGATGTTTGCAAGGAGAAGCCTACTTGATCCGATTTGCTGATGATTACGTGGTGTGTTTCGAATACAAACGGGATGCAGAGAACTTTCAGACGCTGCAAAATGAACGGATGAAGCAATTCAGTCTTGAATTAGCAGAAGAAAAGACCCGGCTTATGATCTTTGGACGATTTGCACGAGAGCGAAAAAAGCGGAATACGGAGAAAATCCGGAGACCTTCGATTTTCTGGGCTTTAAGCATGTCTGCGGAGTTGGACAAAAAGGCGAATTCGCGCTTGTACGAATACCAAGTGTGAAGAGTTGCCGGAAATTCACGGACCGCGTCAGAACTTGGCTGAGAGCGCATAGCCATTGGAAACGGCGAGATCAGCAGAAACAACTGACGATGATGCTTCGAGGATTCTACCAGTACTTTTCGCTTTACCATTGCGACTACAAATTGCATAGCCTTAAAAGACAAATTGAACGGCAATGGATCCGGTCCCTTCGAAGGAGAAGCCAAAGACATCGTCTATACTGGTCCTACTTGRGAAGTAGAGATTGGTTCAGGCTTCCGGAGCCTAAGTTACTCCATCCAACCATCTAACGAACTAACCTGTGAACGACTCTGGGGAGCCCGATGCGGGAAATCCGCACGTCGGGTTCTGATTGGGGCTGACGGTACAAAGGTGAAAATCTAAGGTCGTCTTCTACCAACCACAATATTAACCAAGAGAAACTAATGAAACTGGTGCAAATGCGCATCAATGACAGACGGATATTGAAGTTAATTAGGAAGTGGTTACAAGCGGAAGTTATGGAAGAGAGAAAGTAAGACGCTCGGACTTAGGCACACCTCAAGGTGGCGTCATCTCGCCGTTGCTGGCGAATATTTATTTTAAACTACTTTGACCAGATGTGGGAGAAACATGGGGATGGTGTAGGTGAGTTAACACGATATGCGGACGATATGGTTGTCGTTTGCAAAACAAAGAAAGAAGCAGACCATGTGTACAAACTCATTTGTACGATTATGGAGCGACTAGAACTTACCTTACATCCAACCAAAACCCGCATTGTGGGATTGTGGACAGGAGAAGAAGGATTCGACTTTCTAGGCATGCGCCAACGGAAAGTGTATGTCACCACGCAACAGTGGCTAACCAAAAAGGCAGAGGAACGCATACGAGAAGTGGTGAAAGAAAGAGTTGYGCCGCCGAGTTCACGCTCACGATCTTTTGAGGAGCAGGTAGAATGGCTAAATCCCAAAATTCAAGGGTGGAGAAACTACTATTACACGAACTACAGCCAGAGGAGATTAGCGAAGCTGGACTGGTATATTCTGCAGAGGTTGACTCGATGGTATGCAAAGAAAAGAGAACGAAAAAGATGGATGGGGTCATTTCAAGAAGTTAAGTTTATTGCCAAACAAATTGGACTTAAAACGTTACTGTAATTCCGAATGCTCATGACTGACGAACATCGGAAAGCCGTATGAGGGAAAACCTCACGTACGGTTTGATGAGGAGGGGCTGAAAATTTCAGCCCTTTACTCTAGCCACGCATGGTGAAAGTAGAAGAACTTCTACAACATCTCAAAGAAAACGGAGAGTCACTCAAGCAATCCATTTTTGATGGAAAATCCCGTCCTAGCCCCGTTCGAAGCCAGAGCCAAATAGGTGAAGGGTACAAATATGTGGTGGATATGGACTTAGAGAAAGACTTTGATACTTTGAACCAAAATAAGCTCGTCGAGGTACTATCGAGAACCATCAAGGATGGACGAGTCATCTCGCTCATACACAAGTACCTGATATCAGGAGTTATTATGAAGCAACGCTTTGAGGAAATGGAAGTCGGAGTACCGCAAGGTGGTAACTTAAGTCCAATTCTTAGCAATATCATGCTGAATAAATTGGATAAAGAGTTAGAGAGAAGAGGACATAAATTCGTACGCTACGCGGACGATCTCCTCATCTTTTGTAAAAGTAGAAGGAGTGCAGAGCGGGCATTAAAGAACATACTGCCTTTCATCACACGAAGAAGCTATTTCTTAAAGTGAATCGAGAGAAAATAATAGTGGATGAGGCGAAAGGGATCAAATTTCTTGGGTTTTCATTCAACCGAAACAGAGGAAAAGCAAGAGTCAGAATACACCCGAAATCTATAGCAAAGATGAAAGCGAAAATAAAGGCGCTTACGTCTAGAAGCAATGGAATGGGAAATGCGGCACGAGCAGAAAACCTGAAACGATATACTATGGGGTGGGTAAACTACTTTAAAATAGCGGACATGAAGAAACTTCTCCAAATAGCGGATGAATGGATGAGAACACAAGAAAGAGCTATTGGAGAACATCCAAAAGCCCAATCCTCGATAAATCCCTCGGAAACAATACCATTAAAGGTTTAGGATTCCTTTTCTTTTCAGACTATTATCGACAAATAACTGCGTGAACTAAGGAACCGCCGTATACCGAACGGTACGTACGGTGGTGTAGGAGGTCGGGCTACTCAACTAATGGCGATCGTATTAGCCGATTATCTCTGGTCCTATGGGGATGTAAATCCCCAAAACGGCGCCATAATTTGGATAAATGCAGACGGAACCTAAAGGAAAGTTACCTCAGGAAAAAATGGCGACCTGCGATTTCCAAAGAAAAGCGACTAATCTGAGAAGGAATCTGTAGCGAGAATTGCCTCGGCGGGACTAGCATGAGGAAGCAGGCCAAATGCACAATTTGAGCAGCTATCTGGGAGGGACGAACGTTGACATGAAAGAGAAAATTTCCGGTATGACCATAGAGCCGGCGAGGTCTGTGCAAACGCAGAGAAGAGACGTGTGGAAACGCATCATGCAGGATAAAACCTTGTATGCGATGCTGCTTCCGGTGATCATTTTTTATCTACTGTTCAAATATGCGCCCATGGCGGGGGAAATCATCGCCTTTAAGAATTACCGTTTCGCGGATGGCATTTTGGGAAGCGATTGGGTAGGCCTCAAACATTTTCACATGCTGTTTCAAAGTTCGGATTTCTGGAGAGTGCTCCGCAATACGTTGTTGCTGAATGTTTACAGCCTGGTTTTCGGGTTTCCGGTGCCGATTCTTCTGGCGCTTATGCTCAATGAGATTCGTATGGAGGGCTTCAAGCGGGTCGTTCAGAATCTGCTGTACATCCCCCATTTCATGTCCTGGGCCGTGCTTGGCGGCATTCTGATTACGCTGCTGTCTCCCAGCACAGGGGTTGTGAACCTGATTCTGCAGCACGTGTTCGGCATAGAACCTGTGTACTTCATGGCCAGCTCCAGCTGGTGGCCGGCGGCTTATACCTTGTCTTCCATTTGGAAAGAAGCGGGCTGGGGAACGATTCTGTACTTGGCTGCGATGGCTGCCATCGATCCCCAATTATATGAAGCGGCCAGGATTGACGGGGCCGGAAAAATGAGGCAGATCTGGCATATCACCCTTCCCGGCATCAGCAGCACGATCGCCATTCTGCTGATCCTGAGAATGGGCAGCATGATGGATGTCGGCCTGGAGCAAACACTCTCGCTGCAGAACGACTCCGTCCTGGATGTAGCCGATGTCATCAGCACGTACGTCTACCGCATCGGTCTGCAGAACATGAACTACAGCTATACGACAGCGATGGGCTTATTCCAATCGGTGATCGGGTTCGTGCTGGTGATCAGCGTCAACCGAATTATTCGTTTATTTGGCGAAAGGGGGCTTTGGTAAGCATGCGCGATAACCGTAACGGCACATTTGTATTTAAGGTGGGCCTATCCATCACCTATGTGGTGCTTGTGTTGTTCTCCTTGCTCACGCTGTATCCCTTCTGGTATGAAATCGCCGCTTCTTTCAGCAGCAGCCGGGCGATAACTTCAGGGGAAGTGTTCCTGTGGCCTGTGGAGTTCAATGTGGCGTCGTACATGCGGCTCCTGGATGACGGCCAGCTCGTCAAAGCGATGGGCAATACCGTTATTGTTACAGTGGTAGGGACCTTGTTCAACATGGCCATGACCATTCTGGCGGCCTACCCCTTATCCAGAAAACGGTTGTACGGCCGCGGTCCTTTGCTCTTGTTCATTACCTTCACAATGATTTTTACAGCAGGGATTATTCCTAATTTTATCTTGGTCAAGTCCCTTGGTTTGATGGATTCTTACTGGGCCTTATGGCTGCCCGGTCTGATCAGCACCTACAACATGTTTGTGATGAAAAGCTTCATGGAGGGGCTGCCTGAAGAAATCGAAGAGTCGGCCTCCATTGACGGGGCTGGGAACTGGCGGATTCTCGTGCAGATAATGATGCCACTATGCAAGCCGATTCTGGCTGCGCTGTCTCTGTTCTATGCGGTAGGCTGGTGGAATTCCTACTTTAATGTGATGTTGTATATCACGAGATCCAATCTGCAGACGATGGTGCTGAAACTCTATCAGATGATCAAGCAGGTAGACCCCAGTCTGTTAAACAACGGTGGTGGCAGCGAAGGCGCAGCAGCCGTTCTCTTGACGCCGGAAGCGATCAAGGCTGCTTCTGTGGTCATTGCCATCACGCCGATCCTATGCGTATATCCGTTTTTGCAAAAGCACTTTGTCAAGGGCGTATTGATTGGTTCGGTGAAGGGCTGATATCGTAGAGGAAAAAAGCCTCTTTGATATAAATCAGATTTTAAATTTTTGATAGGGGATGAAAACAAGTGAGCAAAAGAAAAGGAATTACCTCCGTAGCGGCTGTTGTACTGACCATGTCGATGCTGGCTGCATGCAGCAGCAACGCCGATAGTCCGAAAACCTCCGCTTCGCCTGGCGGAGGGGCGGCTTCCTCCGCGCCCAAGAAAGAAATCTCGATCTCCATATTTGACCGTGGAACCGTAGCGGCGGAAGAAGGCAGTTATGAGAACAACCGCTGGACCAAATGGATTAATGAAAATGCGCCGGCGATAGTCAAATGGATTCCGGTTCCCCGCAATGAAGCGCAAACTAAGCTCAACACGCTCATTGCCTCTGGCAGCGCACCTGATCTCATTTGGGAATATGACCGCGGTTATATCGCCCAGTTGGCGAATCAAGGGGTCATTCAGCCGATCGATGGCTATATCGAGAAATACAGCACAACGTACAAAAAATATTTGAGTGAGCATCCGGAGCTGAAACCCTACCTGACGTTCGATGGCAAGATGTATGCCGTTTCAAGCGTGCGCGGGTTTGATACGATTGCCAACCACGGCATCTGGATTCGTCAGGACTGGCTGGATAAGCTGCACTTGAAAATGCCGACGACCCAGGAAGAGTTCCTGGAAGTTGCCCGGAAATTCAAGACCGAGGATCCGGACGGCAACGGCAAGGCGGATACGGTGCCTATCGCTTTCCACGGCAACTCCGCTTCGATCCTCAGAGCTTTCTTCGGAACCAATGAGAATCAATGGTATCTCGAGGGCAACAAGCTGGAATTCGGAAGAATTTCCGAGCGGTATATGGATTCGCTGGCTTTCCAGAAGCAGCTGTTTGACGAAGGCTTGATTGATAAGGAATATATAACTGACAAAAGTTTCCAACGTTCCAAACAGTTCCTGACCACAGGGCAAGCTGGCATTTATTTTGCCGGCTGGAACGTAGAGCAAGACTACATGGACTTGAAGAAGAATCTGCCGAATGCCAATCTGGTGCCGATGGAGCCATTCTCTACGAAATACGGCAAATACGGTCTTTATCAGGAAACGCCGCCGAACATATTGACAGGCTTTAATGCCACTATGAAGGAAGACAAAATTGAAGCGGCCATTAAGTATTTGGATTGGATGTTGGCATCGGGTTGGAAGAAGCTTAAATATGGCGAAGAAAATGTCCACGTGAAGTACGAGGGAGACATTCCACAGACCATCGATGGGGATAAATTCCGCAAGGAAGTCAGTTATGCTTCGGAATACGCGGTTTTGTCCCAGCCCAACACCAAACCGGATTGGTATCCGGTCATGGCGGCGAAGGATGCGCTTTCCCAGGAATATGCGAAGAAAAAAGGGGAATCGCTGCAAATTGCTTTGAAAAACAAATACCGCCGCGATATTGCCTATAGCCCGAGCCTTCCGGAACTGACCCAACTGGTTGCCACGTTTGCTCCTGTTGCCCAACAGATTGAAGCTAAAGTGATCACTGGCGGAGCGACGATGACCGCCCAAGCGGGAATGGAGGAGCTGCGCAAGGAATGGAAGCGGCTTGGCGGCGAAAATRTAGAGAAAGTGGTTAATGAATGGTATCAGCAGAACAAGGATCAGTTGAAATAATCCAATTTTTACATGTTGTTTGATGAGCAGGGAACGTGAACCGGGAGTCTGTCCGGCCCAACTAGCCGGATGAACTCCCGGGCATGCTCGGTAAATCTGGCATCATTTCAATAATGAAAGAATGTCATTTGATGAACAAGCGCACAATCAGGTCATCGATATGCCCGGCCGGAATGCCGCAGTGATCCTATTCAAGAGTCGAAATGGGGGATGTTTATGTTGAGGAAAGCTGGCACGTATGTTTTACTGGCGATTTGGAGTTGCCTGCTATTCGTTGGGACTCTAAATGGAAGCGCTTTATCTGCGACGAATTTGGTTGTAAACGGTGGGTTCGAAAGCGGATTGTGGACAGAAAGAAGCGGAAATTTCAGTCTCGACACAGTAGAGTCCCATTCCGGTACTCGGTCGCTTCGGGTATCAGGTGGAACGGCAGAGCAGTATGCTGCATCAGCTCCCATAGCAGTCAATCCGAATTTCAGCTACAAGATCGTGGTGTGGGTGAAATCGGATTTGACGGACAGCCGACCGGTCCTCAGTCTTAATGTGCTACAAGGAAACAGCTCCAACCAGTCCTTGGGCTGGTATCCCAACTCTGCGTCCAAGAAGTTGGTGTCCTCTTCAGGCAGACAAATATGGACGCATTACGATGCGGTCATCTCTAATCTGAATCTCTCCACTTCGGTCATCAAAATTTATTTGAGATTGGACAGCGGCGCAAGCGGCACCGTTTGGTTCGATGACATAACAATGGAGCCATTGAATACAGCGGAAGCACCGGGGTTTGAAGCCGGTCTGTGGAGCTTGAATTCKGGAGCATTCATCAATGATTTGACCGTATTTCATACCGGAGCAAGATCGGCAGCCGTAACCGGACAAAGTTCGACGAGCTACTTGGGAACGGTACCCATTCCTGTCACAACAAGCGAGTCTTACAAGCTTTCCCTCTGGATCAAAACCAATCAAATCACCACATCAAACGGGATCAGTGTCAACATCCTCGAGGTGAACGCCAACAACCAATCCCTCGGGTGGCTGAATAACAATTTTAAGCTGCTGTCAACTGGCGGCACGCAGGACTGGACCCGTTATGAAACTTCCGTTTCCGGATTTAAGGCCGATACGGTTTCCTTAAGAATTTATTTGCGGGCAGATGCCGGAATCGGCGGAACGGCCTGGTTTGACGACGTCGAATTTATTCAGGCTTACCGGAATCATTTTTCATGGGGAGTGAACGGGCATAACAAAAGCTATCCGGTTTACCCGGCTTCTCAACTCGGCAGCCAAATCCAGAAAGCGAAGGACCTCGGCATTTCCGGGTACCGCATCAACGTCGCTCCAGATATAACGGACAACGGCTACGACTGGACCTATATGGATCAGGTGGTGGATACAGCTTTTAACCAAGGTTTGAAACTGTATGCCGTGCTGTATTCCGGATTGACCCCGACGGCTGGGCAGCTTCAGCAATATGGGCAGGCGATCGCGGAGCGTTACAGGGGGAAAATAGCCTATTACCAATTGGGGAACGAACGCGATATCTATTGTTTCATCAGTCCCAACGACGGTACGAGTCCGTCCCACTACGATGCGGTGAAATACAACGACACCAAGTCGAAAATAACGGCTCTGGGCACGGGAATCATCACCGGGGATCCCTATGCCCGCAGGGTGATCAACATTGGAGGCAATCATACGGGTTTCCTCGAAAGGCTGCAGGCGGATGGGGTTCAGTGGGAGGTCAATGCCATCGACTGGTATGGCGATGCCAGCTCCCTGATTGCAACGTTGTCCGTTATGCAGAATTATGTCCAAAACGAGATCTTGATCGCGGAGGGTAACATCCACTACGGCACTTACACAGCAACGGAGCAGGAACAAGCTGATTACTTGACGGCAACAGCGAATCAGGTGTATTACGGGGCTCCCGCCAAGGTAAATGGGTACTACGTCTATGAGCTGCTGGATGAATCCAATCTGACCGGGCCAGAAGGAGATTACGGGTTGGTCCGGTATTCTAACGGAACCATAGGCGCTGAGAAGCAGGCCTTCGGGGCATTCCGGAATGTCATTCAGAGGAAACCGTAAGAACGTGACACATATCTTGTGACATGCTGTTTTTGAAAAAAAGAGAGGTTCCTCCAAACAAGTCCAGCTATATTTGAAAGCGTTAGCATGAAGAATCAGCCTAAAGGAGCGATGGAAGTGAGTTATTACAAATTGCGGTCATTAAAGGTTTGGATCTGCCTGATGGTCTGTTTGCTGGTTCTGCAAACCGTACCGGTTCGGTCCGGACTGACCGGTKCCGGAACGGCGGCAGCCGAAGCAGGTCCGGTGCAATTTTCTCCGACGAATGATGCCCACGTGCAAGGCGGGACTAGCGCCAACACGATTTATGGGACAGCCGCCACGATGCCCGTCAAATACGTCAGCACGGATCCGAATGTGACCCGGCAAGCGTTCATGACGTTTGATTACGGCGCCTATACCGGGAATGTAGGCACCGCTACGCTGAGCGTTTATGGAACCTCGACAAGTTCAGCCACGGTCCATCTCAGCGTCTACGGTGTAGAAGATGACACTTGGACGGAAGGAACCGTTACTTGGAACAAAAAGCCCGTGCTGGATCACTATCTGGGGTCTGTCGACGTACAGAAGGCCGGGAACTGGATCAACCTGGACGTGACTTCCTATGTTCGCAGCCAGATGAGCCAGGACAAGAAGGCAAGTTTTGCCTTCGTTCTTGAAACCTCTGACGTCAACACGGTCGTCAGTTTAAACAGTAAGGAGAATACGGTTAATCGTCCCTATCTGGAGCTGTCCGGCCAGCCGGCCGACCCTGCGGCCCCCCAATGGCCGGCTGGTGCGGCTGTTTCCTTCGATCAATTGCCCGGCGCAGGACCAACCCTCCATTGGTCGGGAGCGCAAGACCTTTCTGGTGTGACCGGTTATCGGATCTACCGGAACGGCACCCTGATCGGAAGCACAGCAGGCAATCAGTCGCAATTTTCCCTTCCGGTCATGGAAGCTGGCAAGAAATATACCTACAACATCGAAGCGGGAAATGCCGCAAACAAATGGAGCCATGACGGTCCTTACCTGACCTGGACGGCCGGTGACGCCTCCCATACTTTTATCCCCCCAACGGCGGATACTTACGTTCAGGGCGGCACCTCTGCAACCGTTAACAATGGGCGGGCACCCTCGATGGTCATTAAAAATATAGATGCGGATCCCAACGTCACGCGCCAATCGCTGATGAAATTCAATCTGGACGGGTACACCGGCGAGCTGGGTTCAGCCAAGCTGAAGGTATATGCGGCCACCAAAGATGGAACATCAGTTCCAATTTTTCTCTATGGGCTCGAGAATGATGTCTGGGAGGAGTATCAGGTCACTTGGAACACCAAACCGGCACTGGATCACATGCTGGGCAGCGTGACCACAACGACAACCTACAAATGGTTTGAAGTGGATGTCACCTCCTTCGTCAAAAAACAATTGGCGGGGGATCGGATGGCCGGCTTCGCGATCGTGGAGCAATTGCCTTCCGGCTTTGTTGTGAGTGTGAATGCGAAGGAGAATTCAGCCAATCGTCCTTACTTGGAATTGTCTTCCCAAAGGGTTAACGAAACCKCACCTTCCTGGCCGGCGGATGCCAGCTTGCGATTGTCTTCGGATCCTAGTCTCGGGCTCAACTGGACTCCCGCTGCGGATGCTTCAGGTGTAACGGCGTACAAAATTTATCAGAATGGCGTTGAGGTCGGTACCGTTCAAGGGAATGTGACGTCATTTCCGTTAACCCTCGATGCGGGCAAGAAGTTCACTTACAAGGTGGAGGCCGAGAACGCGGCGAATCAGAGGAGCAACGACGGTCCGTACGTGACATTCATCGTACCGGATCCGYCGCGTGTCGGGGCCTATTTCCCGGTAGAGGATGCTTATGTCCAGGGCGGCAGTGCCAACACCAAAAATTTCGGTTCGGACGAATCGCTGCTCGTCAAGAACATGGATGCCGACCCGAATGTCACGCGACAGGCTTTCCTGAAATTCGATCTCAGCGGCTTCACAGACGATGTCGGAAGCGCGAAGCTCTATGTCTACGCTGTGGCAGCGGACTCGCCGGCCGTAGACATACAGTTCTTCGGACTGGAGGACGATACGTGGAAAGAGTCAACCGTGACATGGACCACGAAACCTGCCTCCGAGCATTATTTGGGAAGTGCCGGCTTGAATCCAACCTGGAAATGGGTTGAGATTGACGTGACTTCGTATGTGAAGCAGCAGTTTGCGAAGGACCAAACAGCCGGCTTCGGGATCGTCCAGTTGAATCCCGCCGGGAATGTTGCCCAGATCGTCAGTCGTGAGAGCGCTGTGAACCGTCCGTATTTGCAACTATCTTCTATCCGTTCCACACCGCTTGCGCCGGCTTGGCCTGTGGACTCCGGCGTGCAGGTGACCGGAATGACCGAGTCCGGACTCCAGTTAAGCTGGCGTGCAGCATCCAACGATACAGTCAGCTACAGCGTCTATAATAACGGGACATTCATCGCGAGAACGGACAGCGGCGTCCGTACCTTGCAAGTAACGGGGCTGGAACCGGGCAAAAAGTACACGTTCAAGGTGGACGCTGCTGGCCCGTCAGGCCAACGGAGCACCGACGGACCGTTTGTCACCGTCACGATTCCAAAGACGGAACTTGTACAAATGGCCATGGGGAATGTGTTCGCCGCCGATGAGCCTATTCAGTTCAAGATTGCTACGACCCGGCCGAGTGCGGACTGGAAGGTGCTGGATTGGCAAGGGGCCGTTATGGCGGATGGAACGGCCGTTTCCTCCAACGGGGAAGCTCTGATCGGGGTCCCATTTTCCAAGCTGGGTTACTTTACCTTGCAGGCCCGTGTAGTTTCGGATCTGTATGATCCCATTGACCTGACAACGTCGTTCACCGTCGTTCCGATCCCTCCGCAGATGGCCGATTTGGAAGGTTCCCCCTTCGGCGTAGCCGCCCACCTGCATCGGACCGCTTATGGCTGGACTCCCAACTTGACCAAGCTCATGCAGTACGCCGGAATCAAAATGGCAAGGGGTGGAATCGAGTGGTCTGGTGTCGAGAAGACCAAGGGTGCCTATACATTTACTGTACCTGACCAGTATATGGGCAAGCTGAAGGACGAGAATTTCGATTTCCTTTACGTATCTGGCTACAACAACCCGCTGTATGACAATAACAGTACGCCTTATACCAATGAGGGACGCCAGGGATTTGCCGATTATGTGAAGGCCTATGTGGACCAGTATGCGGACCAGTTGGAAGGGTTCGAGGTCTATAACGAGTTCAACGGCGGCTTCGGAGACCGCGGTACKGGGCCGGCTGATTCCAAACCCGACTATTATTTCAGCCTGTTGAAGACGGTGTATGAAACCGTGAAGCCGGCCCATCCCGATTTGCCTGTGATCGGCATGGATACGGCGGGCATTCCACTGGCCTGGATGGAAGAGGTATTCAAGCTGGGCGGTCTGAACTATATGGACGCGGTATCGTTCCATCCCTACCGTTACCCGAATACGCCCGAAGGTCTGGCAGATGCTATCCATGGTCTGGATGAATTGATCCGCAAGTACAACAACGGACAACCGAAGCCGCTATGGATCTCGGAGGTTGGCTGGCCAACCTTTGTCGGGGTAAAAGGGGTGACGGAGAAAACCCAGGCCGATTACTTGCTGCGCAGCTATGTGGTTGCGCTGTCCAAACGCGTGGAGAAAATTATCTGGTACGACCTGATGAACGACGGCATCGTCAAAGATTTGAACGAGGATAATTTCGGGATTCTCCGGAATGCGTCCGACGAGATGGGGGCGTATACCGGCAAACCGGCCTACGGGGTATACGCAGCCATGACCAAGGAGCTGACCCATGCCGATTTTGTCCGGGAGGAAGCTTGGGGCGGCAGTATCAAAAGCTATCTGTTCGATCAAGCTGGCCAACCCCTCCGGGTCATCTGGTCGACATCGGCAGCCGAGCAGACGGTTATCCAAACCGACCTTCCTGTGCAAATCGTGGACAGCATGGGCAATACCAATACCCTTGTTCCCTTTAATGGAAAGGTGTACCTCACCTTAACAGGGGAAGCGGTATATCTCAAGGGAGATATTGCCGGAATTGCGACGGATCCCACTTTTTCATTGAAGGGCCAATCCGCTTACACAGGCGAACAGATTGCGTTTACGGTGGGGATGAACAACCGCGGTTCCCAAGTGATGAATCTGGGTGCGGAGGTTGAAGGGCGACCGTATACGCTCCGTGCCGAAGGAGGAACGACGGCATCGCAGGAAGTTCAGGTGGACGGCTTGATGCAGCCAGGCCAACGGTTTGCCGACGTGTGGCTATATAGCGGAAACGACAAGGTGGGGCTCTTGCGGTACAGCGCGGATGTGCTTCAGGCGTATGAGTTGACCCTCCACCCGACCTTTGTCGATTCGGCGGGAGCCCAGCAGATTTTGAAGCTGAAAATACGGAATCTGTCCGATAGCAAACCATTGCACGTAGCGAAGGCCGATTGGAAGCTGGGGACTCAATCCGGTACAGAGCAATGGAACGCGGATTTGGCACCTGGCGAGATAAGAACTTTCGCCATCCCGATCACCAATACGCCTTCCGGATCGGCCACTAAGATCAAACTAAAGGTTGATTTGGGGCAGGCGGGAAACTATTCCTATGAGGGAAGTGTGGAATTCAATCCCATTTTCATGGGAACGGTTCAGGTGGACGGAACGCCGGACCCGGCAATCACAGCGACTGCGCCAGTCATCGATTTGGCGAAAGGCACGAATAAAATCACCGGTTACCAGGGCGCATCCGATCTGAGCGGGAACATCTGGCTCCATTACGATCGGGATAACCTGTACTTGACCGCCAAGATTACGGATAATACATGGGCCACGCCTTTTGCATCGTCTAACATTTGGCAAAACGACAGTATCCAGTTCGGAATTGTCAGCGGGTTAGCTGGACAAAGCACGGACTGGTATGAATACGGACTTTCCCAAACCGCAGATGGCCCACTGATCTACCGGTGGACGGCTCCCAAAGGGAAGCCCACGGGTGCCGTCAACAACGGCAATCTGCAGATCACAAGGGACGAAGCGACGCATGTGACGGCTTACGAGTTGGCTCTGCCATGGTCCGAGCTGACGCCGGTGAAAGCGGCGAAGGACGGAGTCATCAGCTTCTCACTTCTGGTCAACGATAATGATGGCAGCGGCAGAAGAGGCTGGATCGAATGGGGCTCAGGCATCGGTGAAGGCAAGCAATTGAGCAAATTCCGACCGATGGAATGGGTCAAGGATTCTTATGATCCTGTAGTTGTGATCCAAGGCGTAGCAGAAGGAAAAACATATTCCGATCAAGTTGTCCCTGTTGTCAACATCGAGGATGAAGATCAGGATCCGGCCGGTCTGACCATAGAGCTGGATGGTGGCGGGTGGACGAATCTTCAGCCTGTCAAGGAGAAAGGCCCCCACCAGTTGGTAGTTCAGTCCGTGGACCAACAAGGAAATACGGCATCAGGTTCCGTTTCGTTTACGATTACCCACGGTACGTCGCTGCAAACGGAACCGGCGTCTGTTAGGCCTGGTGAAACAGCTATGCTGAAAGCGGTGTTGACCGACAAGTCCGGAAATCCGGTAGCGGGCGAAACCGTCATGTTCCAATTGAACGGTACAGAGGCGGGAAGCGCTGTAACAAATGCTCAGKGGATGGCGGTATATGGGGCGGCTACGGATACGCTGGCCGTCGGGAGCTATGTCTGGAAGGCCGAATATGCTGGCAATGAAACTGCTTACTATACGGGAAGCGAATCGGATGGAGAACTTGCCGTTCAAGAGGGTGAAACCAATCCACCGATAACGCTAACAGAGGTCCGGTTTGACATGACACCGTATTCCCTGTATGCAGGCGACAGGCTGCAAGCCGTTGTGGAGGCCGTCTATTCCGATGGCTCACACCGCGACATTACGGCTCAATCCGGCTTTTCGTCCGACAATACAGGGATCGTTCAAGTCGATCCTGCTGGGCTTTTGACCGGGATTGCTCCCGGGAGCGCTGTGGTCCGCGCGGGATACGGAGGAATGTTTGTCGAAGCGGAAGTCAGGGTCAGCTTGCGGCCGACCGGCGGCAATGATTCGTACGGTTCTCCTTCAAGTCCCGACCAGCGGGCACAAGGGTGGCTGCATCTTGCCGCAGGTGCCTCCGGCGAGGTTTCACTGGGTGGGGAAGCGAACGTGAGCGTACCGGCCGGCGCCCTGCATAAACCGGTTACCATTACGATCGGGAAGGTGAAGGACGACAAGTTGCTGCTACAGGAACAATTGCCACTTCTAAGCAATATTTATGAATTCCTGAAAGATGTGGAAGGTGTTTTTGAACAGCCGGTCACGATCCGATTGGCCTATGATCCGCTTAAAGTGAAGGCTGGGCAACAACCTGCTGTCTATTATTATGACGAACAGAAGAAGGAATGGGTGGAAGTGGGTGAAGTTCCGACAGTGGAGGGGCAATACATTTCCGTTCAGGTTCATCATTTCACGAAATTTGCCGTCTTTGCCATGGAGATCGAACAACCGAAACCGCAAGAAAAGCCCGGTTCTGCCATTCCATTCACGGATATCGGCGGCCACTGGGCGAAGCAGTGGATCGAGCAGGCCGTGACCCGCGGGATCATCAACGGCTATGACGATGGAGGCTTCCTGCCAGATCATCCTGTAACCAGACAGGAATTTATCACTATGCTGGTTCGTACGGCATCGCTTCAAGAGGAAGCGCCCCAAGCAGCCTTCACGGACGCAGCAGGAATCGCACCATGGGCACGTTCCGCCGTATCGTTGGCCGTTCGGAAAGGCTGGATCGAAGGGTATGAAGATGCCAGTTTCCGGCCGCAGCGTTACATCACTCGCTCCGAGATGGCGGTGATCCTGATGCGTGCGGTTGGAGGGCMAGTGCCGGACGTGAAGACGACCGGATTCGGGGACGATGCGGATATCACGCAATGGGCGAAGCCCTATATAGCTGGTGCCTCTGCAAACGGACTGTTGGAAGGTCGCAGCGGCGGCAGATTCGAGCCCGCCGTACAAGCAACGCGTGCAGAAGCAGCCGTTATGCTGCTGAGAATGGCGGATAAGCAGCTCCACTAAGCCTTAAGCAGGGGAGAAGACAGCGAATTAGCAAGCGATTTTCGCCGGCTATCGCTGTCTTCTTTTTGCTTCTATAGTTTACTGGCTTCTTGCACTTCAAACCAATTTGTACTCCAACCATAAGAAGGCCCACGTCGATTCTGAGGACTTTTGTCTCGTAAACTTAGGCACGTATTAGATAGTTAGCAGCAACAAGAACAAGCCGCGGCTCTGCTCCTTGTTCTATTAGAGGGCCGTGGTTGGCAAGGGGGATAGTAGAGCTAGAATCAGCATACGCTAATGAAAGGGAAGCGGGCAACCTGTTACCCGGAAGGAACGTACCGTAAACGGTGAAAACGGTAATGGGTATTTTACTAAATGTGAAATGGGAAGACGCAAAAGTAGAAATGTCCCGTCAACCTGATTATAAAATACTTATCTTCAACGTAGTCCCAACAATTTCTTATGAACCAGTAACTTATGCCGTTTGGCTATCTCCAAAGAAAGATTTATTAGAAGTAATTATTGAAGGTCAGTCCAAGTATGGGAAAGGTACTAAAGAAGAGGTTAAAAAGCTACTTTCAATATTGGAAATGCCTTGAGAAGCAAACTGGACATTCATTAAACTAACGAAAGAACTTTAACACAATAGGAATGTTGAGGTCAGCAACGAATCTAAAAGGGGATAATAAATCGTTGAAATATAAAAATGACGAGGGAATAGATTATTTAAGAAGGTACCCAGCTTTATGGAAATGGATGAATAAGTGTAAAGTTTGTGAGCAGGTTGGATACAAACCTGATTTACCTGAACATATACATCCCGAGTATGCGGTTCCGCACCTTCGATGGAATGATAAATACATAAGAAAKTATTTCAAACCGCTTTATCTAAGCGAAGATGAATATTGTGAAGTATGTAAAAACCTATTTCCATCTTAACGCGTTTCCGCTAACTGATAACGATAGTTCAAAACCAGAGGGGCTGCCGCGTGGCCAATGTCATTTAGTTAAGGCGCGGGTTCAAATATCAAGAAAAAGAGCAGGTTATCGAAAAGATAGCCCGTTCTTTTTTTTGCACGAAGAAGAGAAGTAAGACTTGACAAGTACGTATAAATGTGTGGCGAAGCCCCTTGAAAAACG
>NZ_JBFTPF010000076.1:0-23882 GCF_056398345.1 Paenibacillus sp. 01T442
GCACCCAGCGGCTCTCCAAGCACGGTCATCGATACCGAAGAAGCTTTCATATATTTCAGCAGCCAGTTGAAGACATAATGACCGAAAATCGTGGAAACAAWGGCTAACAGGAAAAAGATGCCCCATTCTTTCCATGGATAGCCGGTAAACGATTCGCCTGAATAAACATTCGTCACCGCTAGTGTCAATCCCGCGAATAAGAAAACGAGAAAGCTGTATACATAAGCGGAAATGCGCTCCCGCAAGCTTTTGCCCAGTAACATATGAAACGCTACAGCGATCGTGCCAACGAAGGACAGCACATCTCCCTTGAGCGCTACTCCAGAAAATTGAAAGTCGCCCCATCCAATACAAATGGCTCCCACAATCGCGATACACATCGCAATCAATGAGGTACGGCTTGTCCGAACACCATAGAGCAGGAACGCACCAACGAGCACAAAAATCGGCTCAAGCGTCAAGATCGCAGTTGAACTAGCCAYCGTCGTATATCGCAGCGAGTCCATCCAGAACAAAAAATGCAGGCCAAGCGCAATGCCTGATATGGCCGTGCGAAGCCAATCTTTCAATTTGATTCTCTTAAATTCATGGCGATAGGACCAGAGGAATGGCAGCATTAATACATTGGTCATCAATAATCGGTACATGGCAATGATGGAAGCAGAAGCATCGGACCATTTTACAAAAATGGAGGAAAAAGATATTGCGATGATGCCTATTAATAGGTAGATCGGGATCGGGATTTTCGTTTTATTCATTGCATTCATGGATAGGTAACTCCTTAGCTGAACGTTTCCGTCTTGTTGTCGTCAATAAGTATATAGGAGGATGTTTGGCTTGCCAATCTTTTTTTGACCATCGTTCATTTAATGGACAGCATGAAAAACCCTCCATTCCACCTACATCACGTAGACAAAACGAAGGGCCCAATGTGTGACCGTATTAGTCCAAAACCGCGGACATATGTTTGTTCGTCACTGACCAGTGCGAAGTATTCCAGATGGATTCTTTATCTTTGAAATAAAGAATTTGCGGGGACGCGTGCTTGATACCTAGGTCCTCTGCGATTTGATTCGATACCGGACGTGATTCAATTACTTTCACCAAGAAATAATCAACAGCCTCATTGTGTGTACCAGCCAAATATTGTTCATATTCATCAAGTGCGCTCGCACTTACTGGACAAGTCGTACTGTGCTTCAGAACGACAGCAGGCTTTTCGCTGGAACGATCAAGCACTTCCTGCCATTCCGTTAACGTCGTTAACTCTTTCCATGCAGACATGTTTCACATCTCCTTTCTCTACTCTCTCTTCAAAATTATAAGGTAACGAATTCGCTTATGCAACTAACTCGGTTCACTGAACTCCTACATACATTCCTATTAAATCCACCGGCCCCTCAACACCAAGCGATACCCAACCCATCAACACCTACTACACCAACCAAAACTGATCGAACAAATCAAATGACCGCCGCCATACGTCGGCGACACCGCGCGCCCCGTCCCAGACGGTCGGGCTACTGGAGCTCGTGGGAATTGCGGGATTTGGGGAATTGCGGGACTTTGGGGAATTGCGGGACTGGTGGTTGGTGCAATATTTGGTCTAGTAGGGTTTGTTGGATTTAATTGGGCTGGGGGGATGGCGGGATCTGGAGTGCTGAGTGGATGGGGATGGTCGAGCTAATTGGTCTATTGGAGTTGGTGGATGTGTAAGTAATGCTAGGCGTACTAGTTGTGACACAATTGTTGGTGTCTGCTGCTTGAATCTACCCTGAAACAAGTAATAACTGGAAATTGCACATCTATTTAGATGAAAAACCCCMGGAAACTCGAAATAGATGGAAAAATTGTAGGTAATTCTCTCGAAATTACCCAAATCGGCAAAGAAGCTTGAAATTAACTGCATAAAATCCAGCTATTCCGAATTTGATCTGAAATATCCAAGATTTAACTACATAAAATCCATTTATCTCACGAAAACAGCAGGGCACTATAAATTCCATCTACAGCTTCCTCAATACATCCCGCGTCAGCACCACTTTACACAAAATAAAAAACCCTAAGCGCCAATTGGCAGCCTCGGGTTCTATTGCCTTAAGATCTCACTTGCAAGAATTGACGGAAAAGAAATACCGCTTTCAGTTTCAGGAGATCATTTACTTTTTTGAAATCAACTTGCAGAAGATCACTGATTTTCTCCAACCGATACGTAACCGTATTGCGATGAATGAATAATTGCTTAGCCGCCTCGCTGACTTGACCATCATTCCGAATAAATACTTCAAGCGTACGAATCATCTCTTGGGAGTACTCCGGGTCCTTCTCTAAAAGAGGACGCAAGATCTTGGCGCAGTAATCCTCCATCATCGGAGACGACAAGTGCTGAAAGAGATGAGCGAATTCGATCGTTTCATAATGTACGACTCGATCTGGCAAACTGAGTTTCTCTGCCATTCTCCCCGTCTCGCCGCATTCCAGATACGCTTCGCGAAGCGCCGTTGGCTTCACCTTCAGTGCTGACGTGTAGAACACCATGGCATCTCGATCAGACGCATGACCAGCATCTCCTTCATATTTACTTAACAATTGGGATAGCTCCTCTTCTGGGAAACCATCTGCTTGTGTCGTCGAGTAAATCGAGAACATGTGATCCTTCAGAACAAAATGATGTCCACGCAAGTTACTGGATTTCGAATGAGACTCCATGTATTGTTTTAATTCTTTGAGCTTCTCATTCGTAGCATCTGGAATCAAGGACTCCTTCTTGCTCTTCGCAATCACACATTGGTAAGCACCTGTAAAGATGAATAATCCTCTGGACTCCGCTTGCTCCATAAACTCTTCAAGAGAAGTACCTTTATCCAAATAGCGGATCAAGTTATTCTGTAAATCTCGCTCAGCGGAAGCTTCCACATGGGATCTGAATGTATAACTCATATGAAAGGTCAAAATATCAGCGGCTTGTTGGAACAATCCTTCTTCAACGGTTGCTAGCAACATAACATCTGGAATAATTAACAAATGACCTAACGGTTCATCATCTTGTTGTTGCAATCCAACGCGATACGCTCTTTCTTTCCCTGCGTACACCCATCCAGACTTCCGTTTTTTCGGCCAATTCTGCGCAAGCTGATCTGAACTCCAGTTACTGGTATTATATAAAACTTGACCTCTCGCTCCTACAACCGCCATCGGATACCCCAAAATTTCACAGACGAGTTGAAACATCGAGAGCATATTGTCTTGCTTAAGTCCAAATTGCATCAGCTTCTTCTGCTTCTCAAGTACTGTTTGCAGCAGTTCGGTATTCCGCCGATATTCGGCGTTAAAAAGCGCATTCATTTGATCCGAAAATGTAAATTGAAAGGGCATTTCAATGATAGGAAAATGTAGTCGATCCGCTTCGTCCATGACAATTTGCGGCAGCTCCGTCCAAAATCTCCCGAGCTTAATCCCTAGACCTGCGGCTCCGCGGTCATTTAATTTGCGCAGGAGGTTCACGGTTTCTTGCGGGCTGTCTTTCATCGCGAAGGCTGTAGTAAACAGCATTTCACCTGATTTCGTCCAATCTGCAATATCAGGCGCGTCCATGACATTGACTGATTTAACAATTCGGGACTCCCCTTGTTTGCCGGCGACTAGCTTTGCTTCCGTTAAAGGATAAATGGCCAACGCTTCACGAATGGTAAGATGCATCGTGCTTCCCCCCTATGCCTTTTAATCGATTATAGGATGACCGTATGTAATCAGTCAATGCATTTACGTAAGAATACATGACATCAATTAAATAATTATGAAATTTTCATGAAAATTATTAATTTAATGTTATGTTACATGACACAATATAACGGAAAGAACCTTCATGACCACTATCCTGGTGGTTATGAAGGCCCCATTAATCGAAGCTTTCGACTAAATCACACGAAACGTTCCTGTCCCCATCGTCCCCAAATTACCTTCACTGTCTTCAACTCGGCCTTGTGCGGTAATCATTTTACGTGATTGATGGACAAGTTCTGCTGTCACGAGCAGTCTACCTGCATATAACGGAGACACAAAATGCACATTCAAATTCGTCGTCACAACCTTCTCCTCCGGTCGTGCAATCATGGCAATAATGCCCATCGCAGTATCTAACAAAGATGATGTTACGCCGCCATGAACCATGCCGATCGGATTCAAATGATTCGGCTTTGCATCCAACGCAATTGTGATAACACCGTCCTTATAAGCTACAAATTCACAACCCAGAAACCCMCAGAAGGTGGGCTCCGCTGCTGCTGCGAGTTGCTGCAACCTTCGAATTATACGATCATTTCCATCATCCATTGGACTCCCTCCTTCTTTGTAAGGGCTGCCCCTAAAGATGAAAGCAAACACACTTACTGCTTGACTTCTTCTTCTAGTAATTGCCGCCGGAGCACCTTTCCAATCATCGTTTTCGGCAAAGACTGCCTGAATTCAACTTTACGCGGGACCTTATAAGCCGCTAATCGTTCCCTGCACCAGACGTCTAAATCCTTTTCCGATAGCGTCATACCTTCTCTTAGCACGATAAAAGCTTTCACAGTTTCCCCACGGTATTCATCAGGAACACCTGCGACAGCCGCTTCCAGAATCGCTGGATGCTCGTAGAGCACTTCTTCAATATCACGCGGATAAATATTAAATCCTCCTGCAATAATTAAATCCTTTTTCCGGTCAACGATCGAAAAGAAACCATCCTCATCCATGCGTCCCATATCCCCGGTATATAACCAGCCGTCTTTGATCGTCTTCGCCGTTTCTTCCTCACGTTTCCAATAGCCTTTCATGATTTGAGGACCTTTAATAATAATTTCACCGATTTCACCAACCGGCATTTCCTCGCCAGAGTCAGAATCCACCACTTTCGTTACTGWATCCGGAAAAGGAATACCGATGGACATGATTTTACGAAATCCCCAGATCGGATTCGCATGCGTAACGGGAGAAGCCTCCGTGAGTCCATACCCTTCAATTAATCTACCTCCGGTCAATGCTTCAAATCGCTCTTGAACCTCCAAAGGCAGTGGCGCTGAACCGCTTACACAAACATTGATCGAAGAAATATCAACTTCCTTCACCCGTTTATGATTGATTAACGCTACATACATCGTAGGTGCACCTGGGAAAATGGTAGGCTTTAATTTGTGAATGGTATCGAGAATCATATCAATATCGAACTTTGGAATAAGGATTAGCATCCCTGCTCGATACATGGATTGATTCAGTAGAACCGTTAAACCAAAGACATGGAAACAAGGAATGGCACCTAAGAAACGATCTCCGCCAGGCTGAACTTGATAGCACCAATGACTCGTCTGATACGTATTTGCGATTAAATTAGAGTGCGTTAGCATCACACCTTTGGATAACCCCGTCGTTCCACCGGTGTACTGAAGCAAAGCGATGTCGTTATCTGCGTTGACGTCCACACAAATAGGCGCAGCCGATGCTGCTCGCATTAATTTCTTAAATGCATACACGCCATCACCATAGGTAACATCGAGCTTGGCGCCATCCTTTTTCATTTTAATCGGATATAAAAGGTTCTTAGGAAACGGTAAGTAGTCCTTAATCGAGGTCACGATAACATGGCGCAGAAATGTCCGCGATTTCGCCTTCTGTACGCGATCGAATAGCAGATCCAATGTCACAATTACGACAGCTTCCGAATCAGAGAGCTGATGAATCAGCTCTCTCTCCACATAAAGCGGATTCGTCATCACGACAATTCCGCCMATCATCAACGTGCCGAAGTACGCGATGATAGCCGAAGGACAATTCGGCAGCATAATCGACACCCGTTCCCCTGGACGTACCCCGAGATCCATTAACACGTGAGCAAATTGATAAGACGCATGAAGCAATTCGCGATACGATAGCTTTTTCCCCAAGAAATACAAGGCCGGCCGTTCGGGAAATTGATGTGCAGAATCAACCAACAGACGTGCTAGATTATGTTTCGGGTACTCGTAAGTCGGCGCCACTTCCGCTGGATAATGACGCAGCCAAGGCTTTGTCTCCCTCATACAAAACCATCCCCTTCAGGTTCTTGACATCGATACTCATCCGATGAATTTCTCACCCTGAATTACACGTGCGGCGATGTCGCGCTTCAATCCCACCGTATTGACACTACTGCGTCTAGACAGCTTCTTGAGTATGGAAAGTTGAGTCCGCAGCACATCTCCTTCTTCCATCGTACTGAGCGCTTCTTTCGCATATGCCTCAATTTTGTCAAAAGCCTCATGAATAAATACCGTCGTAAGCTGAATGGCATTGGTCGCCTTCGTTTCACCTAGCTTATGAATGAGCTTCTGGGTCCGTAACAATCCGCTTTCGGCTGCAAAAATTTGAATCATAATATCCGCAAGGTTGCTCAAAACTTCCTGGTTTTTCTCAAGCGCCATGCCATATTTCTGTACAGCAAGCCCGCCAACCATGAGGAATACCTTTTTCGCCATACCTACCAAATGAGCTTCCTCTGCCAAGGTACCTTCAAACGTTTGGCCTGGCATGTAGGAAAGCAACTCACTTTGCAGTTCTTGTGCCTTTTGCAGCAAAGGTAGTTCGCCTTTCATCGCTTTCTTCACTAAGGTACCCGGGATGAGCAAGCGATTAATTTCATTCGTCCCTTCAAAAATGCGATTAATCCGCGAGTCGCGATAGATCCGCTCTACTTTATATTCTTGAATAAACCCGTAACCACCGTGAATTTGTAATCCTTCATCCGCAACAAAGTCAAGAACTTCCGAAGCGAAAACCTTATTAATGGAGCATTCGAGCGCGTATTCCGATATGCCTTTTGCCGATATTTTGCCTGCATCAGGACTGGAATGGTCGATATCCCTGAGGATCGTATCAAATAAGCCTGTTGTCCGATACACCATGCTTTCTAAGATATACGTTTGAATGTTCATTTCAGCTAATTTTTTACCAATTAATGGGAACCTTGAAATCGGCGTCTGGAACTGTTGACGCGTATTCGCATATTTCACAGCAAGCTCAATCGTTTCCTTAGACGCACCTAGACAACCCACAGCTAACTTGTAACGGCCGATATTCAGAATGTTAAAAGCGATCAGATGACCTTTGCCGATTTCTCCGAGCAGATTTTCTACAGGCACTTTCACATCCTCAAAAAATAAGGGACGCGTAGATGAGCCTTTGATCCCCATCTTCTTTTCTTCAGGTCCCATCGTGAAGCCTGGATCGCCTTTTTCCACGATAAAAGCGGTAAAGTCCGTGCCATTGATCTTCGCATAAACGATGAAAATATCAGCAAAACCCGCGTTGGTAATATAGAGTTTGGACCCGTTTAAAAGGTAGTGCTTTCCATCGTCAGAAAGGCGGGCTGTGGTTTTGGCACCAAGCGCATCGGACCCCGAAGTCGGCTCTGTTAAGCAGTAGGCGGCTATTTTGGCGCCTGTTGCGAGGTCTGGTAAATATTTCTTCTTCTGTTCTGTGGTTCCAAAGAAGACAATTGGCAGCGTTCCGATGCCCACATGCGCCCCGATGGATAAAGCAAAAGAGGATGCACGCGCTAAATTTTCGCTGATGATGGTGGAACTGACCTTATCCAAGCCAAGTCCACCGTAAATTTCGGGTACATCGGCTCCTAATAAGCCAAGATCCCCGGCGCTTCTCATGAGTTTCACTGTTAAGTCATAATCCAGCTTCTCCAAATGCTCATCATTCGGCATGACTTCCCCGTTCACGTAGTCACGCGTTGTTTCAGCAATCATGCGATGTTCTTCCGTGAAATCCTCAGGGGTTACGATGGAATGAAAATCAAGATCCGATATAACAAAACTACCGCCAACGACTTTGTTCGTCATGAGTCAACTCTCCTTATGATTTGGAATGATGATAATGAACACATATAACATGAGTGGCCGCCTTACTCTGCTGCATACACTTGAAACACGCCAGCCGCTCCCATACCGCCGCCGATACACATCGACACGACGCCGTACCCGCCGCCTCGCCGTTGCAGCTCGTAGATCAAACTAGTTGAAAGCTTTGCTCCCGTGCATCCAAGCGGATGACCTAAGGCAATGGCACCGCCATTGACATTCACTTTCTCTTCATCTATCCCAAGCTCACGCACGATATGAACGCACTGTGAAGCAAAGGCCTCATTAATCTCAAAGAGATCGACTTGATCTTGGGAAATACCCGCCATCTTCAGCGCTTTCGGAATGGCTTTGACAGGGCCAACCCCCATAATTTTCGGCTCCACACCGGAAAGTGCGAAGGACAGGAACGTCGCCATGGGCTTCAGCCCGAGTGCTTCCGCGCGCTCTCGGCTCATCAGCACGGCCGCCGCTGCGCCGTCCGACGTCTGTGACGCATTGCCCGCCGTCACAGTGCCCCCCAAGCTGAACGCAGGCTTCAGCTTGCTAAGCCCTTCCACGGATGTATCGGGGCGAACGCCCTCATCCGTGGCGAACACGTACTCGCGAACGTAGGCTTTGCCTCGTTCGTCTACGCCCTTCACGCTCGTGCTCACCGGCACGATCTCATCCGTGAAGCGGCCGGCCGCGATGGCCGCCGCCGCTTTCTGATGGCTGCGCGTCGCGAAGCCATCCTGCGCCTCGCGCGAGATGCCGAACCGCTGCGCGACGGCTTCGGCCGTATGCCCCATGCCCATGTACACCTCGGGCATGGTCTCGACCAGCCGCGGATGCGGCGAGAGCTTGAAGCCCGTCATCGGGACGTGGCTCATGCTCTCCACGCCTCCGGCGATGATCACCTCGGCGTGGCCGAGCATGATGCGCTCCGCCGCATAAGCGATGGCTTGCAAGCCGGAGGAACAGAAACGATTGACCGTGATCGCCGGCACGGTCACAGGAAAGCCCGCATACAGCGACATCGTGCGGGCGAAGTTCAGCCCTTGCTCGCCTTCGGGCATCGCGCACCCGATAATGATGTCCTCGACATCACCTTTGTCGAGACCAGGCACTCGCCGTACTGCTTCTTCGAGTACGGCTTTGCCTAGATCTTCCGCGCGTGTTTGCGCGAAACTGCCTTTTTTCGCACGCCCTACGGCGGTGCGAGTTATGGATACAATGACGGCTTCCTTCATCGAGCTCACCTCATTAGGTATAGTTGGGTATTCAATTAAGCGAAACTCATGCATTTCTTGCGGTACAACGTATACTCTCAGCCTCTCTCTCGTCCCGAAAGGGAACGAGAGTACGCTATTTCAGGCGAAATCTGCTCATTTTGACGCGATAGGGATCGTAGGTACGCTAATTAATCGAAATGATGGCCAAATTCTCGCTTTTTGAACAAATAGTTCACCCACGTTCCCTTTCTCCACGAAATGGGATTAAAAGGAATAAATAGCGTCTCTACGTTCCCCTTCGGAGTTATGCGTTAGAGATAAGTCACCTTAAATATGCTAATTCCTCAAAGCCTTCCCCTTCGATAGCATAAACTGCATCCGCTGCTGCGTCTTGATCTCACCACATAAGCTCAAAAACGCCTCGCGCTCCAAATCCAGCATATATTGCTCCGTCACCAACGTCCCCGCAGGTACATTCCCACCCGCTAACACATGCGCCAGTTTATTAGCAATCAATTGGTCATGCGTACTAATGTAGCCGCCTTTCAGCATCGTGTACGCACCGACCTGCATAACCGCCTTCCCGTTCTCGCCCACGACACGTATTTTCTCAATCGCTGGAGGTGCATATCCTGCTGCGTCCATCCTTAGAACAGCTTGCTTCGCTTCATAAATCCGATGATCCGGATTGACGACTACGGAATCTTGCGCTCGCATATACCCTAGACGTTTCGTATCATAGCCGCTCGTCGACACCTTCGCCATCGCCACTGTCTCGAACGCTGCATTAATCCATGGCTGTAAATCGACCTCAGGGTCTCTCACTTGTTGACTGGCCAGCAACGCTAACTCTTTGCAGCCGCCTCCCGCAGGAATGAGTCCAACACCTGTTTCAACGAGTCCGTAATACGTCTCCGCCGAGAAAATCGTTTGATCCGCTGGCATGCAGGCCTCTACGCCGCCACCGAGCGTCATTTTATGGGGAGCAGCGACAACCGGTTTATCCAGTCTTTTCAGCTTCAGCATCGCGTTCTGGAATAATCGAATGATCCCATCCACTTCATCCCATTCGCCGTCCTGAGCTTCCATCAACAGGAGCATCAGATTCGCGCCAACACAGAAATTTTTACCCTCATTGGCTACAACTAGCCCCCGATAGTTACTACGTACCTCATCAACACTTTGCTGAATCATCGTGAGAATATCGGCCCCGATTGCATTATTCGGAGAGTTGAACTCCAGGCAAGCAACGTCATCACCAATATCGATTAAACTAGCTCCGCTATTCGAGCGAATGACTTTGTTTTGCTGCTTGAGAGACGCCAGCGAAATGATTTCTGACCGTGATTCCACCTCGCCAAGCTCCTGGTTCAAGATTGCAAAGGTTCGACCCTCTTTCCGCTCATAGAAACTGTCATGACCCGCATCCATCCACGCTTTTACCCACTCAGGCACGCTACTGCCTTCCGCTTCCATGCGTTCCACAGAACGCTTCAACCCAATTGCGTCCCATGTTTCAAAAGGACCCAACTCCCAATTAAATCCCCACTTGAGCGCATTATCGATATCAACAATGTTATCCGCGATYTCGTCGAGCTTCTCCGCAGCGTACAACAAAACTGGCTTCAAAATGTTCCACGCCAACTCCGAATACCGATCCTTCGTACCGAGTAAGGCTTTCAGTTTCCCAACTGTCCCCTTTGTTTGTTTGGCCGCCTCCAAGGACGCTGAGCTTATTTTACGGACTACCGCGTATTCCATCGACTCCAAATTCAAAGCCTGAATTTCTTTCCCCTCAGCCGATTTCACTTTCTTATAAAAGCCTTGCCCCTGTTTCTCACCTATCCAGCCTTTGGCAACCATTTCTTTCAATATAACAGGGGTATCGAAGACATCCTTCTGGGCAGGATCTGTCACGAGATCAAACACATTGTTCGCCACATGCACGAATGTATCGAGACCAACAAGGTCCAGCGTGCGGAATGTCGCGCTTTTCGGCCGTCCCATGGCAGGTCCTGTCACCGCATCGACTTCTTCAACCGTATAACCTTTGGCCAGCATTTCTCGTAGAGTAATCAGCAACCCGTAAGTACCAATCCGATTACTTATAAAATTAGGTGTATCTTTCGCTTGCACAACACCCTTACCAAGCTTCTTCTCACAAAAATCACTCATACTCGCKATAATGGCTGGATCCGTTTGCTCATTCGGAATAATTTCCAATAATTTCATGTAGCGCGGAGGATTAAAGAAATGCGTCCCAAGGAAATGTTTCTTGAATGCTGCCCCAGCGTTCTCTACCATGGCATTTATCGAAATCCCTGATGTATTCGACGAAACGATCGTGCCGGGCTTCCACACCTTTTCAATCCGAGCGATAAGCTCTTGTTTCGCCTGTAGATTTTCGATAATAACCTCGACAATCCAATCCACTTGGCTCAGCTTAGCCAAATCATCTTCGATATTCCCTGGTGTGATCCGTGAGGCAAAAGTTTCACTATACAAAGGAGCCGGGTTTGTCTTGCCGAGCTTTTCCATGGCACTTACTGCGAAACGATTCCGCACTTTAGGGTGATCTAGTGTAAGGCCTGCTGCTTCCTCTTGTGGTGTTAACTGTTCAGGCACACGATCGAGCAATAAAACAGGAATACCTACATTGGCCAAATGCGCTGCAATTCCGGAACCCATTACACCCGAACCGATTACCGCTGCCGTACGAATAGTTGTCATGAGATCATCTCCTAAAAGTTTTTCGATAGACCAAACACCGATTGTGCCAGAATTTCCGCAATATCCCGTGCTTTCACCTGCTCTTCTACTTCTTTCAGCTTCGTACCATCCTCCACCATCGTCAAACAATAAGGACACGCCGAGGAAATCACCGTTGGCTTGACACTCAGAAGTTGCTCCGTACGCGCCACATTTACACGAGTACCCGCCGTTTCCTCCATCCACATCATGCCTCCGCCCGCTCCACAGCACATGCTGTTCTCACGAGAACGCGCTTGTTCCACAAGTTCCACGCCAGGAATCGCCCGCAACACATTACGGGGCTCTTCATACACTTCGTTATAACGACCTAAGTAACAAGAATCGTGGTATGTTATGCGTTCTTTGACCTCATATTGCGGAGTCAAGCGTCCTTCTTTCACCCATTGATCCAGCAATTCTGTATGATGAAAAACCTCTGCAAGTAAGCCAAATTCGGAATACTCATTTTTGAACGTGTGATACGTATGCGGGCACGTCGTGACGATCTTCTTTACCTTGTACTTTTGAAACGTAGCGATATTGTCCGCACACAGCTGTTGGAACAAGAATTCATTCCCCATCCGACGCGGAGTGTCACCAGAATTTTTCTCCTCATTTCCTAATATGGCAAAAGAGATACCAGCCTCCTTCATTAATTTCACGAATGCATGTGTTATTTTACGACTGCGATTATCATAGGCACCCATCGAGCCCAAAAAGAACAAATACTCGAAGGTTGGATTTTCCTTTACAGTTCGCACTTGAAGTTCGTCTTCCGGGTCAACCTCTTTGACCCATTTCACTCGATCATTGCGGGAAATTCCCCAAGGATTGCCTTGTCTTTCGATATTCTGCAGTGCGCGTTGCCCGTCATGCGGCATACTGCCTTGCGTCAGCACCAAGTGCCTGCGCATATCGATGATTTTATCCACATGCTCATTCGCAACTGGACATTGATCTTCACAGTTTCGACAGGTTGTACAAGCCCACAGCTCTTCCTCGGTGATCACACCTCCAATGAGTTCCACTTCGAGCGCGTTCCCTTGCGATTCTGGTGCGAATACCATGGCAGGTACCCAGGGCGACTTTGAGGTAATGGCTGCACTTTTCTCCGTCAAATGATCGCGCAGCTTTGTAATGAGGTGCATCGGCGACAGCAGCTTCCCTGTCGTATTAGCGGGACACACGCTCGTACAACGACCACATTCCACACAGGAGTAGAAATCCAGCATCTGCTTTTGCGTAAAATCCTCAATCTTTCCAACCCCGAATGTCTCGGCGTCTTCATCCTCCAAATTCAGAGATGCGAGCTTACCTGTCGGCTCTGTGCGTCGCAAAAGTATATTAATCGGAGCGGTAATAATGTGAAAATGCTTGGACTGCGGCACATAGATAAGGAAAGATAACAGAATCAACAAGTGCATCCACCAGCCTGCATAGAAGCCCACCGTCGCCGCTGATGTTGAGATCCCATCGAATAAGGCCGCCCAAACCGATGTCAGCGGAGCGAAGCCTGATGCTGGAAGCCCCTCACGAATACGTTCAAACCCACCGCTTATAACGACAGACAGCATCAAGAACATGATAAAAAACACGACAATACTTGGCTTCCAGCCTCGTTTAAGGCGTTTGAGCTTCTCGATATAGCGTCGATAGGTCGCATAGCCCATGGCTAACACAATCAACCCGACCGTCACTTCCTGCATGAGGGTGAAATAGTCATAACCCGGGACAGGTAACCCTCGGTCAATTAATCCTTTTAAAATAAGGTCCAATGCACCTAGCTGTAGAATTATGAAGCCATAAAAAATCACGATATGCATAATGCCGCTCTTTTTATCCTTCAATAACTTCGTCTGGCCAAACACCTGAACCGCAAAGCCCTTGAGCCTTAAGCTAGCTTCCTTCTTCAAATCCACCGATTTCCCCAACTGAATGTATAAATATCGGTGATACACAACCCGGCCGAACCCGTAGAGTGCCAAACCCGTAACCGCCAGAAAAAGGAGAAACTGAATCAGTGTACCGGTCATGGAGGACCCTCCTTTTATTTATTTTGTTAACGCTTACATTCGTGGATCGCAAAAAAGCAAATTCCATGAGTCCCTTTTTGAATAAGAGTAGAAACCTGCTTCCATGTGAAGAGTAAGCCGACAAACCTCCCTACTGCTTGGTTAAGCGGAATAAGTCGTTGACAAGGCGTACTACGTATTTTATGATGAAATTACGAAAATGAATGAGTATTCATTCACCGATATTTGTATTCTAACACCGAGGTGATCTCCTTGACAAGTGGCAAAAAACCAGACAAGTATTATGCGATTCTCGAAGGCGCGATGAAAGTATTTGCGGAAAACGGGTTTCATAAATCCCAAGTTTCTCGCATTGCCAAAGAAGCCGGCGTCGCGGATGGCACCATTTATCTGTACTTCAAGAAGAAGGAGGATATCTTAACTAGTCTTTTCCAAGAGAAATTAGGCGAGCTTGTCGAGAAATTCAATGAGGCCGTTCGAGAAAGCACGAGCCCGAAGGATGCGTTGCRCAAAATCTGTGAGATTCATTTTAGCGAGCTGGAAAATAACATTCATATKGCCTACCTCACCCAAATTGAACTTCGTCAAAGTGATTTGGAGCTTCGTAAAGAGATTGGTCTTGCTCTAAAKAGATATATTATCCTCATTGAAAATATATTAGAAAAAGGAAAGAATGACGGCAGCTTCCGTGCGGATCTGGATGTGAAGCTGGTGAGACTTCTTATTTTTGGAGGTATGGATGAAGTCGTCACCTCTTGGCTGATTTCCGGGCAAAAGTATTCATTAACTGCACAGGTTGGTCCTACGCTTGATTTTTTCATTAAAGGCATTGAGTCATAATTCAAGCGTTCAGCAAGCGAGAAAGAGTCTCTATTTCATGTATATTCAGGAGGGAGCTTGACTATGGACATTTTTGTATTATTGAAGCAAACGTTTGATACAGAGGAGAAAATCGTCTTGCAAAATGGCGTTGTTCAAGAGGATGGCGCGAAGTTCGTCATCAATCCGTACGACGAGTATGCGGTAGAGCAAGCGATACAACTGCGAGATGAGCATGGCGGTAAAGTGACACTGCTATCGATCGGACCTGATCGCACGGCGGAAGCACTGCGAACTGCTCTCGCGATGGGTGCTGACGAGGCTGTTTTGATAACCGATGATCGAATCCTCGGGGACGAATTCGAAATTGCTGAAATTTTGGCAGCGTATTTACGCAGCCAGACTGTCGACCTCCTGCTAGGCGGTAACTTCTCCGTTGATAATGGTGCAGGTCAAGTAGCCATTCGTCTTGCTAATCTACTTGGATTGCCTCATGTCGCTTCGATTACTAAGCTGGAAATTACAGGAGAAACAGCGCATGTTCACCGCGATGCCGAAGGCGATATCGAAGTGATCGAGGTACCACTCCCTGCACTATTTACAGCCCAACAAGGCCTAAATGAACCTAGATATCCCTCCCTTCCTGGGATTATGAAAGCAAAGAAAAAGCCTTTCCAACATTTAACCCTTGATGATATTTCTGGTGCGGATGCCATTCTTGCCAAAACGACTCGACTGGCGTTATCCCTCCCGCCCGAGCGTCAAGCTGGCCGCATCCTCAAAGGTGAGCTTGCCCACCAAGTAACTGAGCTCGTTCAAGCACTACGTAACGAATCCAAAGTGATCTAAATGCAGCCGAAACTATAATAACTTAGGAGGCTATATCGATGGCTAAACAATTTCTTGTAGTTGCTGAAGCTCGCAGTGGCAAGCTTCGTCAAGTATCCTTTGAGGCCCTACGTTCGGCACAGCTTTCTGCTGCTGATGGTGATACACTTGCTGCCGTTATGTTCGGTGGCGCTGGCACCAAAGCGTTAGCTGGTGAGCTCGCTGCTTATGGCGCAGACACCGTCTACGTTGTCGAGGATCCTCAACTTGAGAGTTATAGCTCGGATGCCTATCTCAGTGCCTTGTTGGCCGTGACCGCYGTTGCCGGACCAAACGCGATTTATTTCGGCCATACGGCGATGGGCCGAGACCTTGCCCCATTGGCTGCCGCTTCGCTTGCAGCCGGCCAAATCTCTGACGTTACCGCCATTGAACRCAGCGGCGATAACGTCTTGTTCACCCGACCGCTTTACGCAGGCAAAGCTGTCGAGAAGAAAGCGTTTACCGACCCGGCTGCGCCTTGGGTCGTCACGGTAAGACCCAACAACATCGCAGCCTCAGAGCCTGACGCTTCGCGTCAAGCTGCGATCATCGATGTTGCCTACCCCGCTCCCTCCCTGCGCAGCATCGTCCGGGAGGTCGTGCGTAAAACGTCCGGCGCCATCGACTTGGCTGAAGCCAAGATCGTCGTCTCCGGCGGTCGGGGCGTGCGCAGCGCCGATGGGTTCCAGCCGCTCGAAGAGCTGGCTGCCGTCTTAGGCGGCGCTGTTGGAGCTTCCCGCGGGGCTTGCGACGCGGGGTACTGCGAGTACGCGATGCAGATCGGCCAGACCGGCAAAGTTGTGACGCCGGAAATTTACATCGCGTGCGGCATTAGCGGCGCCATTCAACATTTGGCGKGGATGAGCTCATCGCGCGTCATCATCGCGATTAACAAGGATGCGGAGGCGCCGATCTTTAAAGTTGCCGACTACGGTATCGTCGGCGATCTGTTCGAGGTCGTGCCGCTGCTGACCGAGGAGTTTAAGAAGCTGCTAGCTTAACGCCAGCAGCAACAAGCAGCCCCCTTCGCATTGCGTGAAGGGGACTGCTTATTCATTACTTTCTCCATTTTCGCCGCCGAACTAAGAAAAGCATCGTAACTAACACAACGAATCCAACTATCGCAACCCAGATAGCAGGTTGGATCCGTGACAGTTCACCTTCAAGTTGAACTTGTTCCGTAGGAATTTTCCCCTCACCTAATACAGCCAGATCCTCTTGCGCTTGATTTAAAGCAACCGTCCTGTTACAAATAATGGTAACAAGCAACTCTTTACCTCCATACATCGATGATGGCGCAGCATAAACCAAATATTCTTTGCCTTTTTCAAAATTAATTCCACAATCCCCGCCACCGCTTCCCGTATGAATAATAATTTGAGATTCAGTGCCGCCTTTCCATATACGACTTACGTCGAATAGCGCAGCTTTGGTCATACTTCCGTTTACGTTTTTTTGCTCCTTCACTTCAAGCACTTTCCCAGAAAAAACAGCTTCCGATCGACTAAATTGATCTTTCACAGCTTGAGGCTGAGCACAAGAGCAAGCATATACATTTGAAGAATGGAAGACCATCATGAAGCTTAATCCTAGAACCGACATCAGTATTATACTTATTACTCTTCTCACTACAGCTCCCCCTTCTAACCCMAAAAGCATCAACAACTCACACAACTCTTAAACGGACCATCGTTCCCAAATGTTTCAAGCAAATTGTAAATTAATTCCTACTAGCTGATCCATTTTGGTTTTCGAGACCATGTATTCGTTGTGCTCGCTGAAGGAATTGCCTATGTTATGAATTGGATTTCGTGGGTCTGGTCGTCTACCGCTGCAAATTTCAACAGGTTAGCCCCCTCAAATGCTATTTCATCTTGTTCCTGAGAAGATAACCTCCTGAAGGGTTCAATGGTGAGTGTTGCTATTCCGCTCCCCCGCTTGAGATTCCATAACCCACCAACAAAGCCGTCTATGAGGATAACTGATCGAATAATGCCATTCTTTGTGAATACCCGATTTCGATAAGTGTCATCAATAATTCGCGACCGATCCGCATGCGACAATAGGATATTATCAAACTCGCCCAAAAATCGTGCTGGGGCCGCAATGTCAGGGTCGGGTCGCGGAGCATCTTGCAGGTCGAACAGTTCATTCCCCTGCTCGTCACGAAAGCAGATGAGATCAGGTCGAAGCTTCTCGATTACCTCGCGCAGGCTAGTTAGTCCCGACCATGCCTGCATATCCTTGACTGAAGCTGGGCCAAAGGCAGACAAATAGCGTTGGATCATTAACGCAATCTTCGGTTCGGAAGTGAGGGACGATCCTAACCAGAGTTCTGCTGACGTATGCAATGCTTGGCCGCTTTGACCCCAAAGTCCGCGTGGCGGTACTTGAACAAGTGGCACCAAAGTCCGGATGGCAGCTGCGAGAGCATCCGGATCCCGGTCATGCCACTCTTCATTTAGCTGCTTGCCGAGTTCGCTAAATGTCATCGGCTTTGCTTCGACAAGTGCTCTCCCTGCGGCAGCTAGCGCCTGTGCATCTAAACCGTCGAGACTCTTGCCGTAAGCACCGCCAAAACCTCGATCGTGGACTGATTGTACCAAGGGTCGCAACTCCAAACAATCACGAGCCGACACCAAGTGAATCGTAGAGCGCATCATCGCGATGCGCACCACCTTCCTTTCTTCAAGTAACCGGCTAAGTTCTTCCTGTCGAAATCCTTCAAGCCGTGTCCACAAACCATAATACGGAGGATTCGGTGCTTGGGCCTGCAAACCAACTAAATGTTCAATCGCAGCCAGCGCTGGTAGATGAACTCGCCCCAGCAGCAATTGTCTCTCAAGCAARGCTCGGTTCAAGGCGCGTTTTCCAAGAACTGGAGCCGTTTCTCTGTTTGCTTCGGTATTGGCCACCTTCTTCTTACTTGTGTTCACGCACAAGCCCCCCTATATAAATGATGGATCATAATGAGAAGTTAATGGGATGCAAGTTTTCATCTCTGCTTTCGAGTTTTACTATTATTTTCAATATAATCATAAAAAGAACCTTGAGATCAAATTCAAGGTTCTTTTTATATTTAATCTGCATATTAAACTATCAAAAAATAGTAGGTACCATCCCCCCATCCATACGGATCGGAGAACCTTTAAATGCGGAAGCATACGGGCTACATACGAACGTAGCTAGTCTTCCTATTTCAATAGGATTGATAAATCGTTGGATTTCTGATTGCGGTAAGATTGTAGACATCAATTGTTTCTCTTTTTCTGAAAAAGTCATATCTTCATTCGGATACATACTTTCAATTATTTGATGCACATTTTCAGAGAGTGTTGGTCCTGGCATGATCGAATTGACGGTAACTTCTGTTCCTCTTGTTAATTTAGATAAGCTTTTTGACAATGATAATAGCATTGATTTCGTCATACAATACTGTGGCATTTGTCCAGACGGCATCATTGCTTCTTCACTCGCGATAAAAATAATGCGACCAAAATCATTTTTCAACATTTTAGGTAAATAAAACTTAGATAACCCATTTGCAGCTAGAACATTGGTACGGAAGTACTTCTCCCATATTTCATCGTCAACGTCTTCATATTGCATCATTTCATATATCCCCATATTATTCACTAAGATATCAATGTCGGGGTATTTTTTAAATAGAGCCTCTCGTTGCATAATATCCACAATATCGGCAGTCGCATTTTGAGGTGAGGTAGTTGGAAATTCCAACTTCATTTCTTGAACAATACGCTCAACCTCTTCAAAGTTCCGTCCATTAATGAGGACATTCACACCTTCTTTGGCAAGTTCAATGGCTATCGCTCTACCAATCCCCTTTGTAGATCCTGTAACTAAAGCTGTTTTATTGTTTAATCCCATATCCATTATGCTTGTCTCCTTTTATATGAAATACTGGGCCCGGATAGGGATAATATTACTTGGTCTGGATTGTTTCGTAACTAGCCTATTGCGCCTAAGTTCTTGCATAACACGCCAAATTATAAAAAATGCACCTATTAGTTCTTAGCAGCAAAGGTTACGTTGGCCGCACGCCAATTGGAAGGAGTCTCCCCTTCCCACATCCGGAAGGCACGGTAGAATGAATTCTGGTCTTCATATCCGATCAAGAAAGCCACTTCTTTAATTTCGAACGAGGGGTCTGCCAAGTACTCCCTGGCCTGTTCATGTCTAACTTGAGTCAATAGTTGCTGGAAGCTCGTATTTTCATCTGTTAGCCGACGCTGTAATGTTCGATCACTCATACCTAATTCCTTCGAGACAGTATGAATGTCGGGACATCCTGCTGTTAGACTACGCTTCAAGATCCATTTGACCATCTCAGTAATAGAGCGTCTAAACTGCTGCTCATCCAAGGATTGATCAAGAACAGGAGTCAGCATCTCCAGCAATTCTTCGTTGTACGAAACAAAGGGGCGCTCCAAATCCCTTCGATGTAATGTCAAACGGTTATTTTGCGAACCAACCCCGACGCGGCAACCAAAGTATGCTTCAAGTACTTGTAAATCGCCCATGGGAAGTGCAAATTCGACGAATCTCGCCGTTAAAGGTTGACCAGTACCTCGGCGCCCGAGTTCCAGTAGATATGCCAGTGTAATACCGACCAATACTGGAGGACCGGCTTGCTCTGTCGTCAGCCAATTTAGTTCGATTACACAGTTCTCTCCCTCCTCGGTGATATGTAAGCTTTCAGGCGGGCACATTTGCTTATAACGAACCATTCGGTTTAATGCGTCGCGATAGTCACGAGCGTGGTAAGTCGCTAAGACGGACGGTGGGTATTTGGCTGTTTCAAAGGCAGTCACAAGCTTGATAATTCCTTGAGCATTGTCGCCAATAAGATCGGAATAAGCCTGCCAGATCGCGAAATATTGGCTAGTGCTGACTTCTGGTTCCGTAATAATGGTTAGTGGCAATTGCGCTTGGCGAGCAATATCGTGAGGGGAAATCCCCAATTCACGTAAAGCAGACCAGAATCCTAGCGGGATTTTAACTCGATCTGAGGTAAGATGCTTCATAAATTGGAGCCTCCTTCATCTATATATATAGGTTGTTCATAGAACCCAAATTTGATGGCGTACTTGACGCACTTATAGTAGTTTAACATACTACCTTTGAAAGTTACCTGACTCATGGCATTCTCATATGCCGCTTGCACTTCCACCTGCAATACCCTATACTTTTCTACCAGTCACTCATATTTCAAACTAAGGAGCTACCCCTATGTCTTTATCGTCAAGAGACGTCGTGCAACAATTTTTCCAACTCGTCCGCTCTGGACAGCAGCCTGATGCAGCCCATGATTATATGGCCGACCAGGTTCTAGCCCATCAGATGACAGCTGAAAACGAAACAACCGTCCATCGGACCCCGATGAATTACGCTGAGCATGTTCGAGAAATGCTTGACGCTTACGGCACTTTCMATTTAGAAGTTCAGGAGCTCCTCGCCCAAGAAGATCGTGTCTATGTACGCTGGAAGCAAACGGGTATACATATTGGAGAAGTTGATGGCTTTCTGCCGACTGGAAAACCAATCATCGAAATCGCTAGTGCTGTTTATCGCGTAGAGCATAGCAAAATCGTAGAATACTGGATACAAATCGATCGTGAAGGCATTCGTGCACAACTCGTACGGAACGCGAAATAGCAACTAGTGAACACATTCTGTGACTTTTCCMCACCAACACCAAAAAAGCTGTTCCCATAAGCCATCAGGCCGATAAGGAACAGCGTATTTCACTTTGCGATCCAACTATCTAATCTAGCAACAATATCTTGCATGACCTCTTCGCGGTTAATTTCATTCAACATCTCATGCCTGCCACCTGGATATAACTTATAGCTGATATCATGTATCCCCAGCTTCTCGTAGGTCTTAATTAAGCTGCGAACTCCCTTCCCTTGCCCGCCAACTGGATCTTCTTCACCCGAGAAAATATAAATTGRAATCTCCTTACGAATACGAGCCAAATGGTCAAATTTATGTATTTCCACTAAACCTTTGAAGAAATCCCTAAAGTATCCCGATGTAAAAACGCTACCGCAATACGGATCATTTATGTAAGCATCGACCTCTCGCTCATCTCGACTCAACCAATCAAACGGTGTACGATTCGGCTTGAACTTCGTATTAAACGATCCGAAAGATAGTGCTGTCAACAGTACACTGCGAAAATGATCTCCTMTTAAAGCTGCTTCCAACGTTGCAATCCCAATTCCAACTTGTAGGACTGGGCCTTCTTTTCCATTCGAACCAGACAATAGAATCCCTTGAACATGTGTAGGGTATCGCTCCAAATAAGATCCAATGTAGTACTGCGTTAAAAATGACCCCATGCTATGCCCTAACATAAATAATGGTAGGTTAGACTCTTCATACCGCGTACGAATTTGTGATGTAATTTCCCCCATTGTATCAGCCATGGCATGAAAGCTATCCTTGCCAAACTTACCCAGGGCTTCTAGAGAACCCGCTGTTTGGCCATGTCCCAAGTGATCATTCGCATAGACAGCGTATCCGTTCTCAGTCAGAACTTGAGCTAACCGCTCATATCTGGCGGCCGTTTCTGCCATCCCGTGTGCGATCTGCACAATCCCCTTGAATCCCACGTCTTCCGAAGGTAGCCACTCGTACACATAGTGTTTGATTCCCTGCGCATCTTCCCAAATAAAGTGACCTTTACGCATAAGATTCTCCTTCCAAATCTCGMTCCTACTCCTCCTTAGTATACGTCTTCTGACGAATGAAAACAGCCMCCATTCCAATGAATGAGGGCTAGTGGATAAGTGCAATATCATAGCTAAACTTTACTCTTTTGTTTGGTCGTCGATTTCACAGCTTGTAATGTAGCTTGAGCTTGTGGAACAGCCGTCGTCTCAAATCTTTTTCTTTCTGTTTTATCAATCTGTGTAATCTTGCCATCATGAACCACAATTTGTACAGAACCATATTCTAGTCCATCTAAAATTTGTTTAATTCGCTCTACCCAAATTTCATCTAATTCCAGTGGTTTCGCCATCGTCATGCCTCCAACTCATTTATATTGTCCAATCATTCCACTCTTTGTTTCGTTTGTACGTATAGTTCAGCCAATTTTCCGTTTTCTCCAGCAATTCAGTCGTTGATGGTGTCGTCGAGTACGTGTGATTCGCTTGATACACGAGCTCCAGGTCACATTGACCTTCTTTGCGCAGCCAGAACATCTTCTGATATAACGGCGCATAATCGACAGGTATGGTTTCGTCTGCAGTTCCATGAACGACAAATACATCGCCAGTAAATTTACGTAATTGTTCAAACGGTTGATGCTGCGATAATGATTCGAAGAATCGACTTGTTAGTTTATAGCCATGATGATCGATCGTACCACCTAGCGGCAGTTTCTCGTATTCGTTCTTGCCGACGATTCGCATAATATCGTTGTGTGGATGGGCTACAGCTGACCAAAGGACAAGCGTTTTCACGCGATGATCCTTCGCTGCTGTTAACACTGCCGCGGCACCGCCTAAGCTATGTCCAAGTAGTATAACTCTGCTCAGATCCACACAATCAATAGAAACACCATAATCAATAACTCGTCTAGTCTGTTCAATGAGTACATCTAACCCACCTGCGCCATAATCCCCTGTACTCTCGCCACAGCCTCCATAATCAAAACGAAGTACAAAATAGCCTTGTGCACTGAAAGAGCGAGCTGCCTTTACAAAAAGCCGGTCAACACCGATTCGACTCCCAATAAATCCGTGACAAATGATAATCAAGGGCCAACGCTGACAATCTGCTTGAACCGCTGTAGGTTGCTGTGTAGGGTAATGTAAAGTTGCAGCTAATTCGACATTGTCGCTTTGAATCGTGATGGCATGCTCCATGATGGTAACTCCCTTTCMTTACTCATATTAATCTTATCTACTTACTCGGAATTAAAATGTAAACCAATCTTATCATGGGATGGTACTTGTGTCAACGTATGTTTTACTTATTTACCCAAACTTTTCTCATAAAAATTGTTAATTACTTTCTTATCGATCCCTTTTCACTTTCGGAAAATGTCTTTGTACTATTATATGCAAAAATAAAGACTTAACATCAGTCATTTTACCGAAAAATACGTATTGACAGAATAATCCTGTCGCTGTTATAGTCATTTTAATAAAACCAAGTAAGTTGGTATGTTTTATGAGAATAGGTGGTGTTCCATGCGTAACAAGGTTTTCAAAGCGACGGTTCGATCCGTGCTTATAGGCTACTTAATTGTGCTTCTTCTTATCCCCATTGCCACCATC
>NZ_JBFTPF010000077.1:0-22686 GCF_056398345.1 Paenibacillus sp. 01T442
AGGCATAACTACTCCTACTTGGATTTTCTTGGTATTTTCCCTTAGAACATGTAATTTTATACACAAGTCTTTGAATTACGATTAATTCGTTGAATAGCAAAAAGAAACCCCCAGCAACAGGCTACGGGTCTAAGTTTTATATTTAAAAAGGGGGGCGAATTTTAGGCTTGATTCATTAATGCCACATGAAAATAAGATTTCAATCTTGTTACACTCACTTAACTTCTCTATGGGGTTAATCCCTTCTATAAAGAGCAATCATTTATAAAGGGTTATTTTACTTAAATGTTTTAATTTTAATTATTCGCTTTCTTTGCACAATTGTTTTGCGGATTGTTTCAATAAATTTAAAACATATCCAAAGAAAAAGATTGTTATGAATGACAGCCATTTTATAAGTGGGATACCTTCCATGAATCAATGATTTATGTAGTTCATCTATTTCTCCTTTATCATTCATTAATAAAATAGTATCTTGGTTTTCTTTCACAATCTCATAGATTTTATATGCAGTGAAAATATTTAAATCATTATAGTATACATCTTGCGCTGGTGTCACATAAGACAAGAATCTGCACATCCTTTCTTTTTTTCTATTATGATTATTCGCCTTTCCACTCAGCAACAAGAAGACGATAAAGTTTTAAATCGTAACTTTAACGCAGAAGCGACCGATGCAAAGTGGGTCACTTAGACGAGATCACTCGAATTGTAATATATACCTTACTAGAATAGCATGCTTATCAAAAATTGTGTATTAGTTTTAGGAAATAAAAAAAAACGAACCCTACGAGCTCTCGAGTGCCCCACCACCCCAGTTAAACTGCCCGTTAAAGGCAACCGATCGGATGGCCAGCAAAAAAGTCTCCGACCCTATCCCATAAAACAAAAAAGCCGCGATTTACGCGGCCTCTAATGAGATAATGTTCTTGTCACCCGACAATTATATTAGGGGAGGAGGAGGAAGAAATTCGGACAATGTTCTTGTTATCCGACATTTTTAACCGTGTTGTTGTGTGTGTGATGGTGACCTCAAGGGCTATCTGGAAAGGTTTTCTTATTTACGATAGATAAAGAAAAGTATAAACGTTGTTGTTAATCTAGGTTCCAAAGACCACCATGTTTTCCAAGTTGAACGTGCCCAGATTGGAAAACATTATAAGCACCATAGTCATAGTCACAGAAAAAGCAAATTGACCGCTATGTCTCACATCGCGATCCTGAAACGCAGCTTAGCTCCGGGTCGCCTCGATATACAAGTAGTGGCAAGGGAACTTGGAACGAGCGACAGGACGTTACAACGATTTGGATCAGCCCGCCTTCCTTAAGGAGATTATGCATCTGTCTAATCCCGATGTACTCCGCTGGAAGTCCACCGTGTTTGGGTATCCGGTGAATGGAACGTTCGAAGTGATTAAAAGAAGCCAACAAGCTTGCGCCCCGTTAAAGCGGCATCTACTTGCTGGCTCTATTTATTTACACGACTTGCTTATTCTTCAAAAATATGAATCAGCAGCGCTCCAAGCTCTTGAATGGCTTGCTCCTCTTGCTCGCCGTCCACTTCCAGCGTCACTTCATCGTTCTGTTGAATGCCAAGCGTCAACATACTCAGCGAGCTTTTGCCATTGACCTTTTTCTCTCCCTTGATTACATTCACTTTGCAGGGAAATTTGCCTACCTTTTGAACGAACACTTTTGTGGGGCGCGCATGAAAACCCGATGGATTTAGGACGGTAAATGTTTGAGATATCATGTTAGATCACTCCTTGTCTTCTGTTCTACAAATTGGTTGATTTGGGCTTGACTACTCATTGCTAAAATCTGCTGCGTGTAGCTTGCCCACTCCTGATATGAGATTTCTTTCAATAATGCTCTGGCCGGCAAAATCGAGCTGGCACTCATGCTGAATTCATGGAGTCCCATACCGAGCAAAATCGGAATCGCTCTTTCATCTCCGGCCATTTCTCCACACATACCAACCCATTTGCCTTCCTTGTTCGCAGCTTGAATGACCATCTGTATTAACCGAAGAATGGATGGATGACAAGGTTGATACAAATAAGAAACCGTTTCGTTCATCCGATCAGCAGCCATCGTATATTGAATCAGATCATTCGTTCCGATACTAAAGAAATCGACTTCTTTGGCTAAGAAATCCGCCGCTAACGCCGCTGCCGGCACTTCAATCATAATGCCGACCTCTATGAGGTCTGATACAGGAATGCCTTCTTGTATAAGCTTGGCTTTCTCCTCCAGAAGCAATTGTTTGGCCGCTTGTAATTCCTCCACAACCGCAATCATGKGGAACATAATCTTTAATTGTCCATAGCTGCTTGCTCGCAGAAGCGCTCTTAACTGCGTACGAAAGAGATCCTTTTGATTCAAACACAGCCTTACCGCACGTAAGCCAAGAAATGGGTTGCTTTCTGCGGGAAGCTTCATGTATGGCAGTTCTTTATCTCCACCGATATCAAGGGTTCGTATGACTACTGGTTTATTGTCCATACGCTCCAATACATGTTTGTAAACCTGAAACTGCTCTTCTTCACTAGGCAGAGTTTTGCGACCCATATATAGGAATTCAGTCCGGAATAAACCAATCCCTTCCGCTCCGTTAGCCAGCACCTTCTGCAGATCTTCCACACTTCCGATGTTGGCCGCAAGTTCTACTCGATGTCCGTCTGCTGATAGGGTCGGCTGATCCAGCAGCTTGCGCAGCTGGGCTTTACGCTGGTCATAGTACGCTTTACGAGCCTGATACGTCTCGACCTCTTGTTCATTTGGAGCAATGAGCACAGCACCCTCGATAGCATCAATAATTATCATTGTCCCCGTGACGATCTCAGCTGCGATTTCTCCTGCACCAACGACGGCAGGCACCTCAAGGGAGCGAGCCATGATCGCAGAATGCGAAGTACGGCTGCCGACCTCAGTAACAAATCCAAGCACATAGTCGAGATTTAATTGTGCTGTATCCGATGGCGTCAAATCTTCAGCGATCACAATGCAGGGCTCATTAATAGCCGCGATGGCTTCAAACGATACACCTCGAAGCTTACTCATAATACGTCCTGTGATGTCGCGGACATCAACCGCACGCTCACGGAGCAGTTCATTATCCATGGCGCTGAGCACTTCAATGAAGCTGTTAGCAACTTCATGCAGCTTGAATTCAGCATTCATGCCTTCGTCTTTAATACCTTCAATAATGGCATCTATATAATCAGGATCTTCCAGTAACATGAGGTGGGCCTCGAAAATTTCCGCTTTTGCCGCACCCATCCGCTGTTCGGTCAAATCTTTGATCTCTACCAACTCTTGTTTGGCTTCTTCCACAGCATTACGGAAACGATGTATCTCTAGATCCCTATCGACCGCCTTTCCAGCTACAGGCACGTAATGGTCATTATTTATTCGAAAAGCTTTTGCCAGCGCAATGCCGGGGGAAGCAGCAATGCCGGATAGACGTCGGGTTAACATTTTAGCCATGAGGGAACTCCCCTTTCTTAAGAAACCGCAGTTTGTTTGAATTGCTCATAGTGGGTCAGGATGAACTGGTGAATCGGGTGGTCTTTATCAATGGTCGTATACTTGGAAATGGCTTGTGTAATGCCAATATCTCGCAAATCAGCTTGAATTTCAACAGCTTCAGGATCCGCCGAATCATGAAATAAGAATGCAGCAGCCATCACCATGGTTAAATAAGTAGGGGACATACCTAGTTCATAAGCCTGTAAAGCGGGTCTGACTAGCCGATCATTGGCGGATAATTTACGAATCGGCGATCTCCCTACACGTGCCACTTCATCAGTCAGATAAGGATTAATAAATCGGTTTATAATTTTATCGATGTAAACCTCATGTTGAGCAAGCTCAAAGCCATGCTTCTTGATCAGCAGGGATCCGGTCTCTTGCATAACATGCCGAACCAATGAGGCAATTTGCGTGTTTGCCATTGCTTCTTGAATCGTCACAAAGCCTTGTAGATACCCAAGATAAGCGGCGCTGCAGTGCCCTGTATTTACCGTAAACAGCTTGCGCTCGATGTAGGGTTCGAGATGCTTCACATAATGGATGCCTTCAATCCGGGAGAAGTCCTCCATCATTTGTGATTCATCCACAACCCATTCAAAGAATGGCTCAACGGTAACTTGAAGCGGATCTTCGTTATGCTGAAGTGGAACGATTCGATCCACAGCAGCATCGGGAAAAGCGACAGTAGCAACCGCTTTCGCACGATATTCTTCTCCTAACAAAGCATATACATGCTCTTTGAGCAGTGTACTTCCACCAATTGCATTCTCACATGCGATGATGTGAAGCGGCGCCGCTCCTCGTTCGATCCTCAGTTCGATCCCTTTGGCAATTCCGCCTGCAATATGCTTCAGTATATTAACGCCCACGGCTGTTGTCACCAAATCCGCCTGTGCAACAGCTTCAGCAACGTCCTCTAAATGTTTACCGTTGATTGCCGTAACACCTGAAACCGTGAAGGTCTCTTGCGCTTCATTTGCCAAACGAACCGTATAGGATTTTCTCTCCTGCAGCAGCTCAACCAAGCTATCATTCACATCTGAGAAGGTCACCTCATAACCGGCTTGGGACAAAATTAAACCAATGAATCCTCTTCCGATATTTCCTGCCCCAAAATGAACTGCCTTCATGATTCCATCCCGCTTTCAAAAATCTTCACCATTTCCTCTGGCGTCGATGCTTTCATAATCATTTCGACATTCTCGTCTTCGGAGCAAACCATCGCAACATTTGTCAAAATATCCAGATGATCATTTCCCGCGGCTGCAATCCCAATTACCAAGGTAGCCTTCTCCCCATCCCCGAAATCCACACCGTCTGGAATTTGAACAATGGACAGTCCTGTTGAGACAATTAAGAATTTGGAATCCTGCGTACCGTGGGGAATAGCCAGACCATTACCCATATAGGTGGATAAGGTTTGCTCTCTCTCCAGCATTTTATCGATGTAAGCGGCTGATGCATGACCGGCGTCTACTAATAATTGCCCGGCCATTCGAATCGCGTCGAATTTATCTTTTGGTTTCGCATTCAGTTTTACTTTTTTGATTGATAAGATATTCATTATTGATCTCTCCCCATATCCGATTTATTTTTTATTTTCTAGAAAAATAGCAAGCTCTTGGGATAAATAATGCTTGATCTCCGTCTGGCTGCCCGATTTCAATAGTTCGATCATCTCAGGAATCAAAAGGAAAGAGCTTATCTCACTAAGCACCTCCAAGCTTTCCTTGGAAAGCTCCTGAGGACCGAGCATAAGCAGCAGTTGTCTCACGTCTGATTTCATTCCACGTTCTAACGGCAAGTCTTCTGTTAATCGAAACAACGTGAAGGAAGGCTTCTTTACCTGCTCACTTCTAATGTGAAAAAGCGCAAGACCTGTATCAGGGATCACCTGAGTGCTCAACTTTTCCCTTGCAAGCAGAAGGTCAACGATAGGCTCTACATCTTCAATTACTCCAGATTGTCTGACATAACCGCATATAACCTTCAGTGTCTCTTCTAAACCTGTAAAAACTTGCTCAATGTGATACACCATAAATGGATCAATAATGTTAACAATTTCATTAATGTAGAGCTGCGTTCGATGCAATCTATCTGTGGAATCTAATTCCGGCTGCGACGGGCTGGATTTACCAGACTCTTTTTGCAGAGTCACGTTTTGAATAAAAAGCCTTAGCTTCTCAGCTTCATCTCTCGTTAATAGCGGACTCAACTTCATATATTGATCGGGCTTGAGCGGTAAATCTATGGTCGATATAATCAAATCGTATTCCTTCTCAGGAATACGCGCTGCTTCAAACCATGAAGCATGACCGATGATATCGATTTGCGGAAGCTCCTTCGTCAGGCGTACAGCCAACATTTTGGACGTTCCTATACCGCTTGTGCAGACTAAAATAGCCCTCACATTACGTTTGAATTGTTTCTGTCTCTCAATCGAAGCACCGAAATGCATAACCAGAAAACCTACTTCTTCATCCGGTATCGCAATTTCCGTGATGGTTGTATTAACCGACTGCCTAATGGCATCGAACAGGATTTCATAATCTTTTTTAATTTGTGTCAACAGCGGATTGCGAATCGTCGCTCCTGCGAGAAGCCGCTTAATCGCTGACTCCAAATGGGTGAGCAACCCTTCCCGTAAGGAACGATCGTCACTGAAAGGCACTCCCAGACTGCTTTCCATCCTGCGGATCAGCTTCCGCACCATTCCCATATAGCTTAACTCATCTATGGGTAGCAGCTGATTAKGATGCGGATTTGATTTGGGTTTGAGCAGGTCGGCCATGTAGGAAATTTCAGATATCGATAAGGTTATCGGAATGACATTTGTCAGCTGATCAATGGTATGGTTCAGCAGCTTGCTTTGACCAAGCGAATGATGTTCAGGATGATTTTCAATTTGTCTGCCTAACTGAATTCTGGCAATAGCAATCGACAGCTGAATGAGCAGATGCGTATAATCCGCCTCGGATAACTCGCTTAAGCCCTCATCTTCGGCATCCCACAAGGCGGCTTCTACCTTCGTAAAGTTTTCTTTGCCTATCAGCTCTAGCAGGCGCTGCGTTACCAAGGAGTGCGAGACGACGCTTTTACCAAATAGATCCGATTCATCAAGACCATTTTTGGCAAGTTGAGCGATCATCCTGCGTTTATTCCCCTCCGTACCGCTCAATTCAACGCCATAGCCTCTTTTGCGCACAAGGGTCAGATTAGACTTCTTGACCCAGCTTTCCAGCTCATCGAGATCGTGGGTGATCGTCGGAACCGTTACAGCTAAATCATGCGCCAAGGTGAATAGCTTGACGGGCTCATCTTCCTTCAGAAGTGTACAAAGCAGCATCAGCCTTCGATCTTCTGCTGAATATTCTACTGTCATCCGGCCATACAGCATGCGTCGAAACGCTTCAAGTTTCTCAGGCTCCGCTTGGAGTTGAATGCCTTTACCCGATTTCTTTTGCAATCCTAATCCAAACGCTGCCAAGATCATCTCCAGCTCGGATAGTTCTCTATGAACGGTCCTGGTACTTACATTGATTTCGGCAGCGATTTCCCCTGCTGTAATATCATCCATTTGATTCATTAACAGCTCAAGTATTTGACGGTGCCTGTTGGAGAGGCTCATGATTATTCTCCTCACGAAAAAAATGGAGATAACGCCGGCAAAGTGCCAGCGTTAGATGGGGGTATTTAGCTCAATCGCTTTACAAGTTCATCATATTCCGGACTTTTCATGAAATTCTCGATCGAAATATGTTCAGCTTGCGGAGCTTTATTACGTGCTCGATCCGTTAAGGATTTATGTGTGATAACGATATCTGCATCAGAAGGAATTTCACTGATTGCGGTGTTGACGACCGTGACGTCGACAGCCGCTTCTTTCAATTTCTTTCTTAAAATAGAAGCTCCCATTGCGCTTGAACCCATGCCTGCATCACAAGAGAACACGATTTTCTGTACGTCTGCTGCCGGTTTCGATGTGGAACTAGCCACTTGTTGTTCTGCTGCTGCAGCCGCTGGGGCTTGCTTCATTTCTTTCATTCTTGCTGTAGCTTGTTCCAAATCCTCGCTTTCCGTTTGCTTCGATGTTTTCAACAGCAAAGCGCCAACCGCGAAAGAGACAATCGTAGAAGTGATTACGCCAGTGAAAATCTGCAGCATACCACCTTTCGGAGCCATAGCGATGTAAGCAAAAATGCTTCCAGGTGAAGGTGGTGCAACTAGACCCGCATTGAAAAGGGAAAACGTGAACGTTCCCGTCACGCCGCCTGCAATTACAGCAAGAATGAGACGCGGATTCATCAGAATGTAGGGGAAATAGATTTCATGAATCCCGCCAAAGAAATGAATAATGGCAGCACCCGGAGCGGAGAGTTTCGCTGCACCACGTCCCACTACCCAATATGCAAGCAGGATGCCAAGTCCCGGACCCGGATTCGACTCGAGCATGAATAAGATCGACTTCCCTGTTTTGGAAGCTTGATCCAGCGCAATAGGACTCAGTACACCGTGATTAATCGCATTGTTCAAGAAAAGCACTTTTCCCGGTTCAATCAGTACGTTGGCTAGCGGAAGCAAGCCTGCATTGACTAAAGCTTGCACCCCGGAAGCAAGGGCTTTGCTCACAACCTGTACCGCAGGGCCAACAACGCTGTAAGCCAGAACAGCAAGAATTGCCCCTATGATACCGGATGAGAAATTGTTGACGAGCATTTCGAAGCCTGATTTAATTTTACCCTCAATCGACTTATCGAACTGCTTGAGTACCCACGCGGCAAACGGACCTACGATCATTGCCCCCATGAACATCKGGATGTCGGTTCCAATGACGACCCMCATTGTCGTTACGGCAGCGATGACACCGCCGCGCGTTCCGTGAACCATCGTCCCTCCCGTATACCCGATTAGGAGCGGAAGTAAATAAGTAATCATTGGACCTACGAGCTTAGCCAAATATTCATTTGGAATCCAGCCAGTAGGAATAAATAAAGCCGTAATCAGTCCCCAAGCGATAAATGCCCCAATATTCGGCATCACCATGCCGCTTAAGAAACGACCGAAACCTTGTACTTTCACCCGGATTCCACCGGAAGATGCTTGCTTTTGTGCAGCACTCGCACTCATTAGGATAACCTCCCTTTGTTTATTTCATGTTCTTATCGTAATGCAAAAGCGCTTACATATTCAATCAAATCAAAATGTCTTTTCGTCATGAATAATGTTGACATCATTTTAACCTGCCGATGGAGTGAAGAAGGTCATTATATTCCATAGAATTACTTCATTATCCTCCCGTTACTTTAACGGTTAACGGCAGCCGATCGAATACCGGCTGCCGTTGTGTTGTGCATGAACTATAGTTCTTCGTAGCATAGCGACCAAATCAAATATGCGTGTTTATAAACGCTTAATTAGTAAGGACACCTTTTTGGTGTTGTGATAGTAATCATTAACAGCATCTTTTTGACTAGACTGAACTTCATCATCATTTACAGCAACCAAACATGTATCTCAACATATCACGTTGATTGGGACCCATTATTTAATATAGTGACAGTAAGATTTGGTGGATTTCACTATCGTCATGTAATAGGATGAAAGGACCGTCCTCGGTAGTGAACTCTTTCATATCGGCTGCCTTTCCATCAATCGATAACGTTGTTTGTCCACTGGACTTTTGTAATACATTTGTGACAGTAATGTGGTACTCAGATTTTCCGAAACGGTAGATTACGGCAAACTCCGGCCATTCTCTTGGTATACTTGGGCAGATGAACAACCGTTCTCCTCTACGGCGCAGACCGAGAATCCATTCAATGCCGGCTTGGTACATCCAACCTGACGCCCMTGTATACCAAGTCCATCCAGCACGACCTTTATGAGGCTCCTCTGTATACACGTCAGCAGACATGACATAAGGCTCACCCACATATTTTCGAACTTCAGATGACGTTTTCGTATGCATGATAGGGTTCAACATGTGGAATAGTTCAAAAGCTTTGTCTCCTTCACCAAGCCCACACCAAGCAATGATGCTCCAGATTACACCGTGTGTGTATTGACCTCCGTTCTCACGGATCCCCGGAGGATAACCCTGAATGTAACCTGGACTTGGATCCGTTTGATCAAACGGTGGATACAGAATATGCGCTACCGACAAGCTGCGATCTACAAGCTCACGATCAAAAGAACGCATAGCCTGCAACGCTTTGTCTGCCTGCGACAAACCTGAAATGACGGACCATGATTGTGCGATTGCATCAATTCGACACTCCGCATTATGGATGGAACCAAGCCATTCTCCAGAATCGGTGAATGCTCGTCGGAACCATTGGCCGTCCCACCCTTTTTCGTTAAGTGAATCTGCCAGTTTGTCCTGTATCCGCCTGTAATTTTCTGCCCGCTCGTGCTCACTGCGTTGTTCACATAAATTAGCCATTCCATACAAAACAAGACCCAAGAACCAGCCGAGCCACACGCTTTCGCCTCGTCCTTCAGCGCCAACACGACTCATCCCGTCGTTCCAGTCTCCTATTCCGATCAGCGGCAGCCCATGCTCACCAAACCGTAAACCTCGGTCGAGTGCACGAAAGCAGTGTTCTAAGATCGTACCGCTTTGCTCGGACAACACGGTCGGCTCATAGCGTTCATGTTCCTTTTCACTTAATGACTCGCTTCGAAGATACGGAACGATTTCGTTCAATATGCTCTCATCTTCGGTATGTTCCATGTACCTGACCACAGCATAGGGTAGCCACAACAAATCATCAGAAAAGCGAGTACGGATACCGCGGTGCGTTTCCTCATGCCACCAATGTTGTACATCGCCTTCTTCATACTGGTGGCTGGCGTGAAGTAAAATTTGCGCACGTGTTAGGTCAGGACGACTATGGAGCAACGCTAGTGAATCCTGCAGTTGATCCCGGAAACCGTAAGCCCCACCCGCTTGATAAAATGCAGAACGCGCCCACATCCGGCATGAAAGTGTCTGGTATAGCAACCAGTTATTCAACATGATATCCATCTCAGGACAAGGTGTAGAGACCCTAATCGTGCCCATTGCATCATCCCAAAACTTTATCACATCCTCGTATGCCTGATCGCAAACAAGAGTTTGACGATACTTCTGTGTAAGCTCCGCCGCGGTTTCACGAGAATCCTCACAGCCTAGTAGGATGTACACAATTTGTTCAGAATTAGGCTTAATTACGAATTTGGTTTGAATAGCTCCACAGCCCTCGTATGTTGGCCCTGTTGTGCCTGACAAGTGAAGTCGGTTCATGACAGCAGGATGATCAATACTGCCGTTCCGRCCAATAAACTCCAAGCGATCCGATGTCCATGTCATGTCCATATTTGTACTAGCAGCTTCCTGATGGTTTCCCTTCTCCCACTCTGCCGATGCTTCCATTTGCGGATGAATCGTTAAAAACGCGGTTGCGTCGCGGAAATTCTCTTGATACGTATTTCGTGCCATTAGTACTTTATTCTCTGAATCCCATTCCGAGACGATGAAAGAAGCATTCCCTTCACGGTGCACACCTAGTACCCATTCAGCATAATAAGTGACCGATATTTTCCGCTGTTCGGACGTTGTGTTTTGCAATCGCAATTTGATCACTTTAACGGGATCGTCCAGTGGAACGAAAACGGTCATTTCTTGCAGAAGACCATGACTTTCATGATGATAACGCGTATACCCACGACCATATACGACCTTATAGCTGGAAGTTAGCTGCTCGCGGGCTGGTGTCAACGACCAATATTCCATGCTTTCCTCGTCTCGTAAGTAGCATACTTCCCCTTGTTGGTCGATGGAAGGATCGTTTGACCATGGCGTCAATTTACATTCGCGGCTGTTGCGCCACCATGTATACCCTGTGTACAGTTCCGATGTTATACATCCGAATTTCGGGTTAGCCATGACGTTAATCCATGGTGAAGGCAGGTAATTACCGTTTTTAAGAACGATATGGTACTCGCGGCCATCTGCCGTAAAACCTCCCCAACCGTTGAAGAAGAGAAGATCATTCGTTTCAACAGCCTTTGCAGGAGCAAAGTGGTTTGGTGGTGCCGTTATCAGAATCGTCTCATCCGAAGTGTAGCTCGGAATAGATGCTTTTAATTGCGCCTTTAGACTTGGACCGTCAGCTCGCAGCACAATACGGGATACTGCATACAACAATGACTTGTCGCCATCTGCTAATTGAGTGACGGGCAATACGTGAACGCCCCCTTGCCCTGATCCTTGTCCGCTAATGATTTGTTCGACCATGCGCCGAAGGGCTTCCTGCAAATCCTGCTGATATCCCTCGACAGATTCATTCAAAATCACAAGATCGATGAACAGCCTGTTATGACGCAAGTACTCAAATCCAATGATTAGMTTGTTAATAAATGATAGATTTACTGCATCTGAAACCCGTATTATGACTATGGGCAAGTCACCTGATATCCCGTAAGCCCACAATCCCTGCTGTCCCTTTTGATTAACAGCAATACTACTCTCTCGCTCTGGGCGTAATGGTGCCGCGTACAACGTACAACCCGCAAGCAATTGAAAAACAGCAAGATCGGCAATAGATATATGTAAATGCTGAACTTCAATTTGACTCCTCGTCCAAGCAAGCTGAAAAGATCGTTCGATTTGTTGTTTCTGAGACAACTGCTGCACAATATCTATTGCTTGCTCCTTCGACTCTGTTACGCCAGTTAGAGCTGTCAATTCAACTTGTTCACCAGCCTGTAGCGTTAATCGCCGTCGCATGATAAATGCAGGATCAGCCACCGACCCAACCGTGCTGCCAAGTCGGGTTGCGATTCCATTAGGTCTTGATAACGTATATCCCCTACCAATAAACCGTGCACGATCGGTTTCAAATTCTACCGGTCCAAGTGGCCTGCCGCCAGTCGTTAACGTGTGGAACGCCCATACGGATTTTTCTCCACCATCTCGAGGACGCTTACGTGCAAGCAGGCACTCTGCATCAGCTTCAAATTGTGTTTCAATAAATAGCTTAGTAAAAGCTGGATGCGCTTTATCCGCATTATGAGGCGCTAATGCGATTTCGAGAAATGTCGTCACCTCAAGAGTCCGAGCTTCACTCCCCTTATTGACAATCGTTAAACGACGAACTTCTGCGTTCGAATCAGGCGATACACAGATTTCAAGTGTCGTGTGCACATCCCCATCTTCACATAAGAACGTAGATCGATCTTGTGCGAACTGCGCCAGTTGCTTATTTGACGGCAAGCGACATGGTTGAAAAGTCGGAGACCACACTTTATCCGATATGACATCCCGAATATACATATAACTTCCCCAGTTGTCCGTCACTGGGTCTTCCCGCCAGCGGGTTACATCCATGCCTTCAAACCGTATGAACCCGCTGCCGCTATTAGAGATCATCGTGGTAAGTGTCCCGTTCGAATGTATATTTATTTCCGGTACTGCCGTATTGGCAGAGTCATATTCCCGCAGAGGAGCTATATGAGCCGGTTTCGGTTTTTCGATTCGTGACTGACCGGATAATTCACGATTTATTATCGTATTCCGTGGTGGAATCCGCTCTTGTAACAAGAGTTCCGCAGCCTGCACCCGTTTATCGCGATGAAAATGATCATACATTTTGCTCGGCAGCAATACATTGGCAAGCGTCAGTAAACTCATTCCTTGGTGATGTGCCATAAAACTTCGAATGATCTTGTAAGTATCACCTTCAGGCATACGTCCAGGGGTAAAATCAATGGCCTCATAATAGCCATATTGTCCGCGCGCGCCTAGTTCCTCCATTCGTTGCAAATCGTTCAAGCCTTTACTCAGGGCAAAAGGAAGTGCCATGACTGTCGCATACGGCGCCAGAACCAAATCTTGCTCAAGACCGCGTTTGAAACCTAGGCCTGGGACACCGAATGCCCGGTATTGGTAATTCATTTGATAATCAAACGCGTAATAACCGGATTCCGAGATACCGAAAGGGACACCCCGTTCATGCGCATATTCGATTTGTCGGTTCACGACACCTCGATACGTACTTTCCCAGATCGTGTTCCGATAAGTGCGCATAATCAGCCCTGGCATCAAGTATTCAAACATTGTACCGGACCATGAAACCAGAGAAATCTGATTCCCTTGCCTTTTTACCGTTCGGCCGAGCGCATTCCAATGGGATACAGATATTTGCCCTAGTGCAATCGCAACAAAGCTTGTCTGTCTAGYCTCGGAAGCTAAGAGGTCATAGAGAATGTTATCCCGCTGGTTCGAAGACGCATGGAAACCCAGTACGAAAAGTTTGGCCTTATAATCATAAAGCGGTCTGAAATCTGTCTCTACAATCAATCTTTCGAGACGATCTATCAGCTTGTAGCCGAGCTCTAACCAATCGGTAGAGGTCATTTGAAGCGATGCGTATTTGTCTTTCTTCACTTCTTTAAATGCAAGAGGATCTTCCACTTCAATGTATGTCACTTCTTCAGGACTTGTTTGATCGAGCTCAACGGAAAACTCAACTTGTAAGCCCGAATTGCCAGCAATACTTGACGTAAATGGATTTTTGCTTCGTGTGAAATCATTCTTTAGCCAATGGGCTAATCCTTGCTTAACTGTCATCAAACTAGCCACGAAATTCCCCGAATCCACTGTTGAGACATAGGCCGGCGGCAGTACATCAAGGGAAATGGTATCGTACCAGTTATATAGATGCCCGTTCCATTTGTCTAACTTTTCGACGGTGCCCACAGTCCGTTCTAAACGCTCCACAAGCTCGGGAGTATCAATAAATCCGAAATCCCGAGCAGCTAAGGCAGCTGTCAACAAGAAACCAATATTGGTTGGAGACGTGCGATGCGCAACGCCATTTGGAGGATCCATTTGCACATTATCCGGTGGCAGAAAGTGATCCTTAGGCCCTGCATAATCCTCATAAAATGCCCAAATTTGTTTAGCCAACACACGCATTTGTTCCTCTTCCACAGGTGTGAATTGCAGTTCATCATGTGGAATTGGCTGGTCCAGCCAGCGGACAGCGAGAGGAGCTAATGCCCAAATTAAACCAAGCGTGAAACCCAGCCATCTTAACGCACTTTCCTGCTGCAGTGCTACCGCTATGGCAAAGAGGATAATCAATGCATATCCGCCACGTGATCCTAGAAGCAACGCCTGTTGTTTTCCCTTATTGTTTCGTTCAATTTGAGAAGAACTTGTCCATTCAAGCATACGACGTTTGCTAATTGACAGTCTATATAGGGTTTTCCCGATCGCATCGAGCAGAACCGCACTTTGGAATGGTAAGGTCAAGATATTCATTAAGACGTGTAAAACCGTTGACAACGCCCTCCGGGGATGCCAAATGAAGGTCTCCATGTGAAAAAGTTGCCGGATAATCGGTAATAGCATCGTTACTAGAATAAAAACAAACCAACTTACTGCGGACCCAGGCAGAACACTCAAACCAAGTGCCAAAAGGACGAGATAGGCAATTGGAAGCAGGCTGCGACGCAAGTTATCGATCATTTGCCAACGCGTAATAGCGGAAAGATCAACGGGCCTTAATGTTCCCCGACGGTCGCATACACGTGGGAAAAGCCAGCAAAGCAGCTGCCAATCTCCGCGTACCCACCTGTGCATTCGCTTCTGATAGGCAAGAAACTTCGATGGGTGGTTATCGATCAGTTCAACATCTGATAGCAGAGCCGCCCGCAGAAACCCGCCTTCAAGCAAATCGTGGCTAAGCACTGTATTTTCAGGAATACGTTCGCATAAAAGCTCTGCAAATATATCCAYATCAAAAATTCCTTTTCCCGTAAAAATTCCCTGCTCCATTGCATCCTGGTAAGGATCTGAAGCGGCAAAGGCATACGGGTCCAATCCTGGCTCTGAACAAATGTAAGCAAGCCTCGATTGCATGGCTGACTCATAACTAGTTCCAATCCGGGGCTGCAGTACTCCGTATCCTTCAATGACCCTAGTTCGCGCTTGATTTAAGCGTGGTCTGTTGTAAGGAAGATGCAGCGTACCAATCATTCTCTGTGCGCTTCCCATCGGTAACTGTGTATCCGAATCCAAGGTTATTATGTAGCGAATTGACGGTAGATCTTCCGTATCACCTATTAGAGAGTCGAAACTCGTCACCTTACTCCCTTTCAGCAACTCAACGAATTCCACCAATTTTCCGCGTTTTCGTTCCCATCCCATGAATACTTCCTCAGCAGGGTTCCACTTTCTGCGGCGCTGGAAATAATGGAAGGTTGCTCCTTCTGKGATCGCATACATCCGGTTGAGAATCGCAATTTTTTCTTTGGTAAAAGTAACAAGCGCTTCGTCTTTGTGAAGCGTTTCTTCCGCAGCATCAGTAAAATCACCCAAAAGAGCGTAATGTATGTTCGGATCGCGGTTGGCTAAATAATGAATTTCCAGACGATCAACAAGTTCTTCTACTTCCTCTGTTGTCGACCATATGGCAGGAATGACGACCATCGTGGTTGCATTGGAAGGTACTCCGTTTGAAAAATCATAACGCAGCAAAGGCCGAGGGCGTATCATTCTCTCAATGCCAAAGTGGAGCCAAGTAATGACCCATTCGCTTACAGGAAGGGAAAGCATAAGTAAAACAACTACCCACCCTACCGGTGTAAAGCCTCGTGTTCCGCCAATCCAAGTACCAAAGGCAATAAGTGCAAGCATGAACAGTCCGATCAACAGAGATAAATAGGTACCAGTTGATCTTTTGGCAATACCTATTCMACGCACTTGTCTAGCTTTGCTGCATAATCGCAAGGCATGCTCTAACTTCTTGATTCCAGCTGGTTCAAATAAAAAATAAGCCACAAACGTCGATCGTGGTAAGTCATTTGCCTGCCCTTTTTTTTCACTCCACCGTTCATGCTCTTCCTTCGAAAGAGCTACTGCATGTCTTGCGATCAAATTTTCGGGTATGCGCATACGGTGTGCTAATCTTTCAACTCGATGAAGGATTTCGTTCCTGCTATAAGAATCAAGAAGCGAATAGTCACCCGTACTATCATGACGAAACGTTTGATCTAACAAGCTAATGCGTTCAAATAAGCTATTCCAATCCATACGCTCATTTTTTCGCAAGCTGCTGATTAAATTACCTGCCTTAACCTGAAAGGACGATTGAAGCTGATACTCGTACGATACAATGCGGTCCAGATCAATAGAACTATTCTCTAATTTGCAAACTAACCATTCCCGCACTGTCGCTGAATCCTCTGCCCACTCCCGCAAGTGACTAATCAAATGGACGATCCATGGACCTGATAGCGGTACTTGTTGCTCTACTTCTTCTAAGACTGCGTTAATCGTCTCTGGATTTAACTTGCTAGGTTCTATTCTTGAAAGTAACCTTTCAACTTCTACGCAAACCTCTCGACGTTCCCGGACAAGTGCCATCGTTTCAGATAGCCTTCCTATCAAAGACATCCTTAGTATGAGTGAGATGGAACAGGTTTCAGCAAGTTTCAACGCCGATACTTCTTGATATGCGTTCATATAGGATACAAGKGTTTCCTCATCCAATATACCGTCAACTTGCTCCAAATAATCCTCACAAAGACTCTGGATTCGTAACATACCCTTCTTTTGAAGAGAAGGTAAGTAATCAAAAGAGCGGTTGGTAAAATTAGCTTTTACTTCTATTGCTTGTTCCTCAATAAATTCAGCATTATCAAGCAGCCATTCTTCCGCTGGTAAGGCACAACTTGCGGGACTGTTTTGCAACGATATAACAAAATCCCTTAAACTTTCTATGTTTTTCTMAAATTGATTCCATATGTATTTGGGATCGATTCGCACTAACATTGGCGTATGCTGTAAGGCAAGTTCTCGCGCTCTTTGACAAATTTTATCCGTATTATTTACCATTGGCCCCTCCGGAGATCAGTTTATACAATTTCTTGTCTTACTGTCGTCCGGTATCACGAGAATTCCGGGACAATGAAATTATCCMCAGTTTTGTATAATATCATAAGTAAAATTTATGTTTGCATGACTGTAAACCTTTTTAAGTCATTTCAATTGCTAATTAACGCACCCTATCGGTACTGATGATAGCCAGCTGACTGCACTGTGAATATTATCGAATTCACGATAAAGCAATTCAGTTGAATCTTTCTTTTCAATAGATTGTCCTACGTCGATATTAGGAACTGTTTTCTCTGGAAAGACGATAGCTATAATTTCTATGCCAGCGTCTAATAATCTGGGAAACCATTCGTCAGACAACCATTGTGTCTCCTTTGCTATAAACAGACTATGGCTTTCATCGAATAATGCTTTTTTCGCCTTTTTTATCGCTGCAAGTTCAACTAATTTATTAAKGGGGAGGCGAAAATCTTCCTCATGAGCTAAATAACTCCAGCGAATCACTACAGATTCAATCACATCATCCCAAAAAATATGAGCTTTATCAGAAAAGTAATAATGTAACATGATTAATCTCTCCTCTCACCTGCTGATCGAATAACAGTTACTATCGCGATAGTAGTATTAGCTTCTCAGAATCAATTTATTATTTTAACTGGTGCTTGCTGAAGTACGTTATTCATATTATTAAAACACTCCTTCATGATTTTTCGAAAATAAAAAGGCCGCACGTATATGCAAGCCTCATCTTTAATACTTAGGGTTATCAAACGTCGAGTTGCAGACGCGAGCTCCGCAATAGCTAGAAGCTGGATTGTTTCGATCTCTTATTAGCACATTTGTGTATTTATTGTTTTTCTTAATTTGTAATGTTTACCATATTCTGCTATACTGCCCTTTACTTGAACGAAAACAGGGAGCAGTTGCCGCGGCAAACTGCTCCCTGTTTAGAATGTATTGGCCGTCATCTTCGGCTCAGCCCATACGTCCTAAGATGCATCCAATTCATCATCAATCGTCTAGCTTATGATTTTGCAACAAGATAAGAGGCTACTTCAGCCAACCGTGAAGCATAACCCCATTCGTTGTCGTACCAAGTAGCGACAGACACTAGCTCACCTTGTACTTGGGTTAATGGCAAGTCAATAATCGAAGAATGGGGATCAGCTACGATGCGGGACGAGGCCCATTCCCCTTCCAAAACATCAAGAACGCCCTTTAATTCGCCTTCTCTCGCAGCTTCTCGAAACATATCGTTAATCTCTTGAACGGTGCATCGTTTTTCCGTTATCAAATTAAGTTCTGCGATGCTCCCGGTACGGGTCGGGATACGGTAGGCTTTGCCCGTGATTTGCAGGTCATTCCAAATGAATTTCAGAGCCTTCGCTGCACCTGAGGATGATGGAATGATATTCTCGGCTGCTGCCCATGAATCCCGGCGGTCCTTCATCGGCTGATCCGTCAACGATTGCGTGTTCGTATACGAGTGTACAGTGGAGAATAATCCGTATTGAATGCCATAGTTTTCTCTGACCAATTTGACAACCGGTGCAAGCGCATTGGTCGTACAACTCGCCATGCTAATGATTTTATGCTTTTCCGGATCGAAGTTTTCTAAGTTTATTCCTTTAAGAAGTACTGCGTCGCAATCTTCTAAGGTTTTGCTCGGACCGCTCACAAGCACCCTTTTGGCGCCTCGCTCCAAATGCAGTTCAGCTACTGATCGCGTAACGGCTCGTCCGGTACAATCAATGACCAATTCAACCCCTAATTCACCCCAATTCGGCAATTCATCGGCCGAATTCAAATAACGAATCTCCCGGTCGCCGATTACGATTGCGCCTTTTTGAGCAGATACTTTCTCATGCCAACGCTTGTAATTTGTATCCACTTCAAAAAGCGCGGCAAGCGTAGCTTCGTCTTTAATATCCGAGATGGAAAAGGGGACAAACAAATTTTGTTGCAACGCCGCCCGAAGGAGCTGTCTTCCGATACGTCCAAATCCAAAAAGCGCAATTTTACCCATAATAGCCTCCATATATATTAGATTAGAAATTATCCTTACTACTCATTAAGCCGTTCTACCTGGTTAATCCATTGCAATAATGATTGAACATAACGTTGCAAATATTTGCGAGTCGTATCATCCGTGAGCTTACGAGTATTTGAATCAATCTTGTCCGTGATTTGAGAAATATACATTTTTTGAGCCGGCATCACATAGGACTGGGTGGCATCCAGCGTTTGCCTGATTTGCTGTTGCGAAAGAATCGTCCCTTTTGCTCCAGGTGTTGCGCCTATCACTCCTGCAGGCTTATGAATTAAGACGGCTGTTTTGGTAGGTGTCGATGCCCAGTCCAGTGCATTTTTTAGTACTCCCGGTATACCTGAGTTATACTCCGGGCTAACAATAATAATGCCATCCGTCTTTTGAATCGCATCGCGATAATGCTTAACTGGATCTGGCCCTTCTTCATGATCCAAATCTGCGTTATACAAGGGTAGATTAGCAATCGATATGAATTCATATTCTGCGGAATCTACAAGTTCTGGGATTGTATTCGCAATCATTTGATTAAAAGAACTTTCCCTCAAACTTCCTACAATAATCCCTATTCTTTTTGACATTAGCCAACCTCCAGAATTCATTCTCATATAATCATACAATACTTTCCTTACTTTGCGTTGGGAAAGCATTAGTTTAGGTGCCTAGGCTATTAACCTGGCTAATTATCATTTGACAAATTATCTTAAAATACATATTCTTAAATTTAAGATATATGACAAGGATTATTGATCATTAGCTGCTTTTTTATCAATAAGCTTTTTAGGCGTAACATCGTTCCCTACTTCATCCATAACAGACACGTTCAGAAGCGTTGTTAATAGTTGTCCGCGTAAAATCTGTAAATACTGCGTCCGAAGCGCTGCTTGTTCCGCTTTCTCAGTATCAGATAGACCTGAACTGCGCTCAATTCTGCTCAGCTCATTGATACGGTTTAAAATTGGAATCATTCTCATTACCTCCTTGAAGTCGTTTGGATAATATCTCAAATTAATTTATCTTAATTTAAAGATATATGATTTTAAGATAACTGTCAATAGCTTGCTTTCAATTAATTTGACTTCGGTGATTTAACTATAGTTCTGCGTTCTAGTCTCCGATGGTCTTTAACAAACCTTCTCGGTGCCTCATTAAATAATCTTCATTCATACGTGTAAAATATAATCACATTATCCTATGTATCTGTCATTTGCTTTCACCAAAGCTGCAACTATGATGGAGTTGGGCAACTTATCCTTATACAAGGGGAATTCCGCATGATCAAAGTAGTAATGATTCGCCACGGACAGAGCGAATGGAATCTCGAGAACCGATTTACGGGMTGGACAGATGTGGATTTGTCTCCGAACGGTCTAGAAGAAGCAAGACAAGCTGGAATCATCCTGAGAAAGCAGGGTTACGTCTTCGACGTAGCGCATACATCCGTTCTGAAGCGTGCGATTCGGACGATGTGGATCATTCTTCAAGAAATGGATTTGACGTGGATTCCGGAATTCAAAAGCTGGATGCTGAACGAGCGGCATTACGGCGCCCTACAAGGATTGAACAAAGCCGAGACGGCCGAGAAATACGGAGAAGAGCAAGTACACTTGTGGCGCAGGTCCGTCGACGTTCGCCCGCMTGCATTGGATCAAAACGATACCCGATACGAAGCGTCCGCGCCACGCTACCGGAATTTAAAAGAAGKGGAATTTCCATTAACGGAAAATCTCGATGATACGGAGCGCAGAGTGTTAAAGTACTGGGAGGAGATAATCTGCCCCGCTCTCTCGTCCGGCAATCACATTCTCATTGCGGCTCACGGTAATACTTTACGGGCGTTGGTGAAGCATCTGGATCGAGTCCCTGCCGACGGGATCGCCGATTTGAACATACCGACCGGCATCCCGCTCGTGTACGAATTGAATGAGCAATTATCGCCGATCCGGCATTATTTCTTGGGCATTGACGGCGAGATGCCGGAAGGAGCGATTCCTTCCCATATGCCCCCGATTATTAATGTCGAGCAGTCACCGCTTCCGTCCGAGTGAGAGGCGCATTCGGAGAAGCGATATTGATCGCGTCCATTCAGCACGTCGCGATCGACAGTGGTTATAATCAAGGCGCGGAAGATATATAACTTGCCCTTACTTATAATACGGTTCCCTGCGTATGATCTCAGCTATCCCGCCCGTAATACTGAAGGTCATATGCCTCAGGAGTTGTTCTTTCTGTTTGAATCATTTCATCTCCTATTCGCGTCCCGAGTGTATCATTTAGTCCAACCTTTTGTCTTGCAGCTTCAAGTATGGATTTTATCATAAACGTCGTTGTAGTCTTACCTTTAGTCCCTGTCACACCGATAATGTCAAGACGATTTGAAGGCTGGCCAAAGAAAATATCCGAAATATATGCAATCGCATATCTAGTGTCTTTCACCCTGACTACTGTAATACCTTCAGGGACATTTGTTTCTTGCTCGACCAGAAGAGCTGTTGCACCGTTTTGAAGCGCAGAAGTTATAAAGTTATGTCCATCCACTGAAAAACCTTTAATGCAAACAAATATGTCCCCCTGTCTTACTTTTCGCGAATCATATGCAATACCGCTGATAACTATATCCGAGTTCCCGCAAACCTCCATTACTTCCAAACCGTGTTTGAATGCATCCAGATCATTATCAAAGGGCTTAGATGACCTATTGCGCGGCTAAAAGAGTCACACCCTATAGTTGAGCAATGGCTGTCGTCATGCCGGCAGCCTCATGTTGTGTATGTAACTAACGTTCCCAGTTAGCTTAGCAAGCTTTCATTTGGTGTCATTGAATCTCCCCATAACAATAGTGTTATAGTATTCACCGTCAGAAAGAATTTTGTCATTTTTTAATATACCTTCGATTTCAAAGCCAAGCCTTTTATACAGTTCAATGGCTTTTGTGTTGGTTTCCAAGACATTTAGAGTTAATTTTTTGATGTCATTGGAGTCAGCCCAAGCAATAGACTCTTTTAAGAGATTTTTTCCAATCCCATGTCCCCAAAAGTCATTAAGTACACATACACCAAATTCGACTTTATGAGAGAATCTCTTGAGGTAAGTTCCTTCACATCTCGAGAAGCCAACAATACGCTTATCAGCGACAGCAACCAAAAATAAGTTTCTTGKGCTGATCGTGTCCTTATGTATTAATTTTTCAAATCCAGGTATATCAATGAAAGCTTCTCCC
>NZ_JBFTPF010000078.1:0-21912 GCF_056398345.1 Paenibacillus sp. 01T442
TGTTTGTGGTCCTACTGCTGCTTCCTCTCATCTGGTGGTTTAGAACCGTATTTCAAAGCAGTAAGCAGCGTGAGGTTATGACGAGCTATTTGGCCGAGGTCACGATTCACATTGGGGATTTCAGTGCAACCTGCAAAGGGTTGATCGATAYGGGTAACCAACTGTATGATCCATTGACACGAACACCCGTTATGGTTATGGAAGTATCGGAATGGGGAGATGTTCTGCCTGAGCAATGGCTGCAAAGGATACGCTCATCAGATGTGGATCAAATCATCAGCGGCTTAGGGGTAGAGGAATTTATCTGGCAGGATCGTTTGCGACTCGTACCTTACCGTGGGGTCAACCGGAATACGCAATTCATGCTGGCGATTAAACCCGATAAGGTGGTGATTATTCATAATGAATCGCAATTGGAGGCAACGAAGGTGCTTATAGGGCTCGACGGAGGGAAGCTGTGCAGCGATGGTTCCTACCAAGCCATTATCCATCCTGCATTGATTCAAGCAGGCTAATGTTTCAAGATAAGTTGTCAGTACAAGATTCATGAGAGGTTCAACGGCAGTACATGGTTTAATACTATAAAGTCAGTTTTCCATTGGAAAACGCAGCTTAGCTTACGATGAAAGTTTTGCTATGGCAAAACTCTTAGGAGGAAACTAACATGTTCTTGAAGTGGAAACTGCTCTTTCAACTAACGTATTATCGCATTTTGATGATGCTAGGACTCAAAGGTGAGGAAATCTATTACATAGGTGGTAGTGAAGCATTGCCACCGCCGCTTACTCGTGAAGAAGAAGAATACTTATTGGAAAAATTACCATCTGGGGATGCAGCTATTCGAGCTATGTTGATTGAACGCAACCTGAGATTGGTTGTCTATATAGCGAGAAAATTCGAGAATACGGGTATTAACATCGAGGACTTGGTTTCAATTGGAGCGATTGGTCTCATCAAAGCAGTAAACACATTTGACCCCGAGAAGAAAATTAAGCTGGCTACCTACGCATCACGCTGTATCGAGAATGAAATTCTGATGTATTTGCGCAGAAATAGTAAAATTCGAACAGAAGTATCGTTTGATGAACCGTTGAATATTGATTGGGATGGTAATGAGCTTCTATTGTCTGATGTATTAGGCACAGAGAATGATACCATTTACCGCAATATCGAAGAACAAGTTGATCGGAAGCTTTTACATAAGGCGCTTGATAAGCTTAGTGAACGTGAGCGTATTATCATGGAGCTGCGGTTCGGGTTGCAAGATGGGGAAGAAAAGACTCAGAAAGACGTTGCAGACCTGTTAGGTATTTCGCAATCGTATATCTCTAGATTGGAAAAACGGATTATTAAGCGGCTTCGCAAAGAGTTTAACAAGATGGTCTGAAATTTTTTTTTGGCAGTAAATGTCGAAATTGTTCAGGTGTCACGGGAGGGAGCGAGTCAGTACCCTTTTGTCAAGTGGCTGAGCAAGGGATAGGACAGGAATAAATCGACCGCTCACGGGGATAATTAACAGTAATGTTTCTCCTTGGGAGGTAATCACGGTGACCMGAAATAAAGTTGAGATATGTGGAGTTGACACCGCTAAACTGCCTGTGCTAACCAATGCAGAGATGCGTGAGTTGTTCACTGACCTGCAAACAAAACAGGAACGAACTGCAAGAGAGAAATTGGTCAATGGCAATTTAAGGTTGGTACTGAGTGTGATTCAACGGTTCAACAATCGTGGAGAGTATGTGGACGATCTCTTCCAAGTTGGCTGTATTGGTTTGATGAAAGCCATTGATAACTTTGATTTAAGTCAAAATGTCAAATTCTCGACCTATGCTGTACCGATGATTATAGGTGAGATACGCCRCTACTTACGAGATAATAACCCGATTCGCGTTTCTCGTTCCTTGAGAGATATTGCTTACAAAGCGTTGCAAGTTAGAGACAGTCTAACGAATCAAAACTCACGCGAGCCATCTATTTATGAAATTTCTGAAGCCTTGAACGTACCGAAAGAAGATGTTGTGTTCGCGCTTGATGCCATTCAAGATCCAGTATCCTTATTTGAGCCCATTTATCATGATGGAGGCGATCCGATCTATGTGATGGATCAAATAAGCGATGAGCGCAATAAAGACATGTCATGGATTGAGGGTATCGCATTGCGAGAAGCGATGCATAAGTTGAATGCTAGAGAAAAGATGATCCTTTCAATGCGCTTCTTTGAAGGGAAGACCCAGATGGAAGTGGCAGATGAGATAGGCATTTCTCAAGCACAAGTTTCAAGGTTAGAGAAATCGGCTATTTGTCAGATGCAGAAACATGTGAAATCCTAAGTGCAATTAACAAAGACTGGAACGGCCTTGGTAGACAAGCCGTGAAGGTCTTTTTTTGTTTGACAGGACATTTTGCCCATAAGGCACATATACTAATAAAAAATCAGTACAAATTCTAATGAGATATGTGGTGATAGGCCTCATGAAAATATCTGATTTCCAGACGAAGGACGTAATTAATATTGTGGACGGCAAAAAGCTTGGACAAATCAGTGATTTAGAGCTTGACCTGCGTCAAGGACGAATCGAATCCATTGTTGTTCCGAATCAGAGTCGATTTTTTGGACTGTTTGGAACAGGGACCGATGTTATCATTCCTTGGAAGCATATCGTGAAAATTGGTGCAGACGTTGTGCTCGTTAAGCTAGAAGACGTACGGCCATATCGACAAACGGACGACACCGAAGTGGTATATGAGTTTAATCGTCAATTTAAAAATTGACGTTGGACACACGGGGACGCTGTATCAGCACTAGAGCAGCTGATCAGGCATCGTGTGTCTTTTTATTTTGTGCTAAAGTAGAGATATACAAAAAGGGTTGGAGGGATTTGCATTGGAACCATTTGTCATACAACCGTCCTTACATTCAGAAGAGGATCAACCAGTCCTTTTACCAATAGCTCCGTGGAAGTCATTATTTCCTGAGATTACTGCCGGCTTCAGCTCTCGTTTAGGTGGAGTAAGTCAAGCCCCTTTTTCAACGCTAAATCTCGGTTTGCATGTGAATGATAACCAGGAGGATGTCGTGCGTAATCGAGAGCGCGTTGCAGACGCTGTAGGACAGCCATTTACATCTTTTACATATGCGGAGCAGGTACACGGGAAAGACATTGCTATCGTCAGTCTGAACGAGCAGGGCATGGGGCGTGATCGTAGAGAAACAGCTCTTCAAGCGAAGGATGGATTTATAACAAAGGAGAAAGGCATCGTACTCTGTGCGCAATTTGCGGATTGTGTGCCGTTATTTTTCTATGATCCCGTTCAGCGTGTGGTGGGTCTTGCCCATGCAGGTTGGAAAGGTACTGTGTTAAACATTTCCATGGCTACAATATCCTTAATGACACATACTTTTGGTAGTCAGCCAGGGGATATCCGAGCAGCAATAGGACCCTCAATTGGCGCCTGTTGTTATGAGGTTGATCAGACGGTCGCATCGCGTGTTATGTTGGTTTTTGAGGAAACGCAGATATCGGCCGAGGAACAAGATGCTATTATTACCGATAAAGGCAACGGGAAGTACATGTTGAATTTGCAATTATTAAATCAGAAATTGATCGAGCAAGCAGGAATTTTGTCGTCCCATATCGAAGTAACTCAGTTATGTACGAGTTGTCGAACTGAACTCTTCTTTTCGCATCGAAAGGAAGGGGGTTCCACAGGGCGAATGATCGCTTGGATTGGTCTTCACCCCTAAGGAACAGGAACAGGCAGCGTGTTTGAATTGAGGTGTAGAGAGAATGAGCGTATTGGAACGCAAACAAGAGGTTGAAGCTCGGATAGCAACCGTATGTCGGGAGTCAGGCCGTCAAGAAAATGACATTAAGATCATCGCAGTAACCAAATATGTATCTTTAGAAACGACAGAACAAGTATTGAATACCGGTCTACATCATATTGGGGAAAATCGTTGGCAAGATGTAAAGCCGAAGTGGGAAGCTTTGCATGAGCGTGGTACATGGCATTTTCTAGGACATTTGCAGACGAATAAGGTGAAGGATGTCATTGGCAAATTCGCTTATATTCATTCATTAGATCGGATGTCGCTAGCGAAAGAGTTAGACAAGCAAGCTGCTGGTTTGGGAATAGAAGTCAATTGTTTCTTGCAAGTGAACATTTCTGGTGAAGCTTCGAAATATGGCGTATCGCCTCAAGATTTCTTTCAATTTGCTGAAGAAGTAAGCAAGCTTGCTCATATTCGTGTATGCGGATTGATGACGATGGCCCCTTATGAGTTAGAATCGGAAGAAACGAGACCTGTTTTTCGAGGATTACGTGAGCTTCGGGATCAATTGAATGAACGTAAGTTGTTCCCTTATGAAGTGAAAGAGCTCTCCATGGGGATGTCAGGCGACTTCGATGTGGCCATTCAAGAAGGTGCAACTTGGGTTCGTTTGGGTACTGTATTAGTAGGCAAAGAAGGCTAAGGGCATGAGGAACTGGATTCCGATGTGTATGATTTCGATAGGAGGGAAGCGCTATGGGTGTGTATAACCGATTTATGAACTTTCTGGGACTTCAGGAAGAGGAAGAAATTGTAGAGCGTGAACGGATTGTAGAATCAACAGAAGAACCTGAAACCAATMCATACGAATTACGTAATAAAAATAAGGCGAATGTCGTCAGTATTCATTCACAGAAGAATTCACGCGTTGTGCTTAGTGAACCTCGCACTTATGAGGAAACACAAGACATTGCAGACCATCTACGTGCTCGTAGAGCGGTTGTCGTTAATTTGCAACGAGTTCGCGGCGATCAAGCAATCCGAATTGTAGATTTCTTGAGTGGTACGGTTTACGCATTGAATGGGTCTATCTCTAAGCTTGGACCGAATATTTTTCTCTGTACACCAGACTCAGTAGATATTCATGGTCATATCTCTGAGATGATGGGCGAGGAATAGACGCATATCCCCAAACACATAGACAGAGGTGGGAAACAACGTGGATAACGTTTACTCTTTTTTAAGCGTTTTGACAGAAATTTATTATTTCATGATTATTGGTTACTTGATCTTATCTTGGTTTCCAAACGCACGTGGCAGTTTTGTCGGTGGACTGCTTTCGAAGCTGGTTGAACCGTATTTGGCTCCATTCCGCAAAATCATACCAAGCATCGGTTTCATTGACCTCTCGCCAATCGTGGCGTTGATTGCATTGAAATTTGTCGTCATGGGTATCTTTGCTGTTCTTGATTTCATCGTGGGGATTTTCTAGTCTTGACGAAGGATATTTATGGACATTTTCACCAAGACGAGCATCATTTTGTTGATAAAGCCTGGGATTGGATTGAGCGAGCTGCCGAGCAGCATGCCGTGAAGTTAACCGATTTCCTCGATCCCAGACAGGCTTTCATACTCAATTCACTCGTCAACCGACACCCGGATGTACATTGCCGACTGGATGGCGGCTATGAAGCAGCAGAGCGTAAGCGTGCTATTATTGCGCCTGACTACCGCAACTTGGATAGTGAAGACATGGCGATGGCCGTGTTAGCTGTATCCTCAGGGGATGGCAAATTTCTTACGTTAGAACACGGAGATTACATGGGCGCCATTCTTGGACTCGGCATGAAGCGGGACAAGGTTGGCGATATTCATGTTATAGAGGGTGGCTGCCATTGCTTGGTGACTCAAGATGCAGCAGACTATTTGCATTTGAATTTATCACAAGTACATAGAGTACATGTCCAAACGGAATTGCTCTCTTTAGATAAGCTGGAAGTAGCGCAAGCGCAATTGGATGAGCTCCATCTATCCGTTGCCTCCATGCGAATGGACGGAATTGTAAGCGATGTATTCCGGCTTAGCCGAGCCAAAGTATTAATACCGATCCAAGCCGGTCGTTGCCGCGTGAACTGGAAGTTAGAAGAAGATCCAAGCAAGCCACTGAAAGAAGGCGATATGATCTCCTTACAGGGTTTTGGTAGGTTCAAAGTGCTTGAAGTGGAAGGCGTATCGAAAAAAGGTCGAATTCGTGTGAAGATTGGCAAGTTTGCATGATCGTGGATAATTTATCCACGAACTTTGCAGGAATTGCTAATTTTCTGTCGAACTGAACTGTATAGACATGGGTGTAGGCTAGCTTTCAGACGAGCTCAGCTTATGCTTACGAAGTCAGTTTTGCTGCGCAAAACGCTAAGGAGGGGCACTGATGCCATTAACACCGCTAGATATACATAATAAGGAGTTTTCACGTTCGTTTCGTGGTTATGATGAGGATCAAGTGAATGAATTCCTAGATCAAGTCATCAAGGATTATGAAGCGCTTATTCGTGAGAATAAGGATTTGCAGAATCAATCGATGGCCTTGCAGGAGCGTTTGGATCACTTCACGCATATTGAAGAATCGCTGAGTAAAACAATCATCGTGGCTCAAGAGGCTGCGGATGAAGTAAGAAGCAATTCGAAGAAAGAAGCGCAGTTAATCCTGAAAGAAGCGGAGAAGAATGCGGATCGGATTATTAACGAATCATTGACGCGTTCTCGCAAAGTAGCTCTTGAGATCGAAGAACTCAAGAAACAAGCGTCCATTTATCGTACGCGCTTTCGGACTTTACTTGAAGCACAGCTTGAATTACTGAATACAGAAGGCTGGCAAAGTATGCAGTTTGAACATAAGGAAGAGTAGGCATGGAGCAGTAGGCAGGTATCATATTGACTATGCTTGTCAGATTGGGTATACTCCTGTTAAAAGTATCGCAATAAAGCTATGACTGGAACGAGTAGGGCGTTATGAGCAGTGTCAGCGAATTAGGGTTGTGGTGTGAGCCTAATCTCTGCAACGTACCGAATATCCCCCAGGAGCGTCTCTTGAACCCAAGTAGGGAGAAACGGGTCATGCCGTTACACATGATCGAGTGAAGAAGCTCTGTTCGACTCGCCTTTAGGCGCGTGTTCATGAGGCTTTTTAACGAGGGTGGTACCGCGAGTTGAGTTTCTCGTCCCTTTTGGGATGAGAGGCTTTTTTTGTTTTTTTAGACTAGGATAGATTGAACCAGGAGTGGAGTGGTAAAGATGGATTATGGAAAAACATTAAACCTATTACAAACAGAATTCCCAATGAGAGGTAATTTGCCGCAGGCAGAGCCGAAAATGCAAGAGCATTGGGAAGCAGAAGACATTTATGCGAAGGTACAAGAAAGTCGTAAGGGGAGAACGAAGTTCATTTTACATGATGGGCCTCCTTATGCGAATGGAGATATTCATATCGGTCACGCACTAAACAAAGTGCTAAAGGATATTATCGTACGTTTTAAAACACTGCAAGGCTTCGACGCGCCGTATGTGCCAGGTTGGGATACACATGGCTTGCCAATCGAGCAAGTGATTACGAACAGCGGGAAAGTCGATCGTAAGAAGATGACGGTTCCCGAGTTCCGTGAATATTGCAAAGAATACGCCTTGCAGTCCGTTGAGAAGCAGAAGAGTCAATTCCAACGCCTTGGTATCCGCGGAGATTGGAAAAATCCGTATATCACGCTACAACCTGGATACGAAGCTCAACAGATTCGTGTCTTCGGTACGATGGTACAGAAGGGCTTCGTTTACAAAGGCTTGAAGCCTGTGTACTGGTCCCCATCGTCTGAGAGCGCATTGGCTGAAGCAGAAATCGAGTACAAAGAGAAAACTTCAACATCCATTTACGTCGCTTTTCCAGTAAAGGATGGCAAAGGCAAGCTTCCAGAAGATGCTGCCATCGTCATTTGGACAACGACAGCTTGGACATTACCAGCGAACTTAGGTATTTCCTTACACCCTGAATTCGAGTACGCAGTAGTTCAAGCGAATGGGAAGAAATATGTGCTGGCACAAGGTCTTCTTGCAACAGCTGCGAAAGAAATCGGCTGGAGTGAATACGAGGTATTATCGACAGTAAAAGGTAGTGAGTTGGAGTTTGTTACTTGCCAACATCCTTTCTACGATCGCGAATCTCTTGTTATGGTTGGCGAGCACGTGACACTAGAAGCGGGTACAGGTTGTGTTCACACAGCTCCTGGACACGGGGAAGACGACTTCGCTATCGGTCAAAGATATAACATTGGCGTGTTGTGTCCTGTTGACGATCAAGGACATTTTACGGCTGAAGCACCAGGGTATGAAGGCTTGTTCTATGAAAAAGGCGGCAAGCTGATCATTGAGAAGCTGCAAGAGAACGGTCTTTTGTTAAAAGCTGCTGACATTCAGCATCAATATGCACACGACTGGCGTACGAAAAAGCCTGTTATTTATCGTGCTACGGAGCAATGGTTTGCGTCGATCGATAAGTTCAGACAAGAGATGCTGGATGAAATCAAGCAAGTGAAATGGACGCCAGAGTGGGGCGAAGTACGCCTACACAACATGATCGCTGATCGTGGAGACTGGTGTATTTCCAGACAGCGGGCGTGGGGCGTTCCGATTCCTATTTTCTACTGCCGCAGCTGTAATGAGCCACTTGTTAACGAGCAAACAATTGAACATGTTGCCCAGTTATTCGAGCAAGAAGGTTCGAATGCTTGGTTCATCAAGGATGAGAAGGATCTACTTCCACACGGCACTAGCTGTACCAAATGTGGTCACGGTGAATTCCGCAAAGAGACAGACATTATGGACGTATGGTTTGATTCCGGTTCCAGTCATGTTGCGGTTCTCGAGTCGCGTCCAGAACTTCAATGGCCTGCTGATTTGTATCTAGAAGGTTCAGACCAGTATCGTGGTTGGTTCAACTCTTCCCTGATCACTGGTGTAGCAACGAGAGAGAAATCGCCGTATAAAGGCATTCTGAGTCATGGCTTTACACTAGATGGCGAAGGGCGCAAAATGTCCAAATCCATCGGTAACACGATTGATCCGAATGTGGTTTGTGGCAAATTAGGCGCTGATATTCTTCGTCTATGGGTTTCCTCCGTGGATTATCAATCCGATCACCGAATTTCGGACAATATTTTGAACCAAACGACTGAGGTATATCGTAAAATTCGTAACACTATGCGCTTCCTACTTGGGAATTTGAGTCAGTACAATCCGGCTACAGATCGTGTTGCTTATGCGAGACTATCCGAACTTGATCGCTATGCGTTGATTCGTTTGAACCGCATGATCGAGAAAGTTATTAAAGCTTATGAAGCCTACGAATTCCATGTTGTGTATCAAACAATTCACCACTTCTGTGCGGTAGAAATGAGTTCCTTTTATTTGGATATCATCAAAGATCGTCTGTATGCGAATGCGGCTGAGGATCCGGCACGTAAAGCGTCACAAACCGTGCTATACGCTGCTTTGACTGCGATTACGAAGCTTATTTCACCGATTCTTCCTCATACTGCGGATGAAGTTTGGAAATACATTCCAGGTGTAGATTTAAGCTCAGTGCAACTTGCTGAATTACCGGAAGTAGAAACGAGTGTTTATAACGAAGAGTTGGAGATTAAATGGAATTCCTTCTTGGAAGTACGTGATGACGTGCTGAAGGCGCTAGAAGAAGCGCGTAAGGAGAAAGTCATTGGTAATTCCTTGGGGGCAGCCGTGAATTTGTATCCAAATGAAGCGATGTTTGCTTTGTTGACACAATTCGTGCAATTGGATCAGTTGTTCATCGTATCCGCTGTTAACCTTCACCCCGTCGGTACTTCTGTACCAGAAGGTGCACTTCAGTCCAAAGATGTTGCCATTGCCATCGCTGTTGCAGGCGGTGAGAAATGTGAACGTTGTTGGATAGTAACGCCAGAGGTTGGGCACAGTAAGGAGCATCMAACACTCTGCGTCAGATGTAATGATGTTGTGTCTGCTCATTATCACGAGTAGAGGAACCAAACGAGCTTGCGCGACATGCGAAGCTCGTTTGTCCTGTTTTTAATCAGGGTCATTTCTTGTATTTATTCATCGTCTAAATCGGCAGTTCTTTCGGGTTCAAGAAAAGGATCGCCTTCATCGCTGTGCATATACTCGTTATAGGCTTTACTTCGTACAATGGTAACATGTTCACCATAGAGATCAGTGGCTACAAAGCTTTCGAATGACTCTACATAGCCTTCTAACTCGTCGGCTTCAATGTACATGTCATTGTAGCTTTCTACTTGGTTGCTTTCTGCGAAAGCGGGGGTATTTGAAGTTCCCCAGCTTTCAACGATTTGCCAGGCATCTTCACCATCAAATTCTGTTTCGTTGTTTTTCTCATCGAAGCTCGTACGCCCGAACGGTGGATAAAGAACCTGCTCTTCAACAGGACGTCGGAACGATTGGTCGGGATCAGGCACATGTTCTATGCTGTACAAAGTTGTGGGAATGGCTTGCAGGCGCTCATACGGTATGGGTTGGTGGCTAAAAATACAAACGCCATAATCGCCACTTTCCATACGAGCTAAAGCTTCATTGACTTGTTGTAAATGCATCTCTGCGTGTTCATTAAGCGAAATGTCTTTCGCTCGTTCAAAAACTTCGGACCCGATATCACCGGGATGATTATCGTACATGGAGAGCTCGCCTATGGAATCTGAGAATGAATTTGCGAGTCCAAATTGATCATTTGAAGCGAAATGCTTTTCTAGTGCAACCTTTTCCTCCAACAGTTGTACATATAAGGATTGTAATTGCTCTTCGGTTAAATGGCTCATAGGTCATACAGCTCCCTTCTAACAGCTCATTCATACCGTTTATGATGCCGATAGACCGCTTTTTTTAGTGAGGTAATTCCTTGAAAAATAGGAATGTACAAGCTTTTCACAATGTAGGAGGTACTCTTAGATGAAATATTTGAAATATTACCTGTATGCACTTCTTGCATTTATTCTTGATCAAGTTACGAAATGGATCATTGTGAAAAAAGTACCGCTCGGCGAAGAGCGTCCTGTCATTGGGGATTTTTTCATGATTACATCCCATCGTAACCGTGGTGCGGCCTTCGGTATTTTACAAAATCAACGTTGGTTTTTCATCATTGTTACTATACTTGTGCTGTGCGGTATTGTTTGGTACATGCAGCGCACCATTCGTGAAGGCAAAGTGTTGCTTCCATTCGCGTTGTGTTTACTTTTTGGAGGAGCATTCGGTAATTTCGTAGACCGTGCTTTGTTCGCAGAAGTTGTGGATTTCTTCCAGTTTACCTTTGATTTTAACTTCTTTGGCAAGGAAGTCGATTATATCTTCCCAATTTTCAATGTAGCGGATTCATGTATCGTTGTCGGGGTTATCCTGATCTTCATTGAATCGATTCTAGCTTCACGAAAAGAGAAAAAAGGAGCAACACATGAACACAAACCAGACCTCACCTGAGTCCGTGACTCAAGAGCCAATTGAATGGACGGTTGAAAATCAGTTTGCCAACGAACGGATCGATAAATTTATTACAGAAGCGTTGGAAGAAGATATTTCTCGAACACTTGTCCAACAGTGGGTCAAAGATGGTCATGTTAAGGTGAATGGGAAAGCAGTAAAGCCTAATTATAAATTGTCTCTGCATGATGTGATTGCGTTAGTGGTTCCAGAGCCTCAAGGCGTGGAGTTGCTGGCTGAAAACATTCCTCTGACTGTTGTATACGAGGACAGTGATGTGATCGTTATCAACAAACAGCGTGGACTCGTAGTTCATCCAGCGCCTGGACATTACTCGGGCACCTTAGTGAATGCGTTAATGTACCACTGCAAGGACTTATCTGGCATTAATGGTGAGCTTCGCCCAGGTATTGTGCACCGAATTGACAAGGACACCTCAGGCTTAATCATGTCAGCCAAAAATGATAAGGCTCACGCAAGCCTTGCTGAGCAATTGAAGGCACACACGGTTAATCGCAAATACATTGCATTGGTACACGGATATATTCAACATGATCAAGGGACGATCGATGCGCCGATTGGACGCGATTCTCATGATCGTAAGATGTATACCGTTACGGAGAAAAATAGCAAAACCGCAGTAACGCACTTCGTCGTTATCGAACGGTTTGGTGACTTTACTTTAGTTGAGTTAAAGCTGGAAACGGGGCGTACGCACCAAATTCGCGTGCACATGAAATTCATAGGCCATCCGTTAGTTGGGGATCCGATGTATGGCAAAAGCAAAGGCATGTTGATGGATGGTCAAGCCTTACATGCGGCTATTCTAGGTTTTACACATCCACGAACAGGGGAATGGATGCAGTTCGAAGCGCCAATTCCTCCTGATATGGAGAACCTCATATCAACGATACGGACAACATAGTTCTTGTTCAAATATAAAAATTTATATGTTTCACAATATAAGTTGGTTATATTTCTGGATAAATGCTTCCGTCCAAGAAGGACGGCGTAGCCATTTATTTCGAATGGAGAGAGGAGAGCTACTCATGTTGGAGCATTTGATTAACCCGCAAGTCAAAGATATTCAAATATCAGGTATTCGTAAAATTTCGAATCTAGTCAGCACGATTCCTGGAGCTTTGACCTTAACGATCGGACAGCCTGATTTCCCTACGCCGCGGCATATTATCGAAGCGGGACAAAGAGCTTTGGATCAAAACAAAACGGTCTATACGCAAAACCCTGGTTTAATCGAGCTTAGAGAAGCTGTTTCTAATTTTGTGAAGGTCAAGTATGGCCAGGAGTATCGCGCGGCGGATGAGATTATCGTCACAGCAGGTGCTAGTCAAGCGGTTGATATCACGTTGCGGACGATTTTGACACCAGGCGCAGAGGTCATCATTCCAGCTCCGATTTATCCTGGATATGAGCCTTTGATTCACTTAGCGGGTGGCGTTCCTGTCTATGTGGATACAAGAAAGAATGGCTTGAAATTAACAGCTGAGCTATTGGCACCATACCTAACAGAGAAAACACGTTGTGTTATTCTATGTTATCCGTCAAACCCGACAGGTCAGGTGCTCACAGAGAAGGAAATTGCTGACTTGGCCGAGTTATTGGCAGACCGGGAGCTATTTATTTTATCCGACGAAATCTATAGCGAGTTGGTGTATGGGGTTCAGCATCGTTCCATTGCGACAGTCGGCAAGTTACGCGAAAAGACAATCGTCATTAATGGCTTGTCCAAATCTCATGCCATGACAGGTTGGCGTGTAGGGTTTACAATGGCTCCTGCGTACCTCACAGCACATATGGTGAAGGTGCACCAATATAATGTGACTTGTGCTAGCTCAGTGAGCCAGTATGCCGCTTTGGAGGCTTTGACGGTAGGGATCGATGATGCACTTCCGATGCGTGAAGCTTATGTAGCTCGTCGGGATTATGTCTACGATCGTTTGATCGCAATGGGGATTGAACTAGAGAAGCCGGATGGCGCTTTCTATTTGTTCCCGTCCATTGCAAAGTTCGGTTTAACATCGCAAGAATTTGCGATGAGGCTGCTGCATGAAGAGCATGTTGCTGTCGTGCCGGGAGATGCTTTCACTTCCTACGGGGAAGGMTACATCCGGATTTCATATGCCTATGCACAGGAAGTGCTGGAGCAATCGCTGGATCGACTTCAGCGGTTTGTAAGCAAGTTGTAAAAGGGACCATCGCTGGTAGCAGCGGTGGTTTTTTTGTGGAATTTGGAGGGACCACTAGCTGCTGCTGCCTAAGCGCAAACCGCGCGAACCCTGAGCAGCACTCCAACAACCGAACCCGAAACCCGAACCCCGAACCGCCAACAAAATAAAAAATGATACACCTCTGACCACCTAGCTGTCCATCAATAAATGGAAAACATACAGTTAATTTCCTCGTTTCAGACCCGAATTTATGATTAGATGGAAAATCTACAGCTAATTTCAAAGGAATGGTTAGTTTAAAGTAAAATGAGCACAATTAGCTACATGAAATCCAGTTATTTGTATTTTGGAAGGTGTTTTGGCAAAAATAGCTACATATAATCCAGTTAATTGATTTGTTGCGGTTGAAAGTTGGGGTGGAGAATTAGGTGGATTGAGCTGGAAAAGTAGGAATGGTGTACTTGTGGGAAATGAAGTAGAGGGAAAGTAGGAATACTAAGTTAGTGGGAATAGTGTTGAAAGAAAGTAGAAGTAGTAGAAGTAGTAGAAATAGTTGAAATAGTTGAAATAGTTGAAATAGTGTGATTGTGGGAATTGGGGTGGAGTAATAATGAGTGTGAAAAAGTGGAGGAAAGTTTGATGCTGAAATAGAGTGAGAGCTGTTGAAGTAAACTTAGATAGCTGTGTTAGTAGTAAATGGACAGGATAGAAGATGGAGTGAGGAAGTAGAGGGAAATGAACTCAATATCCAATCATCAAACATACAAAAAGCCTCCCAATCAACCAAATATAACTTTGGTTGATCGAGAGGCTTATTCATTTTAGCTAGACTTATATCGCAAGTATGCTGTAATCGTATCGATAGCTACATCAATGGCGCGCTCATCGGGATCAAGTTTGGCATGATGCAGGCCATGCGGTGTATCCACACCTAACCAGAACATAAAGCCTGGGATTTTCTCCAAGAAGTAACCAAAGTCTTCGCCGGTCATGGCTTCAGTACACTCGAACAACGAAACGTTACCGCGTCCACGAAGCCAGTCCATGAATTCCACGGTTAATGCGGGATCATTATACACTTGACGGTAATTCGAACCCCAATCAATCGTGACTTCGCATTCAAAGGAAGCTTCAATGCCCGCGGCAACCGCTTCGATGCGTCCTTTGATCTTGTTCATGGAAGCAGCAGATAAGGTGCGAATCGTGCCCTCTAAGCGAGCTTTCTCCGCGATAATATTCTGCTTCGTCCCAGCTTCCATTTTGCCAATCGTGATCACAGCGGAATCCAGCGGATTCACGTTTCGGGACACGATGGTTTGAAGCTGCCCAACCATTTGCGTTGCCGCGATGATCATATCATTCGCTTGATGCGGGTAGGCCGCATGGCCACCTTTGCCAAGCAGATCAATGAACAACTCCGATGTGTTGGCAAACAAGATTTCAGGTCGGACAGCGATCGTACCGACAGGATACTMTGGCGCAATATGGAGCGCAACCATCTGGTCAGGCATCCAATCTTGCAATTCCTTGGCAGCTAGCATCGGTAACGCACCGCCAGGACCTTCTTCAGCTGGCTGGAACAACACAACAAGATCATCCTGCATAGGATTCGCCGTGAAGTGTGTCACAACCCCCATGCCGATAGACATGTGAAAATCATGCCCACACGCATGCATATAGCCTGGATGCTGAGAAGGGAAGGGCAACGTCGTCTCTTCCGTGATCGGAAGCCCATCCATATCTGCGCGATAACCAAACCGCTTACTCGGGTTTAATCCTTTGATATAGACCAGAATGCCCGTGCGCCATGTGCGGATCGTAAGACGCTCCTGCGGCAGCCTGGCCAATTGCTCAAGTAAAAGCTGCTGCGTTTTGAACTCTTGGAATCCCGGCTCTGGGATTTGATGCAACTGACGTCGCAGCTCTACAAAAGGGCTAAGCATAACGATTTCCTCCAGATCTAGTTCACCTTATAGGGTACGTAGGTCTGCTAGAATTTCGGTTTTGGATTTAGTTTTGTCGTCTACTTTCTTGATGACGCGAGCAGGTGCACCTGCAACGACTGTGTACTCTTCAACATCTTGCGTTACGATTGCTCCAGCTGCTACTACGGAACCTTTACCGATTCGTACGCCTTCAAGAATAACCGCGTTAGCGCCAACAAGAACGTCATCTTCGATCACACAAGGTTGAGCAGAAGGTGGCTCGATAACGCCAGCTACAACTGCGCCAGCGCCAATGTGACACATTTTACCTACTTGTGCACGTCCGCCAAGAACAGCGTTCATGTCGATCATCGTGCCATCACCAACGGAAGCACCGATGTTGATAAGTGCGCCCATCATGATAATCGCGTTATCGCCGATATGTACTTTATCGCGAATAACTGCGCCTGGCTCGATGCGTGCATTAATGTGTTTCAAATCTAGCATAGGAATAGCAGAATTACGACGATCATTTTCAACTACGAAATCAACAACTTTATCTTTATTAGCTTCTAGAATCGGCTGAAGCACGCTCCATTCGCCGAAAACGACACCGCTTCCGCCAGTAATGAAGGATTGGCTGCCTTCGCCGAACTCAAGGCCTTCCAGGTTTCCTTTTACATATACTTTCACCGGAGTTTTCTTTTTGCTTTCTTTAATAAATTGGATAATTTCTAGGGTATTCATTTCAGACATGGTGACATCTCCTTCAAATTTATGATTGACTCTCCTATATTAGCAGAAAGGAGGCGTGAGAGCCAACCTGTTTCATACAGCTTCTTGTGCAAATTGACTGTTATAGAGCTCCGCGTAGAAACCTTGCTGCTCCAGAAGCTCCTCATGCGTGCCTTGTTCGATGACGGTTCCTTGATTCATGACTAGAATCAGATCAGCTTCACGAATGGTAGACAGACGATGAGCAATGACGAAACTTGTACGATCGGCCATCAAATTATTCATCGCACGTTGGATAGAGACTTCTGTCCGCGTATCTACGCTGCTCGTTGCTTCATCTAGAATCAAGATGGCCGGATCAGCTAGGATCGCACGGGCAATCGTAAGCAATTGCTTTTGACCATGGGATAAATTGGACGCTTCTTCATTCAAAATCGTATCATACCCATCAGGAAGTGTTCGGATGAAATGATCCGCATAGGCAGCGCGCGCCGCGTCAACAATATCTTCCTCAGTCGCACCAACCCGCCCATAGGCGATATTGTCACGGATTGTGCCATTGAAGAGCCACGTATCTTGCAGTACCATACCGAACAGCCCGCGGAGGTCACTTCGCGTCATATGGCGTGAATCAACACCATCGATGGAAATGCGACCGTTTTGCAATTCATAGAAGCGCATCAGGAGATTGACGATCGTTGTTTTGCCTGCTCCTGTAGGTCCAACAATGGCAACAGTTTGTCCTGGTTTTACATCGATATTCATATTCGTAATTAATGGCGTATCTGCTTTATATGAGAAAGTGACATCTTCAAACTGTACATGACCATGAACTTCTTGAACTTTTTGCGAGTCTTTCTTCTCAAGGACTTCTTCGGGTTCATCTAATAATTCAAAAATGCGTTCAGCCGCTGCAATCGTTGACTGTATCACGTTAGCGATATTCGCCACTTGCGTAATTGGCATACTAAACTGACCGGAATATTGAATAAAAGCTAGAATATCACCAATCTTAATCGCATTATGCGTAACCATAATACCGCCAATGACGCTAACGAGAACATAGCCAATATTCCCGATAAAAGACATTACTGGAAAGATAAGCCCTGAAATAAACTGAGCTTTCCAGCCGGAATGATACAGCCGGTCATTAATTTCATTGAATTTATCAACAGATTGCTGTTCTCTTCCAAAAGCTTTCACGATCGTGTGTCCGGTGTACATTTCTTCGACATGTCCGTTGAGCTCGCCTAGGGTACGTTGCTGTCCTTTAAAATATTTCTGAGAACGGGTAGCAATCATTTTGGTTCCCAAAATGCTAAGCGGCAAGGTGATAATAGTAGCTAAGGTGAGTAGAGGACTTATTGTCAGCATCATGATAATAATCCCGATTAACGTAACGATTGACGTGATGAGCTGCGTCAAACTTTGCTGCATCGTCGAGCTTATCGTATCCACATCATTCGTTGCTCTGCTCATCGTATCCCCATGACTTCTGGCATCGAAGAAAGATAAGGGAACACGCGTAAGCTTCTCACTAACATCTCTACGTAAATTAAATACGATACGCTGTGTAACTTTTACCATGATTCGTTGTTGGATATACATTAATATGGAGCTGAATACGTATAGAGCAGCTAGGATAATGACAATTTGGAGAATCGCATCGAAATCGATTTTGGCACCAGCGATGCCTTTCATCTTACCGATTGCGCCTTCAGATAGCTTGGTGACGGCATTACCCATTAATTTCGGGCTAATAATGCTAAATAGCGTGCTTAGGATAGCCGCAAGGAGAACAAAAGATATGGAGACGCGAAAAGGCTGCATATACGCTAGTAGTCTTTTCAAAGTACCCTTGAAATCCTTCGCTTTCTGAACAGGCATCCCCATGCCCATACCGCCTCGGCCCATAAAACCCGGATTCATGCCGCCTTGGGGGCGCTGTGGTTCTTTCGGTTTGTCACTCATGCACTTTCCTCCTCTGATAGCTGAGAAGCAACAATTTCTTGATAGACCTCACACGTTTTCATGAGTTCGCTATGTGTGCCAATACCCGCGATTCTGCCTTCATCTAAAACGATAATTTGATTAGCGTCCATAATGGTGCTAACACGCTGAGCGACGATAATCATCGTGGCACGTTCTGTTTCTGTTTTAAGGGCGGCGCGAAGCTTCGCATMCGTTTTGAAATCTAAGGCGGAGAAGCTATCGTCGAAAATATAAATATTCGGTTTGCGAGCAAGTGCCCGACCTATGGCAAGACGTTGCTTCTGACCACCGGACAAATTGGTGCCGCCTTGTGCGAGAACGGACTGGAAGTTGTCTTTCATACCGCCAATAAAATCGGCAGCTTGTGCCGTAGTTGCTGCACGAGTAAGCTCTTCCTCTGTGGCTAGTTCATTCCCGAATCGGAGGTTATCAGCCACTGTACCAGAGAAGAGAACGGCTTTTTGCGGAACATATCCGATTTGTTCACGTACGCTTTCAAGTGCAATTGTAGGGAGGGGTTGTTCGTTCAACGTGATTGAACCGGACTCGACATCATAAAACCGCAGAAGTAAATTAATGAGTGTGGTTTTGCCTGAACCTGTTCCTCCAATGATAGCTGTAACCTCACCTGGTTTAGCACTGAAGGAAATATCCTGGATAGCAGGTTGCTCTGCACCAGGGTAACTGAAGGTTACATGGTTAAAATTAACCGTAATTTGGTCCTCGTTCAGGTTAACGGCGTTCTTAGCATTGTGTACGACGGATTCGATAGCCAGTACTTCATTAATACGAACCGCTGAAGCAGATGCACGGGGAATCATCATAAAGATCATGGTCATCATAAACATACTGAACATAATTTGCATGGCATATTGAATGAAGGCCATGAGATCGCCGACTTGCATTTGACTATTATCAATACGAATCCCGCCATACCATAAAATAACAATCATGCCGAGGTTGAATACAAGCATCATGATCGGCATCATTGTGGCCATGATGGTGTTAACTTTGATTGCAGTTTGCGTGAAGTCTTGGCTGGCACGCTCAAATTTAAGCTTCTCATGGTTCGAGCGGTTAAAAGCTCGAATGACACGAATACCTGTTAAATGTTCCCGCAAAGCAAGGTTGATGCCGTCAATTTTGATTTGCTGTGTTTTGAATAACGGAATACCCTTACGCATAATAACAACAATGACCAGTACTAGAATCGGGATTACGGCGATCAATACAAGAGCCAAATGCGTATCCTTGTAGGTAGCCATGATAACACCGCCGATAAGCATGGTTGGTGCCCCAATGAACATCCGCATCATGACAACCAACTGTTGAACCTGAGCGATATCATTCGTCGTTCTCGTAATCAGTGATGACGTGCCTAGCTTATCAAATTCATTAAGGGAAAAGCTCTCGACATGGGAGAAGAGCTTGCGTCGTAGATCCCTTCCGAAGCCAGTTGCTGTCTTGGCAAGCAGATAACTTGCCACCATGACACAGGCCATCCCGCCCATTGCGACGAGCAGCATATAAGCTCCAAATCGCAGAATATAACTGACATCACCTTTTACCACACCGACATCTACAATGTCAGAGAGGAGAGTCGGCAGATACAGTTGAGCTAGTGATTGCAGAAGCATCAATGTAATGATGACAACCACTGAAACTCGGTAAGGCTTCAAAAACCTAAACAATTTGAACATAGTTTCCTCCTTAACCTTTTGGCCACAACGATACTAAATAATAGGAAATAAAGATAGATTTATATGTAAATTATAACACATGCTCCAAGACTTGCCCAAGGAATGATCTATGTATGATGTCAAAAAAACATTGACTTATCCTGTCGAAAGTGGCATAATTCTTTTAATTACATATGTGCCTTTAAAAACAGTCCAGAGAGGCTGGCAAGGTAAAACGATAAGAAAAGTCGGGTAATACTGAATCGAGAATTCAGTAAGCTTAAGGATGTGCGCATCCAGCAGCCCCGCTCTATCTCTTTATGCACTCGTAAACTCCTTGCCAAGAATTGGGCAAGGAGTTTTTTGGTTTTACCACCAGAAAACGTATGTGAACGCTGACGAAGATAGTTTAGCCAGGAGGCGAAAACGATGAATGAGACCGCCGAACACACCATTATTGATGAAATGGGAATTCGTAGAGCACTTACGCGGATTGCACACGAGATACTGGAAAAGAATAAAGGTGTAGAGAATTGTACCTTAATTGGTATTCGGACCCGAGGCATTTACTTAGCGAAGCGCGTAGCAGAACGGATTCTAGAAATTGAAGGCGTACCGATTCCAGTGGGAGAGATCGATATCACTTCTTATCGCGATGATCGCGTGAAAGTCAGATCGGTGGAGAACGTGCAAGAAGGCGGCAAAATGCAAATCCAAGATCGCAAAATCATCCTTTTCGATGATGTGCTGTATACCGGCAGAACGGTAAGAGCCGCGATGGATGCACTAATTGATTTAGGCCGACCGCAAATGATTCAACTGGCTGTACTTGTGGACAGAGGGCATCGTGAGTTACCCATTCGGCCTGATTATGTGGGCAAGAATGTACCGACATCCAAGAGTGAGAGCATAGAAGTGATGTTAACGGAAATTGATGATAAAGATGAAGTTATTATCCAGAGGGGGAAACAGGAGTGAGTAGCATGAGCACAACAACAACTAGACATTTCTTGGGACTGAAAGGCGTAAGTGCGGAGGAGATCACAAGCATTCTGGATCGTGCAGCCTATTGGGAACAAAGCCCTAGCAAAGTAAATAACCAATTCCATGGGAAATTCGTTTCCAATTTATTTTTTGAAAATAGTACAAGAACTCGCTTCTCCTTTGAGCTAGCGCAAAAACGTCTCGGTGCAGATGTGCTGAACTTCTCGTCAGCCGAATCCAGTGTACAAAAAGGCGAGTCCATCTACGACACTGTTCGCACGCTTGAATCCATGGGGATTGATGCTGGTGTAATTCGACTGAAGCCTAATGGTGTGCTTCAAGAGCTTGCTGAGAAAATCAAAATCCCGCTCATCAACGCGGGGGACGGCAATAACGAGCATCCAACGCAAGCGTTGCTTGATTTCTATACAATGCGCAAGCAATTCGGCGCAATCAAAGGTTTAACAGTCTCCATCATCGGAGACATTCTACACAGTCGCGTGGCTCGTTCGAACCTCTGGGGGCTGATCGCTCTTGGAGCCAAAGTGCAGTTCTGTGCTCCTGCCAGTATGCAGGCTCCTGAGCTAGCCGAGTTCGCGCCATATGTCAGCTTCGAAGAAGCTTTGAAAGCCGATGTCGTCATGATGCTTCGTGTACAGCTGGAACGTCACGATACAGGGCTTATCAAATCAGCTGAAGAATACCGCGAACAATACGGATTAACGGTAGAGCGTGCAAGCCGCATGGCGCCTCATGCGATCATCATGCATCCAGCTCCAGTAAATCGCAATGTGGAGCTAGATGATGAACTCGTGGAACATGAGAAGTCCAAGATCTTTACACAAATTGCTCATGGTGTGCCGATTCGTATGGCTGTCATCGAACGAGCTTTATCATAAAAACACCCCACAAAGTGAAGCCAAGCTCTGAAGTTGATTCCGATTACTTTGCGGGGGCCCCAAACGAATACTAGGAGGACAATATCACAATGGGAATTTGGATTCTAAACGGACTTACCGTTGATGCGAATAATGTACAAACGAAGAAACATGTTTTAGTCGAAAATGATAAAATTACACAGGTCGTTGATGCTTCTAATGGTGAAGTAC
>NZ_JBFTPF010000079.1:0-21836 GCF_056398345.1 Paenibacillus sp. 01T442
GGACTCATACCACCAGTCATAGTTACCAACGTACATTTGGATTTTACCAAAGTCGATATCTGCGATATGGGTACACACTTGGTTCAGGAAGTGACGGTCATGTGATACGACGATTACAGTGCCTTCGAAACGGGACAAGAAGTGCTCCAGCCAACGAATGGACTCTAAGTTTAAATGGTTGGTAGGCTCATCGAGTAAAAGAATGTTCGGGTTACCGAATAGCGCTTGTGCCAAGAGCACGCGAACTTTTTCGTTACCATCAAGATCCTTCATTTTCGTGTCATGCATGGACGTTGGAATACCTAGACCAATCAAAAGCTCTGCTGCATCGGACTCTGCTTGCCAGCCGTCAAGATCTTGGAATTCGCCTTCAAGCTCAGCAGCTCTCATGCCATCTTCTTCGGAGAAATCAGCTTTCGCATACAAAGCGTCCTTCTCTTCCATGATTTTGAACAAACGGGAATGCCCCATAACAACAGTTTTTAAAACTTCGATTTCATCAAACTCGTAATGGTTCTGTTTCAGAACAGCCATACGCTCGCCTGGTGTGATGTTAACTTCACCTGTGTTAGGCTCGATCTCACCGGAAAGAATTTTGAGGAAAGTCGATTTACCTGCACCATTTGCTCCGATCAAGCCGTAGCAATTTCCTGGTGTGAATTTAATATTGGCGTCTTCGAACAGGGCTCTCTTGCCGTAACGAAGCGTCACGTTATTTACACTAATCATGGAGTATATATACCTACCTTTATGTTATTTTCTTTTAATAAATGTTCAAAAAGTCGGGTTTTCAGCACCGAGAAGGTTGCGAGAACCTGAAGAAGGAGGAGCGGAATGTAGGCAAACCTACATGAGCACCAGACTTCAAAGGTGAACGCAAGATTCGATGTCGATTAGACTTCTTGGCTTACTTCGTGATCAAAACACGGCTTTTTGAACTACCTCTACTATCATAACTTATTTCGTTCTATTTCTTCTACTATCTCTGATAAATAAGTCCATCTTTCCATAGCAGCTTCAAGTTCCGCAGTGGTTTGCAGCTCTTGTTCATATAGATCACGAGCGAGATCGAAGTTACTTCCAGAGCTTTCGATCTGCTTTTTCAAGCTGTCGACTTTGTCCTCCAGGGTAGCAATGAGATCTTCGATTTCGTTCCATGCCTTCTGGTCTTTAAATGATAGTTTCTTCGGACGATTCGTTGACGGAGCTGTGCCTGCACTTGAAGGCGTAGCAGCAGGACTGCCGCTAGTCGTCTTCGAGTTCGCTTGGCGCACGATTTCTTTACGAGCTTGCTCCGCCTCTTCTTGTTCCCGTTTATCTTCCAAATAGTCGGAATACGTTCCGATGAACGGCTCGATCCCACCATTTCCATCGAAGGCAAATAGATGTGTCACGGTTCGATCCAAAAAGTAGCGATCATGAGAAACCGTAATAACAGCCCCTGAGAATTGATCCAGATAATCTTCCAGTATCGTCAAAGTTTGGATGTCCAAGTCATTGGTCGGCTCATCGAGGAGCAGAACATTCGGTTCACCCATAAGCGTACGCAATAAATAAAGTCTACGACGTTCTCCGCCTGAGAGCTTGCCAATTGGCGACCATTGCAAATTAGGAGAGAATAAAAAGCGCTCAAGCATCTGTGCGGCCGAAATGGTTTCACCATCCGACGTGCGAATCTGCTCTGCAGCTTCCTTAATATATTCAATCACACGCATCTTCTCGTCCATCTCGACGTTCTCTTGTGTGTAATAGGCTAACTTGACGGTTGTGCCGGTCTCGATCGTACCACTGTCGGGCTGGATGCGCCCGGCGAGCATGTTCAGCAGCGTCGACTTGCCGCTKCCGTTCGGACCAATGATGCCGAGACGATCCTTCGGCATCACGATGTAGCTGAAGCCGTTGAGCAGCTGCTTCCCGCTGTTGAAAGACTTGGTGATGGCGTCCAGCTCCATCACCTTTTTGCCAAGGCGGCTGCCGGCCAGCGCCATGTCGAGCTTGTCAGCGGGACCGTCTACTTTGCGGTCCCGAAGATCCTCGGCGCGGTTAATACGCGCCTTCTGTTTCGTCGTGCGCGCCTTCGCGCCGCGACGGAGCCATGCCAGCTCGCGGCGCAGGAGGTTCTGCCGCTTATCTTCACTAGCGGCTTCGGAATCCATCCGCTCCGCCTTTTTCTCGAGGAACCACTCGTAGTTCCCCTCATAGCTGTAGATCTTGCCCCGGTCCAGCTCCAGGATGCGGGTGGTGACCCGCTCTAGGAAGTACCGGTCATGGGTAACGAGCAGCAAAGCGCCGCGCCATTTGCTGAGAAACTCCTCGAGCCAGATGGCCGTCTCGTTATCAATATGGTTCGTCGGCTCATCCAGGATGAGCAGATCGGCGGGTTGAATGAGCACGCGCGCCATGGCGACGCGTTTGCGCTGACCGCCGGACAGCTGGCCGACGGGCTTGTCGAACTCGCTGATGCCGAGCTTCATCAGCACGGTTTTGGCCAAGGTGCTGGCTTCCCAGGCACCTTGCTCATCCATGCGCGCCTGGGCAGAGAACAGGCGCGCTTGTTTCTTCTCGTTGGAGGAATCCAGCTCCAACTCTGCAAGGGCCAGCTCATAGTCGCGCAGCGTCTTCATGAGCGGTGAATCTCCGTGGAATACTTGCTCAAGCACCGTGGAGTTCGGATCGAACTCTGGGTTTTGCGGCAAGTATTCCACGCGGAAATGGTTCGCGTGCACAAGCTTGCCGCGATCCGGGGATTCCAGACCCGCCAGCATCTTCAGCAGCGTGGACTTGCCTGTGCCGTTCACGCCGATGAGGCCAATGCGCTGCTTCTCGTTCAGTGTGAACGAGATATCATCGAAGAGCACTTTGTCTCCGTAGGTTTTGGTAATATCGACTGCGCTTAGAATATTCATCCTTGCACCGGCTCCTGGATGTACGCGGCAAGCAGAGCTGCTGTATTCACTACAGCATCCATATGCGTACGCTCCATGCTATGTGACGCATGAACTCCTGGCCCAATTAGCGCCGCCCGAATGTCGCGGCCACCTCTAAGCGCTGCGGATGCATCCGATCCATAGCGCGGATAAATATCAACAGCGTAGCCGATTTCCAGCTTCTCGGCATGTTCAATCATTTTCGACGTCATCGCATAGTCGTAAGGACCTGACGAATCTTTTGCACAAATGGAAACATCGCGCTCGCTGCCGCTCAAATCATCACCAAGCGCACCCATATCAACCGCGATAAAGTCTGTAATATCCTCAGGAATAAATGCGGAACCATGACCAACCTCTTCATAATTGGAGAAGAACAGCTTGATCGTATAGAAAGGTTGGATGCCTTGTTCTTTCAACAATTTAAGAAGACCAAACAGGGATGCCACGCTCGCTTTATCATCCAAATGGCGAGATTTCACATACCCATTTTCCTTTACCTGTACACGCGGATCGAAAGAGATAAAATCACCGACACGAATACCAAGTGCTTGCACATCTTTTTTGGAGTTCACATGTTCATCAATCCGTACTTCCATATTCGCTTCATCGCGTTTGTACTCTCTCGCATCCTCATATACGTGCACGGATGGTCTTGACGTAAGAATCGTACCATCGTAAATACGCTCATCACGGGTATGAATTTGCACGTACTCATTCTCGATTGCGCCCATCATAAACCCGCCAAGTGACGTAATTTTCAATGTGCCATTCTCTTTAATTGAACGAACCATAGCACCAAGTGTGTCCACGTGTGCAGAAATGCCGATTACGCGATCAGAACTCGTGCCTGGAATAGTCACGATGCCGCAGCCTTTATTCGTATAAGAAAGCTCAAAGCCAAGCTTACTCACTTCTAGCTCAACTTTTTGCATAATGTGATGCGTATACCCTGTTGGACTAGGAGTCCGCAGCAGCATTTCTAGAACTTCTGTCATGTAAGCTCTATTTAAATTGGACTTCACTTGGATTCCTCTCCCATGTCTATGTAATTTTGCACCTGCGCTAAACACACAAAAAACAGTGCAGCCTAAGAATTTTCGCTCGTCCCTGACAACGTCAAGAACGAGCCTCTTCTAAGGATACTACACTGTTCTCTTATGTTTTTCAAACATGGGTTAKCTTACAAAATCAACACAGATGGACGTTCCATCAAGAACTGTTTTCATATGAGCTTTGACTTGTTCGTGCACAGGGTGCGTATCGTAAACCTTCAAATCGTCTAGAGAATCAAATTTCGTAATAAGTGCGATATCGTATGAACGCTCTAGATGTAAAATATCTGTTCCAACCTCAATGTGCCTTAAAACTGGGATTTTACCCTCCATATTCGTAAGAACGGCTTTGGTTACTTCTATGGCTTCTGGACTACGATCTTTGAGTTTAAAAAACACGACATGCGTTAACATCGTTATCTCCTCCGATTTGAATAAATTAATTGGTTACCTTTGCGGACCATTCTTCAACGTCCCATACACGAGTTACCCAGCCTTCATAGAATTCAGGCTCATGACAAACAAGTAGAACAGTACCCTTATACTCTTTCAGAGCACGCTGAAGCTCTTCTTTGGCTACTACGTCCAAATGGTTCGTCGGCTCATCGAATAACAGCCAATTGCTTTCCTGCATAAGCAGTTTGCACAAACGTACTTTCGCTTGTTCGCCACCACTTAACATGCTCATCGCTCGCGTGATATGCTCATTCTTAAGCCCGACTCGCGCAAGCGCTCCTCTGACTTCATTCTGAGTCATGGAAGAAAAAGAATTCCATACATCATCAATCGGAGTCATGCTTGGTGCTTTGACCTCTTGTTCAAAGTACGCAGGATTCAAATAATCACCGCGATACGTCTTACCGCTGAATGGCTCTATTTTGCCAAGAATCGTCTTCAATAAAGTGGATTTACCAACCCCGTTGCAGCCGACGATCGCAATTTTCTCACCGCGTTCAATCGTCACATTCATTCTTGGAAGCAAGGCACGATCATAGCCGATCTCCAAATTTTCAGCTTCAAATACAATTCTACCACTTGAACGCGATTCTTTGAATACGAAGGTAGGTTTCATTGCCGTTTCAGGGCGCTCAATGCGGTCAATTCGATCCAACTGCTTCTCACGGCTCTTCGCACGAGTTGAAGTTGAAGCTCGTGCTTTGTTACGTGCGATGAAATCTTCCTGCTTCTTGATATACTCCTGCTGTTTCTCATAAGCATCGATATGCTGCGCTTTATTCATTTCAGCCATATCAAGAAATTTCTCATAATTCGCCGTATACCTCGTCAACTTGGAAAACTCCAAATGATAGACAACATTGACGACTTCGTTCATAAATTCCGTGTCATGTGAAATCAACATGAACGCATAGGGGTAATCCTTCAAGTACATTTTCAACCACTCAATGTGCTCCACATCCAAATAGTTGGTAGGCTCATCGAGCAATAGTACGGTTGGTTTTTCTAGCAAAAGCTTAGCTAGGAGAACCTTCGTTCTTTGTCCACCACTAAGAGACGTTACATCACGATCTAATCCAATCGCATTTAAACCAAGACCATTACCCATCTCTTCGATTTTCACATCAAGCAGATAGAAATCACCGATCTCCAAACGTTCTTGAATTTCACCCATTTCCTCAAGAAGCACTTCAAGCTCCTCAGGCGTGGCATCTCCCATTTTATCCGTAATGGCCATCATTCTTTTTTCTTCTTCATACAATGGCAAGAATGCATCACGCAAAATATCACGGATTGTACGACCCGCGGCCAACACAGAGTGTTGATCCAAATATCCGTAGTGGACTCTCGGGGTCCATTCCACCTTGCCTGTATCCTTCAAAAGCTTGCCTGTTAATATATTCATCAACGTGGATTTCCCCACGCCATTAGCTCCTACGATGCCAACGCGTTCACCAGCAAGCAAGCGGAACGAAACATTTTTGAACAATGTACGATCGCCAAAGCTGTGGCTTAAATCTTCAATTGTTAAAAGACTCATTTTGCAAAACCAAACCCCTGTCTAGTTCCATAATAAACGGCTGCGCCGTCCTCTAAGGACGAGTGCGTTTATAGAGAAATATAGCCGACTTATTATGTGAAACATATAGATTCTATATTTTAAGATAATCACGTATTTTACTCGCGACTTCTTATTATACCACTGCTAAGGGCAGACAGGAAGTAGAACTATTTGTATTAGAGCCGAAAAGTCAGTTCTTGTCGAATAATTCGCACAATATCCCCATCTTTTAACGGATATCCTTGATAGGTAACGAGAGGGAATTCATTCAGAAACGTGCCATTCGTAGAGCCAGCATCTCGAAGTTGAAAGCCGTTGCTAGTTTGAACAATTTCCGCATGGATTCTGGAAACACCTACATCTTCCACTACATAATCGACTCTGCTGCTTKAATCCCCCCTTCCAATTGTAAATACCTCACTTTTAATAGAAACCGTTTGGCTAACTCCTTCAATTTGAATCTCCAATCGTGGACCAACTTGATCACGCTTGGGAGATTTCCCAAGAAATACAGTTGCATTCGAATGTGACGGACTGAGCAAGGTTGTATGTAAGGAAAGATTTTGATAGTAGTGTTGGATATCCAGTGGATCCGTCGCCTCACTCGAAGCGTCATCACGCATGACTTCCTTATCGGGATTATATATGTTATGAGCGATGGAGGAACTTTTCTGATTTTGAATTTTTCGACTAGAGAAATCAGGACGACCTAAGAATAGTAGAACGAAGCCCACATCGCCTGTTAACAGCGTGATTCCAGCCATTATTTGCAGCAAGCTCGCCCCAGGGTGAGCCAAATATTGCTGCCACAGAAAAGCAAATAGAATGATGATAAGAGCTATTGTCATCCATCGCCCCTGTTGTTTTAGAGGAATGAAGGATAGTGGGATCAGTTCCCGTTTAGACAAGATGGAATTTTCAGTTTTTGGTTGGATGTGTTTCGCTTCATCACGGTTCCAATGTGCTTTGGGTAATCCTAGTTCTKGTAATGGGGATTCGATAGGCTCGGAATGTGGTGCAGCAATTGTTTCTCGTGTAAGAATCGGCTCGTCCATCAACTTTAATAACGCTTCCTTATAGGCGTGAAAACTTTTTCTAGCTACATGTGTTCGCATCCACGCTTGTAGTTGAACCTGTTCCTCTTCACCAAGATGTAAAATAAGCTTATGGAGAAGTGCATCTATCGCAGGAAAGCTCTCATCGACATCATGAGCTATATCTAGTGGCGCATACGTTAGGTAAACATCCGACCAATCTTGTCCTATGAAAATAAAATTTTCTTTCAATACGAAATTCATTTCACTCAGCATATAATTTTTGCTTTCATCCAGTGTACAAACGATCGCGTACATCAACTTGGCAAGTAAACGGATCGAGAGATGCTCTACCTTCAAAACATGTGACAGCATTCGTTTGGAGGACAATCTATACAGTAGTCGAATGTTTGAATCCACCTCATGAATGTCGAGAGGCAGCAGCCTCGGAACTTGATTGGCTTCTAACATGCGCACCTGCAAATTCGAAAGCTCACTTGCTTCTAGACCTCCTTCCTTGAACAACTCCATAAGGTGTCCATGTCGATAAACAAATTCATAACGAAGTCCGAATACTTCTTGTGTCATACTAACACCTCATTCAAAGCAAAGAATAGTAAATCGTAACAGCAACAGCTGGAAAAACCGCGTACATAAAGGGGAATTTGATGTTTTTTTGTTGCTTAAGTTCAAAAAAAGATTCAAACTTTTTGAGCGCCAATATAGAGAACAACCAACCTGCAAGCTTACGACTCGTTGTTCTTATTTTTCTTTGAATAAGTAGAAGGAATAGTCCGATTAAACCTGCCCATAAAATCGCATAAACAAGTGTTTGCATAACAAACATAACACCCATTATTGCTCCGATAGCAGCGAAAAGTTTGACATCACCAGCTCCCAAAGCACCAATTACATACAATACAAATACAATTAGAAAACCTGTACATGCACCAATGAGGGAAAAAAGCAACCCATCCCAGCCTTCTGACCATGAGTGGAACGATAATCCGAATATCGTTCCACTCAAAGTCAACTTATTGGGGAGCTTTGAATAACGCACATCAATGATTAAAGCCACCGTGATAAAAATAATAAATAAACCAAGACATACAAGAATAAGGATACTCCTCCCTTCCAATTAAGCTCCTACCCAAGCCCGCTCATAAGCCCTTTTTTTCAAAACAATCGTCTGGCTCATAATAGGGATAGGCAATTTATAGATCAGTTGAGCTTCAATTCCAAAAAACGCCTCTCCGTCTTGTTTCAAACTCGGTATCGTTACGGAGATAACTTTAAAATTCCTCTTATCAACGATCTTTGCATCACAAAATGCGAACACAATTGGTGTAAAGACAGCCAGCATCCGCGGCATAACGTGCGTATTATAAAATCCAGTCAACTCTTCTTGTGCCATACCTTCGCCTAACTCTCGCTTCTCTTTTTCCCAGCGTACGAGCGCTAACAGCGAATCTGGTATGTAAGCCGCGTATTCATCAGCGATATCCTCTGTACTCATTACGTGGTTCCTTGCCGATTGGACTTGATCAACGACAGCGTTAAGCATCTCCGCGGCACGACTTTGATCATATTTCGATTGGGCTTCTTGAACTAGTATCCTCACGGGGTACAGTTGACCTGCAATGGACTTCGTTGCCTCGGATACGCCGGCCTGCAACGCCATTTCCACCAAAGCAATTTGAATGAAAAGAACAAGACCTACTACGAAAGCAAGAAACAATGGCAGAATAAGCGAAGCCTCCAGGACGATGCCGCCTTCTTGCTCTTTGTGCAATTTGAGAAGCAAATCCATATCTCCTTCCTCAATACGAAACGACGGCAGCGCGATTCATTTGACATTGTGTTCCAACAACTTTACACCCTAAGAGTCCTGTCCCATCMAGCAACTTCATGACTTGAGGAATAAACCAAAGCCTTATTTCACTCGTAGCATTTGCTTGGATATAGGTGGTTAGTTGATTGAGATCTTTCCMCGTCTCTAATTCGTGCAGTGCCTGCATTCGGGACATCAGCTTGGAGTTGTTGCTATGCAACATAAGAAATAAACGGAGATAATCTTTATACGTCAATTTGAGTGCTGATGAGATGAGCTTTGACGATAATTCAACAGCATCTCCTTTCACCAAAACGTTCATGTCGACGAATGCCTCTGCTGCACCTTGAGCCGCGGCAGCCAGAAAAACGAGTAACGGGGAGCCTATTTGGAGAAGTTCTTTTTTAGGATCTAATAGCGCTTCAACAGTACGAATCGCTAAGCGTAAAGAAAACATTTCTGCATAGGCCGAAGACATATTAGCCGCGCAGGAAGAGAAACCATACAACAAATATTCAACCTCTTGATTTACTAAAGCGTGTGTCCCAGGATCAACTAGCTCATTCGACAATTTCGGGTTACCATTTGGATCTTTCTCTAATCCATAGGTTCGGAAGTTAAATTTCGTTAGCGCATATTCATTTACGTAAAGTTCATCTCGGAGAACTTCCGCCGCGTTATTTAATACGCCAAGCATATCCATTGCCCTCATGCTAGCAGGTTCTGCTTTCTCCATATCATAGGCGACATCGTTCCCGATCATTGTATCTTGCGCATTCGCTTGACGGTATTTCTGATAGTAACCTGATTCACCTTGGAGCTTATTATAAGAAACCGAATCACTAGACTGCGTACTCGTCGGGCTGCAACCACCTATAGCTTGCTTGGCCTTATCCATAATGGCTTGGATTTTATTCTTTTGTGTCTGCTTATTCGTCGTTGTAGCTTCATTTGTATTCATTCTGGATTTTTCTAACAGACTTTGTTTGGCATGAAAATCATTTGCGACTGCTAAGTAGCTGTCGTTAGCTCGATTAACCTCACTTGTATGTACGGAAGTATACACAATGACACCCTCGACAGCAGAACGAAATGATGTAAATAGAGCAGCGATTGCTGCGATTGACGTTTGATATTGGTAAAAATAATCATCCCCAATTAATGACACATGTTTAAATACATCATAAGCAGTTGTTTTTCCCTGCGCAGATGAACCCGAGACTCCTGTCAGTTTTGAGCGTATCTCGTCATTTTTCTGTTTGGCTTGTMGCAAGATTGGCTCAATCACCTGCTGGAGTTGTTGAATCACTTTTTCATCTGCAGCCACCTCAAGTTTCGTAGAGATGACAAGAGCTGTGTAAGTCATAATTTTCTGAACTAAAGTTTCCAGCTCATTTAACTTTTGCGAAAGCATTCCAGCCTGCTCCTCAAGCCTGCTTTTGGCTTCGGCAAGTGATCGGATACTTGCTGCAGCTTCAGGACCTGCTTGTACAAGTGATGCTAATGAAAGATCCATATTCCTTATGCTCGCTGTAAGTGAACGCAAATTCTCTTGAACTTGACTGATTTCGCTGCGAACTTCGTCAACTGTATGAAGGCCGATTTCAGCAGCTAATTTGTCCAATTCAGCAACTCTGGTTCTATAATAACTATGAAATTCAGTAGTTCTGGCAAAGAGCTCCTCCGCGCTCCTCCATGCATCATCTAGTGAGTCTTCGCGTTGTTCGATCAACTTTTCAAGTTCTGACGCTTCCTTGGCAAATTGCGAACCCATCTGAAAAGGCTCACGGACGCCGCTCTTTTRAAACTTGTCAACAATTTCGAGCGTGTATTCAATCGGTGCTTTTAATTTCATATCCTCTAAGAGCTGCCCCTCAAATATGACATGACTAGCCAGTGTATACACAGGTGTGACACGCAGCGCTCCATCGACAGCTTTGGTATTAATAAAGTGAAAAGCATTCGCGGAGACTCCGCCCGATAAGTTTTGGATAAAAACATCGTTAAGTAATTTTTCTGACGCCTCGTAAGAGAGACCCATGCCATAAAGCCCTCTCTTCTGCAGCTCGAGATCAAAGGAGGACATTACTGATCGTGCAGCTGCATGTAAGGCAGATTCCGTTTCTTTCTCCGCTACTTTTATTCTTGCGAAATCAATGAGTACCGCTTGAAATAAAAAAATCGGCACAATAACAAGAATCAAATAGACGGATACTGTGCCGTTTTCTGCTTGTAAGAATCTTTTCAATAGCTCCCCTCTTTCTAATTATGAATAACGACTACGATCCCTTTACGTTCGAGTTCTTTGCGAAAAGAGTCTGTGGGCATCCCTTTGCCGCTGGCATCCTTCTTAAAAAAATGCCAAACGATGCCTCTCACAGTTGGATCATGCTGGAGCAGTTCAACATCCTTCGGGAGTTGCTCAGTGCGTAGCTGAGCTTCCGTCATACTATAAAAGGCTTGATGACCAATGCCTCTTGCGTCTAAAGCATCAATTTTTCTGCTTTTACCAGACGCAGTCGTCCGCACAACCTCTGTCCCTCCCACAAGTGACCTTAAGTAGGAAGATGCCTGACGTTCAGATTGAATAGTGACGCTTGGCCCAGACAAATCGCTTTTGACCGGATCTACAAGTGCCGCTTTCGCTTTCTCGGAAGATATCCGACCTACTAAAGTTGGCAAATAGGTGCGTGTCAGATCTGTGGTTCTGATCAACTCTATAGAATCAATAACATGTACGACAGCTTTACTTTCCGTTTTCGTTGCATGCATCCACCGATTAAGTATTGAAGGCGTGATAAAAGACTTGTTCACAGTTACCTCAACGCGATGATCTACTAAATAATTCGTATATGACGCTGTGCCAGTAACGCCATCCGGAAGTAATCCCCCGGCTTTGGCCAGTTTTTTCTCGACTAAACTCTTAGCTTGATTGGTGGGAAGTATGACACTAGCCCCTGAGTTACCTTGTAACAAGCCAAATAAGTCGCTTACATTGTCTTGCGTCAGACGCCAATACAAGCCGTCCGTTTCCTGCGGATGATAACTTCCTGTACTTATCTCTTTATAGCTGTTCGTCCAAGTAAATGCTAACTTTTCAGCTGCGGAACGAGCTAGTTGCCCTATGTAGACATTTTGATAGGCAAACATGCCTACAAACAACAATGTCACTGTGCAAATTAAAATCACCGGAAATACCAGCGAGGCTTCTAACGTAAAGGTACCCAGGTCATTGTTAATGAACTGACGAAGTCGACTACGGCGCACAACTCGTGGTCGGGCTCGGCGCACAGGGGGCAACCGCACTGTTATCCTTCAGGTCGGAGTTGGCATCACCGATCAACTTCTGAAACCATGAAACAATCCACTTTCTGAAAATAATCGCTATCGCAACCAACACTGCTACAATCAATAAAATTTCTAATGTGCCTAGTCCTTCTTCCTCTTTCCATACACGCTTAAATGTTTCAAGTATTGTATTCATTTCAACATTCCTCTCCTATTGGTTCATCATGAGTATCGCAGGTGCAGCAACAATCACCATCACCACAACAAAAATTAATACCATTGGGAATACAAGCTTAGAAGATGCTTCCTMCCCTAATGTCCGCGATACACTCTTTCTCCGCTGCCACAGCTCCAGCGAAAGAGAATGCAGTGAAACAGCAAAGTCATTGCCGCCTCTTCTATAGTTCAAACCTAACGTTGATGCAAATAATGACACTTCATGTAACGCGCAGCGTTTACTAAAGTCCTCTAATACTTTCGTGAAGGAGATGTTCATCTCCAGCTCATGCACAGCTACATGCAGCTCTTTGTAAAGCGGGGAATCCGACATATTTGGCTTTGCTTGAACACAACGTATCCAAGCACGGTTGACAGTCTCTCCAGCATTTACTAAAAGCACGATTGTACTCAAAAATTYAKGCAGCTCAAGGATCATCCTTTGCTGTTTTTTACGTATTTTGCTGTCCAAATCACGAACCATCATCACGGGTGTCGCTATTGCAGCAACCACACCAAAAGCAAGCAACGAACTATCTTCACCTGCTAGAATGGCAAGTACAGTAACGACGAATAGGCACACCATGCCAGCGGAAATAAGTTCTGCCATGAACCATTTACTGCCTTGCGAAGATAAGCTTCTTCCATACAAGGTCATACATTTATGATGGATTTTTGAAGTGAAATCGGGGAACCTCTCTAACAATTGGAGCTTATCAATCACATAATAGCTAGTCGGTAAGAGCATTTTCATCCGAAAGGGGTACGTTTGTATCTGAAGCTGACTACCGTATTTCTTCCTTCCGATCACCTGTAGTGACATACAAAACGCAATTTGCGCTAAGCCAAATAACCATATCCACATCCTACACCTTGATATTCATTATTTTTTGAGTGAGTACATAACAAGCGCCAAGAAATAACAAGCAGACAGTCATGATGAGAATCCCGCTCCCACGATATAGGGGAACCATATAATCAGGCGAGGAAAACGCCAATACAGCAACAATGAGGATGGGAGCAACAACAAGTACTCTCGATTCAAAACGTTTTTGAGCGACCATGACTGAAATTTCCTGGGTTATGTCTAACTTCTCGGAAATGACCGTTGCTGTACGTTTCATCACCTCAACTAGATTGCCTCCTGTACGTTTACAGGTCAGAAAAACATCAGAAAAGCTCAGAATATCTTCCAAATGACTGCGATCTGCAAAATGTCTAAGTGCTGTTTCAATCGGTTCACCGTTTTCGACCTTACGGCAAATCAAGCCAAACTCAACGACGATCAAACAAGCTGGATCAGGATAAAGCAGCTTCAGATCCTCCCATGCCTCTCGAAATGCCGATTCAATGGATTTCCCCACCGTCATAGAGGAAGAAAGACAGCTGAGAGCCTGCTTAAATTGTACATAAAGCATATTCTTTCGTTTTTGAATTAATTGCTGCCGACGATAGCGAGGAAACAGAAAACCCGTAGATGCTAAAGCGGCGGCGAGGATAACATTTTGGTAGAAAATATAACCGATCATGAATGCTGGTAAACCTAGCATGATTATGGCTGCTATTCTCTCTTTGGAGGACAAGTGATACTCGTTATAATCGATGAATACAACCGGGAGGATTGGCGGTGACTTGTGTGTTTGGGGGCTCTCGCTTTCTTTACGAGGCGATTTTCGTCTTTCAAGAAATAGTAATAGAAGCCAACTCGTGCCACCCATGAAAATGAGCATCAACCACACACTCATCCCACATCACCTCCTACACTGCAAATAAACCAACTAGGCAGTTGCTTACCTGCCATTTGAAGTTTGTACTTATTAGCAAGTGTCTGACCCGTATATCGGAGTGTTCCAAGAAGCTTCCCATCTGGCGACTCTCCGCTCTCCTCGAAGAGAAACAGCGGTTGCAGCTGAACTTCCCCATCCTCCATGCCAACAACTTGATGAATCTCGGTCACTTTGCGTGATCGATCCCTCATCCTGGAAATATGTACAATGACATCAAGTGCTGAGGCGATCTGCTTACGTATGACTTCAATGGGAAGTGGAGCCGCACTGAGTACCATCGTCTCCAGTCTACTGAGCATATCCTGCGAGGTGTTCGCATGCCCGGTACTTAAGCTACCATCATGCCCAGTGTTCATTGCAGCAAGCATATCTAAAGCTTCAGCTCCACGTACTTCACCTACAATAATGCGATTAGGACGCATCCGCAGGGAAGATCGAATTAATTCTCGCATCGTGATCGCTCCCTTCCCTTCCGTATTCGCATTTCTCGTTTCCAATCGTACTAAATTAGGTACAGTTTGGATCTGAAGTTCAGCTGAGTCTTCGATTGTAATTACTCGTTCATGTTCAGGAATCCAAGCACTCAAAGCATTGAGAAACGTCGTTTTACCAGACCCCGTTCCACCGCCAACGAATATATTAAACCCCGATTCAACCATGATCCGAAGCATCTCCGCCGCTTCACCAGAAATACTTTCCATACGAATCAAATCCGACATATCCAATGGCTTTGCAGGAAACTTTCGGATCGTTAAGGTTGGACCACTAAGAGAGGCTGGTGGAAGCACGATATTTACACGCGAACCGTCTTTTAACCTTGCATCCACAATTGGAGTCGCTTGATTAACAATCCGATTCACCTTGGAAACAATCATTTGGATTAAGTCTTCAAGCTTCTCTGAGCTTTCTAGCTCATATGGGTAACGTTCAACTGCACCCATCCGTTCGAAGAAAATACAGCTATGACCATTAACCATGATCTCTGTCACCGATGGATCGTCGATTAACGGTTGGAGAATATCTAACCCCCTAAAGCTATCGAAAATACGCTTAACACCGATGTGCATATCACTTGAAGTCCAGCTATGCGCACTTGCAGCGCGAAAAATGGTTTCTTCGATGTGCCCCAATAACTGTGCATCACTAACCTCATGTGTGAGATCGAGATTTTCTTTAATCTCCTGCTTTAATTCGTTAAACAGCGCTTGATTCAAGATAAGAATGCGCTCCTTCCTTAGAATTTCCCTCAGTCTCATTGCTTACAGCTTGCAACATGACATACACCTGTTCTGAAAATATATCCGATTGCCAGACTTGTTCTGCTGAACTCATCACCTTCCAATCAGGAATATAGGGAAGTTTGAATGTTATTTCTTTACCTAGAAAATCATATGAATTGGTTTGAGTCCCCCTAAAACTCGTCATGACAAAGTGGATTTGAGGATATGCACACATTTGTTTTAATAGTGTTTTGGTTCGGAAAGCATCCTTCCAATCATCTCGGATTAGCCAAATGATCGCATCGCTAAGCTCTAAACTCTTGACGATTCTGGGATGAACGGACGTTTCAAGATCCAGGATGAGGGTATCGTAGACGGACAGGCCAACTATGGACGCAATGAGTTTTTTTACGTGCTCACCACTCATTTCTTGCATCTCCCGCATTTGCTCAAGTGGTGTTAAATAATCGAACCTTCGAGTGGCATCATGTGATTTCAAAAGCGCCAACTTAGGTCCGATCGATTCCGATGAATCTTTCAAATAATAAAGGAGCTGTGATAATCGACCCGATTCTCCCTGCAACCACTGAGAAGCAACACTAATGGACTCCAAGCTCAGATACAAGACACGTTCCCCACGAAATGCCAACTGTTTCGCCATATGAACAGCTGTTATCGATTTACCGGCATTGCCACTGCTGCTATACACAGATATCACACGTGTGCGATTAACTTGTGTTCGACCAGAACCGGATGGAGATCTATCCGTGTATATGACATGAATGTGTGAGATCAAATCGTGAAGTGGTTGAAAGCGGAATAAGAAAGGATGGACAGTTTGAGGCGAATCGGAATTTCTGATATGTTGACTCAAAAAAATTTTACTTAATGACGTACGATGATGCTGCAATAACGGATAAAAAGCATCAGATATTAATAGCACACCACTAAGGTTAGGTTCCTCTAACACCTGCAGTAGGAGCTCAACTTGCGAAAAAAGCTTTACTTGCATACGTTCAGCGAACTCCGTCGCTCGGATGAATATGGCTAACCGTTCGGCATAAATCATGTCGTCATCTAAGACAAACAATTGAAGCTTCTTCATTGCAGCACCCCTCTCACAAACATTCGCTATCCAGCAAATTTCGCGTACATACCATTGCCAATGAGTACACAACCCATAACAGCGAGCACGATGGCTATTCGCGTTATCGTTTCCGCCCTCATATTCCCCCTCCTGTCTGCTTCGGAAAAACAAAAAAAGCACGCGCTGACAATAGAGATTATTCCTCTACGATCAGCGGTGCTTCCGCTTGTCCGACTTTCAATTACCCAAATTGTACCACATTCCCCTAATAAATCAATCCCTTATTCCCAAGGATATTTCATCGTGAAGAAACTAGCCAGCTTCTTACTTTCCACGCGGCGAATACGTCTCATCTCAGCGCGGTGTGGAGCGGATTCGTGGAGTTTCTTCTCTTCTTCCGTTTCGGGAATGACATCTGGCACTTCCACTGGCACCTTATTTTCATCTAAAGCGACAAAAGTTAGGAAAGAGGTGGCTGCAATTTTTCTCTCCCCAGACTTCAGATCCTCGGTAACGACCTTAACGAATACCTCCATCGAGCTTTTACCTGTCCAGGTCACGAAAGACTCTAAACAGACGGAGTCCGACGTATGAATCGGTGACAAAAAGTCAACAGAATCCGTTGATGCCGTCACAACTGACCTCCGACAATGCTTATGAGCCGCTATGGAAGCAATGTCATCGATATAAGACATCAATTTTCCACCAAAAAGCGTATTATGGTTATTTACATCAGTTGGAAAAATACGTGATGTTTTGAAACATCTAGATTCTCTGGAAAATCGTTGCTCCATGTCTGTTTCCCCCTCTTTATCTCATGCAAAATATGACTCATCATATCATACTTTTGGCTGGATTTGGTTATAACTTATCCCAAGCGTGTAATATAGTAATACAAGCTGAAATAAATAGGAGGTGTTTGCATGTGTTTACGTTTATCATTGTGTTCTTGATTACCTATTCACTATTTTCGATTTCAGGCGTACTGTTCCCAACAGATCTGACCTATTATAACTCTCTGAAAAAACCAAGCTGGAATCCACCAGCTAAGTTATTCGGAATTGCTTGGGCGATCTTATATGCATTAATTTCTGCATCTGTCGCCATTGTTTACACGAAAACCGATGGCTTTCAAGAAGCGGGGGGCAGCTATGTTTTGATATTAATGGTAAATTACCTGGCTAACCAAGCCTTCACTTTTTTTGAATTCAAATTAAAAAACTTACGTCATGCTTTCCTTGACTCTGCTATTGTTGCTATCACCACGTTTTTATTAATATACGCAACAATTCCTTATTCCAAGCTAGCTGCTTGGCTATTGGTTCCTTATTTACTATGGTCTTGTTTCGCTACCCTACTAGCTTGGACAATTTATCAGTTAAATAAAAACACTAACCGCGCTTATTGAAACGGGAAAATATCGATTTTTTGGGTTGTAGAGCGAATTGATTGAGGCTTTCGTCCGGGACAATCTCGCTGAGGAATGGTTTCAATGCTTCGTAAAAAACGTCCAAATACTGCGGCTGATCTTGAATACAATCACCTTTCCACACAGCTTGCACGACTTCGGATCTTGCAATTAAGGGCATGGTACATAATGGTTTAGTTGGAAATGAGTCCTGCCACTCCAATCGATAATGCGATGGCAAAGCACCATTCGCGATGTAATGCACTTTCTTTCCTCGCTGCTGGTAAGATGTGAATTGCGCTATTCGCTGGCGCGAACGTGGGCGATCACATTTGCCAGGCAAACTATCTACAATAACGATTATTTCATCTGCACTATAACAAAGTTCCTGTACAGCAGGATGCTCCCACTCAGTCGATACATCCCATAGGATGATCGGCTTTTTGAGCATGTGCAGAAGCTTGAATGCATGAGAGGCCTGCCAATTACCTTGAAAACCATCAGGATTAATGGGTGCCCAAGTAGTAAAACCATTGATCCATGGTGTAGTGAAAGTAGAAGATGCGTCACATATGTGATCAGAGGGAAACATATAGGGGCTTGGTGCATGGCGATCTCCATACAATAACATATATAAATCAGGTTCAATCGTCGGCTGTTCAACAAGCGCGTTGGGGATTTGGAGAGCATGCAATAATCTGGCTAGTGTAATAGCTGTGAAAGTCGCACCGACACCTGCAAATAATCCGCCAATGACGATTAATTTATCGGACGTATTTGATTGTTGTGAGGTGACTTGGAGCCCAGATTCGATAACAAGTTGATCGGCTTCAGGGGTTAAGGAACGAAGTCTTAGCTTCACTTCCATGGCGGTTTGACAGCGGTTCTGAGGTTGATCTTGCAGGAGAAAATGAATTGTTTTGCGCAAAGTTTCAGGGATCTCATCATGCCGTAGTTCCAGAGGCTTGGCCTTGCTATATACATAGTGACCGCCTGACAACAAATAATATAACATAGAACCAAGTGTATAAAGATCCGTTCGGGCGTCTGTTTGCAGCCCTAGATATTGTTCCGGAGCAGCGAACCCGATCGTTCCCATCTGCATGGTATCGGAAGTTTGTCCTTGTTTAAATTGTCTAGCTACTCCAAAATCAATTAATCGGACTTGATTATGTTGGTTAATCATGACGTTGGACGGCTTAAGATCGCGGTATATGATGGGTCGGGGCTGAAGTGTGTGTAAGTAGTGGAAAATATCAAGTAACTGAAAGGCAATTTGAACGATTAGCTTAATTGGAAGTTCACGTTGGCTTTTTTCGAATAAATCCTGTAGTGTTGGACCCTCGATATAGTCCATAACCAGATATCCATATCCACCCTCGGTAATAAAATAATCCACTAACTGCGGGAGCTGTGCATGCCCTAGCTTGGCGAGCATTTCCGCTTCTTCCAAGAAAGCAGTCTCATCGGAACCTACGCACTCAACCTCTTTCACTGCCCAGCGCTTGCCCTTTAATTTCTTATCCCTAGCGAGATATACCTGGCTCATGCCGCCTTGTCCAAGCATGGACACGAGTTCGTATCTCCCTCCTACAATTGACCCTTGCCACTGTGGTCTAGGCTTCACAATTAGTAAAAACCCCCTCTTATATCCAAGTTATATTGCTCTTGATTATAAGGGAGGGCTATTGGAAAATCTAGCTATTTTTCCGTTTTTATATTTTTTGCAAATAAAGTGTCAATTCTTCCCGATTATGAAACAACTGCTTCGCCTTCAAGAGGAAAAGTGAGTCTTCGAAAATGCGCAGAATATCGCGAACCGTTTGGAACGGTTTTTTATGCATAAGCTTCACGGTAATGATGGCTGTTCCGCCACTTTGCAGAGAGAAAAGCAAATCCGACACAAGATGTCCCATCTGCCGCGGATCCCAGCTCATATCACAGACTAGTAAATCAAACTCATTCTCACGCAGCTTCACATCATTCGCATTTTTCTTCAGGAACGTCAGCAATGGATTGCCTAGTAGACGTGGGTTCATCGCAGCCGGGTCGATCGCCGTAACTTTCAAACCGCGCTCTAGCAGCAAAGACGTCCATCCGCCAGGCGCAGCTCCAATATCAATCGCTTTACGAGCGATACTGAAATCAATCCCGAACCGTTGCTCAGCTTCCAAAAGCTTAAATTTGGCACGTGAAATTTGATCCTCTTCTTTCATGAAACGGATCGCACCACCTGACCAATCTGATAAGTTATCACTTGGTTTTGAAATACCGATATAGACCTTTTTGGCGCTTATGTACACCGATATAATATGATCCGCATAACGAACAACAGGTTCGCCACCACATTCAGCAGTGAGGATTTCATCTATGGCTGCCTTAATAGCAAAAGGTGCATAAGGAACATCTGCCCGCTCTTCCTTCCGAATTTGCGTGGCAATTTTCTCTCCGTAACCAAATAAACCAGTGGCATAAGCTTCACGAAGCCAAGCTGTCAAATGCGCAATGTCAGCATCCGTACGGCTAAGCTCCCATTCTTGATGAACAGGTTGAACATGTCGTAGAAAGATAGGTTCATTCTCTTGCATGGTAGAAATGACATCTGTCGTATCTTCAGGCACCTGGAAATAGAACACTTCTGTCGGTACCAGTAAAGTAAATTTGGTGAGTGGAAATAACTTCCGAAGTTCGTCTTGCGCATATTGTGCGAACCCATGATTCGAGGTTCCAATATAGGTCGTTAATTGTGTCATAGCCGCATCCTTTTAGTAATCTACATTCTTTTTAGGCTAACTTACTAAATAAGCCTATTTGTCCGCAATAACCTTGATCCATGGGCGATCTTGGAACCATTCCAAGGCAACATGAATTCCGAAAGCCTTATGAATATTCTCAGGTGTCAATACATCTTCCTTGCGTCCGGAGGCAATTAATTCACCTTGCTCAATTATCGCAACATGCGTAAATAAAGGCATGATTTCTTCGATATGGTGGGTGACATATACAACCGTTACATCCTGTTTACTAAGCTCATTTACGTCAGATAAGAACCGCTCGCGCTCAAACAAATCCAAGCCCGCAGCAGGCTCATCCATAACGAGGATCGCTGGCTTACTCATCAAGGATCGTGCAAGCATGACCTTCTTACGTTCCCCTTGTGAAAGGCTTCCCAGAGGCTGATCTGCCAGATGTGGAATGCGTACACGAGTAAGCATCTCCAGTGCTCGGTCTTTCACTTCCTGTGGAATTTCTTGGTAGAACCTCAGATAAGCGTACTCACCTGTTGCAACGACCTCAAGGACTGGATCAATTAAGCTTAATTTTTCGAAAAGAGATTGAGAAATATAACCGATCTTCTTGCGAACTTCCCGTACATCACATTGACCGTACCGGTTTCCGAGCACATCGACTGTGCCACGGCTTGGAAATTCATAGCCATTCATCATTTCAAGCAGCGTTGTTTTGCCAGAGCCATTTCGGCCCAGCAATACCCAGTGTTCACCGGATTCGATATGTACATTCACATCGTTTAAAATATGGCGTTCTCCACGTATAAAATGAATACCGGATAAATGGATCATAAGTTCGTTTCCTTTCACATTACGGTTTACTTGGATAGTCTTTTTGTGCAACCCTCATCAATACTTCATCAGGCATACGATGCGCGTAAAGCCCCATTTCATCTGGCTTGACAGCATCAAGCATCTGATACATCTGCGTGCATGTGGAAGGACTAGAGGTATGAATATAAATCGTTCTTGGAAATTTACGCTGCTGGGTCAACCAAATGACAACATCCATGCCCGTTTGCTTCGACATCCAACCCAAATCATGATCCAGAGATAAGATGTCTACTTCACATTCCTGAAGCAATACAATACATTCTTGCGCATCTTTGGCCAAAACAAATCCMTGGGGACAAGGACGCGAATCATCTAAGTATACATGAATCATCCTCACATTTCC
>NZ_JBFTPF010000080.1:0-21629 GCF_056398345.1 Paenibacillus sp. 01T442
GAAAGATAACTTAGTTCAGATAACTTAGTTCCGCTAAGAGCCTCTTGGGCTACTTTGATGCGTTGCTCATCATAAAGGATATTGCTTTTCATACATTTCATTCCCCCTCACCGATATTGTACCTTATTGCATATTGATGACTCCAATCCAATTAGAGGGCTTCTGAGAAAATGCTGAGAATAGATCGACATTTTCCATCTATTCTCAATAAATAGGCTGAAGTCGCTGAATTAGCTGTAACAAATCCAGTTATTTCGCAAACTTTTTCAATATAGCTAGTCACTCACCATCCGCCACGGCCCATCAGAACTCTAAATAATCATCAACACCACCACGCCCACCAGATTTCCCCCTAGTAACGCCACCTCGCCCMCCGCCAACCATGACTCTCCCAAGTAACAAAAAAACAGCCACCCCAGGTCGCTAAACCCTCTGGAGCAGCTGTTCCTATGCACATCACAAACCCAACAAAAACGGTACAACCATATCAGCAATCCGCCGATGGCCAGCCTCATTCGGATGCAGGCCATCCGAAGTGAAGTGAGGGAGCGTCAGCTTGTTTAATCCGCTTTCCGCATACAGATTAAGAACAGGCAACCCATACAGCAAACCAATCTGCTTGATAGCGTCCACATAATCAATGAGGCGATGACCGGCAGCGTTGACATAGAAAATGTCATATTGATCTTTATCCCGCTGCAGCGGTGTCCATACATTCAACCGGCATTTCGGATTTTTCGTCAAAATGTCCTCAATCAAAGCGGCATACGCGCCGTGAAACGTAAACACGTCCTTACTTCCTAACTCCCCGATCGGCTTATCTAGTCGATAGTCATTCACACCAGCGAAGATGGTGACGCAATCCAAGGTAGTGTCGATTAACCGACCAACATGAGTTGTCGCACCATAGTCGCGATCACCGCCGGCTGTCATGGGACAGCCGCTTTTGCCATAGTTGATCACACTCGCGAAGCCCAGTACTTCCTGAACAAGCGGCTGATACCCGCCAGCTTCGGTAATGCTATCTCCGAGGGTACCCCAGGTTTTTCCCGACCATTTGTTAAGCAAGGTAGTGAGTCCCCTTTCAATTAATTCTCTTTTTCATAATGAATAGAACCGACAGCGACCTCATGATCTGTATACGCCAGACCTGGATTATCTCCCAGGTAGGCACCTTGCTCGATCAATTTACGCTGCAATTCAGGGATGGACACCTCGCGGAAGCCGATATCCATAACGCTCGCCATCGAAGCAGCAACGCCTGCCGCTTCACCCATAGCGAAGCAATTTGGCATTACGCGAAGTGAACCTTGCACGGGACGATCAGATGAAACAGAACGACCTGCGACGATGAGATTCGATTTGCCTTGCGGAAGCATACAGCGATAAGGCACGCCGTGGGATTTTCCTTTTGGCAGATGCTTAATCGTCATTGTAGATCCGGCATTCGCCAAATGGATATCAATAAAGTAGGAATTACGGGCAATATCGTCCTCGAAAGTACGCATCGAGAGGAAATCATCCACGACAAKGGTGTAGTCACCTTGAATGCGGCGAGTTTCACGAATACCGATTTGATCGCCAGAATGGACAAGGAAAATGTTCTCAAAGCCAGGCACATACTTTTTCAAGAATCGGATTTGTGTATCAATCAACTGACGGCCTTCGATCGCGGCACGAGTTAAATCCTCTGCTTTTGTTCCGTCGATGTTGAATACATGGCCAAAATTAAAGCCAACTACGGAGTTCGAAATCCATGCCATCCCTGAAACGCGTTTGCGCCCTTCTGGCAGTTCACCATTTTGCTGGGCTAAGGTCACGAGTTCTTCAAGTTGCGGATGCTGACCCGTTTCGGCGAGAAATTGACTGAAGCGCTCCTTATCTGCACCCRTCACGACATAGCACATCGTACCAGGCTGAAGCTCGCCATTTTCACCGCCAACTTGAAAAGGGACCCCTGCCAATGCCGCAAGATCCGCATCTCCAGATGCATCAATGTACAGCTTCGCTTGTACGACGGAACGGCCGGATTTATTGCTAATGACAAGACCGCTGATGCGATCCCCGTCAAGCAGCACTTGATCAGCAACGGTATGAAATAGCACTTGTGCGCCGCTAGCAAGTACTTCGGCATCATAGACGCGTTTGAGCGTTTCGACATCGATTGGAACCCAGTCCAGCAATTGTTCATACCGGTTTAGGAAATCCTCTCCAGCTGCGTGTTTCATTTTTTCTAGCAAATCGAGGCCGATACCTCGAATAACAGGCTTCTCTCCATCGGTATAGGGGCAAAATGCAGGTACAAGTGCAGCAGTTCCCATGCCGCCTAGATAACCCCGTTGCTCTATTAGGAGCGTGCTGGCACCATTACGTGCAGCCGCAATTGCTGCGGCAATACCTGTAGCACCGCCGCCAACAACGACGACATCCGGGGTGTGACTGACAGTTAGCTTTTGAGCAGGTATGGTTACGGTTAAGTTGTTTGTAGATGAGTTCGTCATTCGAATTTCCCTCCTAATGGGTGGACATTGGCCAACCTTTGCTTCGCAATGCTTTCACAGTTGTTTATGTTGACCGTCTTTGTTTTCATTATAGATCGCTGTAACGAAGGAACTAGTTTAATTTTTGTTTCATCTAAAAAGTAAGCATGATATAGTGACATTAATTCGTAATGTCAGTCATGTCCTTTATAGAGTAACCTATTAACAACGTCCTGGAGGTGCAACAACCCCATGCCAACCCGCAAAGCAGTCACCATGAAAACAATTGCCATCGAGCTTGGCTTAACGGTACAAACCGTGAATAAAGCACTGAAGGGCAAGCATGGCATGTCGGAAGCGACCCGCCAACTTATTGTCCAAACCGCCGAGAAACTCGGCTATTACACAATGGACCAGATCCGCAGTTTGAGACTGGATCATATCGCGCCTTACCCGAATGAGCGCCTGCGTTTTCTGCTTGTTCAGACTGCGGAATCTGTGTCGTATAATCGCCTGCTGCTGCAAGGGCTGCAAGAACGATTCTTTTCCTTCGGGCATCGCATTGAGCTGCTTATGCTGCCGCAGCGCTTAAAACAAGACAAAATGGCAGTTTGGCTAGAGGAAGCAGGAGTCCTATATGCGGACGGTATATTTATTGCACCGAGCATTCTGCCCCAGGAGTGGGAGACGGAGCTTTTTAACCTTTCCATGCCCCGAATTCTGCTAAGCTTTCCACCATCCGGTGTCAAAATTGACAGCGTGATCTGGGATGTCTATGAAGCGACTTGCCAGGCTGTTGCTTATCTGCGAAGTCAAGGGCACGAGCGCATTATGTATGTGGGTGACATCCAAATGCAGCGAGGATCGATTCTGCGTTGGCAGGCGTTTGGCTATGCGATGCAAGCTTCTGGCATCACGATCGCGCCCTTCGAGCATTGCATCGGCCCCCGCGACACCAACTTAGAGTGGCATAATGAACTCCTCCACCAAATTCAACAACTACAGCCAACGGCCATCATTTGCGGCATCGATCATGAAGTGCCTGTGGTCTATGACACCTGCAAGGCACTTCAGCTCCGAATCCCAGATGATATCTCTTTAGTCGGCTTCCTCAATGAGCAACCCGAAACATTGCCGGAATTTACACGTCCGCTTCTTCCAATCTCACAAACCGGATATCGCGCAGCGGACCGGATGCTGTGGCGGATTGCCAATCCGACACTGCCTTTTGAACATATTCGCATTCAAGGAGAATTCTATATTGGTCATACAACAGCCCTCCTATCCGCACCTTAAGATCGCACCAGAAATCATAAGATCCTCCTATGTCTCATGACTTTGTCCAAGTTATAATAGAGAGAACTGCTACTAAGGAGGCCGACACCAGATGTATAAACTTGTCATTGTGGACGATGAACCGACAGTTCGTTTCGGGTTAAGTAATTATTTTGACTGGAAGGCATTCGGAATTGAGGTTGTAGGCGAAGCAGATGATGGTGATGTAGCGCTTGAGGTGATTGAGCGTGAGAAGCCGGATCTCATCTTAACAGATGTACGAATGCCCAATATGGATGGGATTCAGATGTCCAACCAATTAAGTGAACGGTTTCCTCATATCAAAATTGTGTTCGTCAGCGGTCACGATGATGCTGAGTATTTGAAATCTGCGCTGAAGGTTAAAGCGGTTGATTATATGTTTAAACCAGTCAATTTAGGCGAGCTGGAGATTGTTATCGAACGATTAGTAAGCTCTCTCAATGCGGAGCATCAAGAGCGCAAGCTCATTGAAGATATGCAAGTCAAGCTCATACAGAGCATGCCCCTGTTGCAGGAGAAATTCCTCATGTCACTGATTCGGGAAGGTGTTATGTACCCATCACGTGTGCAGGATCGTATTGATTTCCTTCATTTGAACTTGCCGATGGAGGGAGCCTATTGGGTCATTGCCATTCGTATCGATGATGCTACAGAGGTTGCGCAAACCAGGTCTGAAAGAGACCAACAGTTGCTGTCCTATTCGGTTCTGAATATTGTGCAAGAGCTCATTGAGAGAGAGATTGGCGGTTATGTTTTTGAAAATCAGATCGGCGAATTCGTAGGGATTCTTCGCATGACTCAGGAAGTTGATCAGGAAAGCTTGCTGTTCACCTTGGCGGAGGAAGTCCGCGAAAGCCTTCATAATTATTTGAAAATCAGTGTTACAATCGGGGTAGGAGAACGAATTTCCAGACTTGCCAGCCTGCCGCAATCCTATTCACAAGCGAAGGAAGCGGCCGATCAACGATGGTTTTTAGGCAAAAATCAGATCATTTCTATGGATAATTTGGAACAAGCCGAGGAGAGTGTATATCGGTTTGATGCCTCACAGCAAGAGCGTATCGTCTCCTCCTTGAAGTCTGCAGATACGTTGAAAGTGCAAGAGGAGCTAAACGAGATATACAATGCGCTGTCACGTAATCGGACAGATGGTATTGCTTATGGACGTAACATCAGTCTTCAACTGCTGCTTCTAGCCAGCCGAATATTGTTGGAGCTGCACGTACAGAAGCAAGATCTCGAAAGCAAAGAGAACGAGCTCATGGCCAAAGTGTTTCAGCAAGAAACGTTAGGTGCTTTGCATCGTCTTGTTGAAGTGTTTTTGTTGGAAGTATGTGAGCGCATTGGTGAGAAAAGAAATGGCAAATCTAAAAATGTGATAGAACGAACGCGAGCGATTATCGATAAACGGTATGCGGAGAATTTGCAAGTAGGTGATATAGCGACGGAAGTATTCCTGTCCACGACGTATTTGTGTTTGCTTTTTAAACAAGAAACGGGGGAAACCATTAACGAATATATGACCAAGGTACGCGTGGAGCAGGCGAAAGCGCTATTGAAGGATCCAGCGAATAAGTTTTATGAAGTGTGTTATGCAGTGGGGTATTCGGATCCTAGTTATTTTAGCAAAATCTTTAAAAAATATACCGGTTACACACCAAGCACATATCGAGATCAAGTCATGTAAAGAGAGTAGGGGCCATCATGATTCTCAAAAATAGAAGCAGGACATTTACCGCGATGATTCTCAGAAACGTTCTCGCAGCTAGATTCTGGCTCATTGCCTACGTGGTGCTAATTCTCATTCCGGCTTCCATTTTCATCTATGCGTATTCCCAGCGTTATTCGCGTATTCTGGAAGAAGAAGTGACGCGATCGATGCTTCAAACTCTCAAACAGGCTGAAATTAATTTGGATCATCAATTGGATTCCTTACGGGATACCTCAAATTCGTTGTTTTTAAATCCCAAACTGCAGCAATACCTAAACAATTCGACGACATATAGCGAACAAATTGACGCTTTGAAAGAATTACGCTATTTAATTGATAACGGGCAAACGAATTCAAATGTGTTCCGTGTGCGTTTGTATGTCGATGAGAAAAAACTGTTCTCCCATGAAAAAGTAAATTTCTTCCCGATCGAAACGCTTCAAAAGCGTCCTTGGTATCAAAATGTTGTGGACGCGGGTGGACAGCTTGTTTGGACGGGGGTTTATTTAGAGAATTTTATAGATCCAGATAAGCAACAAATGTATATATATTCAGGCATCCGATTATTAAAAAATCCAGAAGATTATACGAATTTGTCAGGTTTCTTATCCATAGATGTGGATGCGAAGTCGCTTGAAAACATGTTCTCCAGCATTTCGCTTAATAAAGATCAACATGTCTTCATGGTGGCGCAGGATGGTACGATCATCTTTCACAGTGATAAATCCTTGCTAGGCAATAAGTTCAAATCAGAAGCAGTCCTTAAAGCAATCGAAGGCAATGTGGAGGGTGTTTCTCCAATTATCGAGGACGATAATCAACAATATGTTGTATATACAACTGTCAAAGCGACCGGTTGGAAGATCGTTGCAGAGGTTCCCAAGAACGGAATCAGCTCTCGGGCTGCAACGCTGAATCAATTCTCGAGCGTGGCGACACTAACCGGTGTGACGGTGTTATTTCTCATTCTTGTTTTCATTCTGGTTGCGTTCATCGTTCGCGGGATGAATCGCCGTGTGCAGACGGTTATTAAAGTTATTAAGCGTGAGGGCATGGCTGGGCTGGATGAAAGGACTACGGCATCAGATGGCGACTTTTATCTACTCGAGAAAAGTGTGGATCATCTTATCCATCGGGTTAGGGATTTGATGGAGGAAACCTATCAATCAAAAGTCTTAGAGCGTGAAGCGCAGCTCCGTGCGCTGCAAGCTCAAATTAATCCGCACTTCCTGTATAACACGCTGGATACCATTAATTGGATTGCAATTGGGCATAAAGCGCATGATATTAGTCAGATGATTGATGGACTTGCCCGATATTTCCGACTAAGTTTGAACAAAGGCAAAGACGTGGTAACCGTGACAGATGAACTAGAGCTAGCGAAGGTGTATCTTGAAATTCAGCAGACACGTTTTCCCAAAAGCTTTGAGTTTGTGTTTGAGTTAGGAGGCCAAGATGGAATGGAGGAGGTGAATGAAGTCAGAGCTTCTTTAGAATCTTGTTTCATTCCGAAGCTTACCTTGCAGCCTATCGTAGAAAATGCTTTGCTTCATGGCATACGTAAATCAAAAGGAAAGTCGGGCAAAATTACGATTAGTGCTTGGATTGAGGGAAATGAATTGCTATTATCCGTTACCGATGATGGCATAGGGATGGAGCCTGATTTTGCCCAAACGCTGCTTACTGAACCAAGGCCTGTTGTGCGAACTGACGGCTCAGGCAGCTCGTATGGCTTATTCAATGTGAACGAGCGAATTCGTTTGTTTTCCGGAGAATCCCACGGATTAAGTATACAGTCACAACCTGGGGAAGGGACGACAATCACCGCAAGGTTCAGCTGTAGCATATGCAGACAGCATCGGAATTCCAGGGAGGATCATCATGCGTAACTCGATTAGAATTAAATGCCTGATTGCGATTGTCGTCTGTCTCGCTTCAACAAGCCTTGCAGCCTGTAAGTCAGGGACCAGCTCAAATCTTAAAGATACTCCGTCTGTACAGGCAAATCCCAATAAGCCGGAGCTAAGGGCACTTCAATTATGGCAAAAGGAAGATTATAATTCGAATCCTGTGGCCAAGTATTTAGAGAGTGCTACGGGGTATAAGGTGAAATATGAGATGCTTCCGCAAGATAAGCCTCAAGATAAGCTCAATATTCTGATAGCTTCTGGAGAACCCTTCGATGCAATCACGACGACTGGAACAACAGATTTCAAATCACTATACGCCGATTATGCCAGGAAAGGGGCCCTTCTTGATTTGGGACCTCTTCTTGATACATATKGGCAGAACATTAAGGCTGGCGTGGATCCAGAAGCATTGGAAGCTGCCAAAATTGATGGCAAGCTGTATGCCATTCCAACGAAGTCACTTTCCTCCTCTGGCGAGAGCTTATTTATACGTCAAGATTGGCTCGACAAGGTTGGTTTGAAGGCACCAAGGACCCTTGATGAATTGGTTGCTGTCTTACAAGCATTTAAAGATAAGGATCCAGGTGGTAATGGTGATATAAACATACCATTTACGATGAAAAGCGAAGCCGTGTTCGCTCCCAATATCGTAGGCGCCTTTGGCATGCCGAATTTCTGGAACCTGGTGAATAGTAACCTGACGCCGCGTATATTGGACCCTCATTATAAAGATTATGTCGCTTTCATGTCGGATCTCTTTAATCGGGGGTTGTTAGATAAGGAGTTTGCCGCGAATAAAGATGTGACAGCCAAAGAGAAATTCACAAGTGGTAGAGCGGGGATGATTGTTGTACATTGGGCGGACATACCAGCAATGATCGATGTTTTGGTGAAAAATGTACCTACTGCCAAAACGGCATATATTCCTGCCGTTGTAGGAAAGGATGGCATGCTAGGACTTAGCGAAAGTAGAGGATTTGATCGTTTGACTTTTATCCCCAAAGCTTCCAAGCATCCAGAAGATATGATGAAATGGATGAACAGCAAGCTGGATCCAACGATATTCAGAACCATGACCATTGGTGAAGAGAATAAGGAATATACGGTGAAGGATAACGCGTACACACCTATTCTACCTCAGTTTAATGAGAATCGAGGACAGGCGAACAACTTCCTTACGGGGACAGATGATAAGATCTATCCTGTGTACTGGCAAGCTCGTGTTCGTAAAGACATACGAGTATTTGAAGCATGGAAATTCATTAATGTGACAGAACCGGCTAGTACCCGAATTCCCGATCCCCTTGGATTCGCGCCATTTTTGCCTGAATTTTCGAAGAAATTCCTAATGCTGAATACGCTTGTAGCTGAATACACCACGAAGCTTGTTTTCGGTGCTGAGGCTATTCATGATTTGGAGGCATTTCGGCAGAAATTCAAAGATGCTGGTGGCGAAGTGAGTTACCAAGAAGTGAATGCTTGGTATATAAGCGTTAAGAAATAAGCGCATTACCGAAAGAGGCTCGCGAGTATATCGCGAGTCTCTTTCATGTCGTTATTTGTAAAAACACCATAAGATAGTACCAGAAACACAAAGATCACCATCTACAGATAGGTTCATAGGCTCTTTATAATACAGATATAACAACTTGGAGGTGAACGCGAAATGAGTGTTGCAACAACAGAAGTAAAACAACGTGTGGAAACGACGAAGGTCAGCAAAAATAGATGGAAGCTTTTCCGCACGAACATAGATCTCTACGTTCTGCTCATTCCTGGATTGCTTTTTCTGCTTTTATTCAAATACACGCCTATGTACGGTATTATCATCGCGTTTATGGATTTCAACATTTTCGATGGCTTTACGGGCAGCAAATGGGTTGGTTTAGCACAATTCACGAAGCTAATCCATTCGGATGAATTTATACAAGTGTTTATCAATACGCTCTTAATCAGCTTGTACAAGCTCGTGCTGCTCTTCCCAGTTCCGATTTTCATCGCGCTCTTATTAAATGAAGTGCGGAAGAGCTGGTTCAAACGTACGATTCAAACGATTATATTTCTACCTCATTTCTTATCATGGGTCATCATTTCAGGGTTATTTCTAACGATCCTTTCTCCGAGCGGTGGTTTAATTAATAATGTGATTCAATATTTCGGTGGAACACCCATTGCTTTCTTTCTAGATAACCATTATTTCCGAAGTGTGCTGGTATTTACCGCAGGGTGGAAGGAATCCGGTTGGAACACGATTATTTTCATCGCAGCCATTGCAGGCATCGAACAAGAACAATATGAAGCAGCTTCCATTGATGGTGCTGGGCGAATTCGTCAGATGGCACACATTACCCTACCAGGTATCGTGCCAACGATCATTTTGATTCTGGTTTTGCGACTGGGATACTTGCTAGAAGCGGGTACGGAACAAATTCTAACCATGTATAATTCGGTTGTTTATCAATCAGGTGATGTCATAGGGACTTACGTTTATCGGGTAGGTCTTGGACAGCAAGATTATAGCTTTAGTACAGCAGTAGGTTTGTTCAATTCCGTAATTGGATTCCTCTTGATCGTGTTGGGAAATGAGCTCAGCAAAAAAGTGGTCAAGCGAAGCATTTGGTAGGAGGTGCAGCTATGAAAAAGAAAACAATCGGAGATTTGACCCTAGATATCTGCGTATATGCTGCGCTGTTATTGTCTGGCGTACTTACGCTATTGCCAATGCTCAACGTGCTATCCAAAGCATTAAGTGAGGAAACTGCTGTTCTGTCAGGTAAGGTCGGTATTCTGCCTGTAGGTTTTCAGCTAGATACGATGAAATATGTTGTATCTTCAAGTCAGTTTTTACATTCGATCTCGGTCTCCCTGATTGTCATGGTTGTGGGGACTGTACTTGCTATTATGTTAACGGCTTTGACAGCGTATCCATTATCTAAGAAGCATCTGCCAGGAATTCCATTTGTTTTAATTATGTTCATATTTACAATGCTGTTTAACGGTGGAATCATTCCGAATTACTTACTTATGAAAGAACTCCACCTCATCAATAGTTTGTGGTCCTTAATGCTGCCTGCACTGATTAGTGTGTTTAATCTATTGGTAATTAAGAGCTATTATGAATCTTTACCAGAAGCGTTAGAGGAGTCAGCCAAAATGGATGGTGCTCGCAATTTCACGATTCTCTTCCGTATCATTCTTCCGCTTAGTACGCCGGTTGTTGCCACAATAGCGCTATTCTATGCGGTGTACTTCTGGAATGATTACTTTCATCCTATGCTGTATATCTCAAAAGGAAGTTTGAAACCACTTCAATTATATCTACGGGATATTGTTATGGATGCAGACAGCTCAACGGCATTGAATAAAAGTGTGGATGACATGATGAATATTTCACCAGAAGGTATTCGCTCAGCAACGGTTATTGCTTCCATTATCCCGATGCTCCTTGTGTATCCGTTTCTTCAAAAACATTTCGTCAAAGGCGTTCTGATTGGTTCTGTGAAAGGCTAGTGTTGCGTTAACGCCTTAGATGTTTTCATCGAGGGCCTAATGATATGATAACAAAATGAACTAGGGAGGTTTATGTATGTTAAAAAGATACAAAAAGCTGATGCTCGTTACGCTTACAGCTGGTTTGTCCGCTTCATCGCTCGTGGCTTGTTCCTCAGGTGACACGAAAACTAGTAGCACCAATGCCCCTGCAACTGCTGCTGCAACAGCAGCACCAACACCTGAAGCGCCGAAGCCAGGACTCAAATCTTTACAGATTTGGCAGAAGGAGGACTACAACACGTACCCGGTTGCAACATTTTTGGAAAAGGCAACAGGGTATAAGGTTCAATACGACATGCTCCCTCAAGATAAACCGCAAGATAAGCTGAATATCTTGATCGCTTCCGGGGAATCGTATGATGTGGTTACGACAGCTGGATCCACTGACTTCAAGGCGCTTTATGCTGACTATGCCAAAAAAGGTGCACTTGTTGACCTAGGACCTTTGATCGATAAATATGGACCTAACATTAAAGCAGCCATTGACCCAGAAGCATTAGAAGCAGCGAAAGTCGATGGCAAACTGTATGGTATCCCAACAAAGAGCTTGAATACCGTATCTACCAGCTTGTACATTCGTCAAGATTGGTTGGATAAGGTCGGTCTGAAGATGCCTACAACACTTGACGAGCTAGTTACTGTATTGAAAGCGTTTAAAGAGAAAGATCCAGGAGGAAATGGCGATACGAATATTCCATTAACTGTTGGTGGAGATTCTTCCTTCATTGCTAATATTGTAGGCGCTTTCGGAATGCCGAATTTCTGGAATGATGTCAATGGAAAATTAACGCCTCGTGTGCTTGACCCAGCATTCAAAGATTATGCCACTTTTGTATCCGATTTATTTAAACAAGGTCTTATCGATAAAGAGTTTGCTGCGAATAAAGCCGCAACAACCAAAGAGAAATTTACTAGTGGTAAAGCCGGCATACTGATGATGAACTGGTCGGATGTACCTACGATCGCTGATGCTTTAACGAAAAACATTCCAACTGCGAAAGCAACATTTATTCCAGCTTTGACAGGTAAAGATGGTAAAGCAGGGTTGTCCGCTTCCAAAGGCTTTGACCGTATTACATTCATCCCGAAGGCTTCCAAGCATCCTGAAGATGCCATTAAATGGATAAACGCGAAGCTGGAGAAAGAAACATTCAAAACGATGGCTATCGGGGAAGAAAACAAACACTACACGTTCAAAGACGGGGCCTATACACCGATTCAACCGATCTTTACCGATGAGCGTAATCAAGCGAACAACTTCTTAATGGGATCCGATGATAAAAATTATCCAACTTACTGGCAAGCACGCGTACGTAAAGATATGCGTTTATTCGATGGCTGGAACCTTATGAACGGTTTGGCGCCAGAAAAAACAAGAGTGATCGACAAATTAGGATATGCGCCATACATGGCAGAATTCTCCAAAAATTTCCAACAACTTAACACGTTGTCAAACGACTACACAACGAAGTTGATCTTTGGGGCTGAGCAATTTGCAGGATTGGATGCTTTTATTGCTAAATTCAAAACATCAGGCGGAGATGCAAGCTTCAAAGAAGTAAATGACTGGTATGCAACTGTGAAAAAATAAGTAATCATCATGAAATGACAATAAGAGGAGAACTTGCTTGCAACGACTGGCGTAGGTTCTCCTCTTATCTGTGTTTTCATGCAAAGAGAAAGGGGGGGATGCCCCAAAATAAATCTGTTTGTTTTCGTGAAAATGTTAACGCTTTCAAATTTCGGAATGCAAGGAGCTTGTATGACGAACGGAGCTTCGCTCCCTTTTTATCGGTGGGCAGTGAATAATTTTAAGGAGGTATTATAATGTTTGCAATTACAAGAAAATCTGTCAGTTTGTTGGTAGTGCTTGCCATAATAATCATTGGATTTTTACCTCGGACATCTGAAGCAGCTCCGGCCACGATTCAGAATTACCCGATGCCATCCATCTATACCTCATCCAGTGTATATTCATTGAAAGCGGATAACCAATCGGTTCCTGTAATCAGCTATAAGGATGACTATGACTATGCTGAATTTTCTTTTTCCGGCACGGTCAGTATCGAAGTTACTGCTAATGTGCCGATTACATCTTATTCCATTAGTCCAATGGCCAAAAACATCGAGGGAACGGTCAATGGGAACAAGTTAACGTTTTCACTTTCTTCTTCAACATATGTGATCGTAAATATCAATGACCAGACGAAGAAGATTGTCATTGCAGCAGATCCCTTGGAGACGAATATTCCCCCGTCCACAGGCGCAGGGATTTATAATGTGACCCAATCGCCATACAACGCGGATAATACAGGGACATCGATGGCATCGAATGCGATTCAGCAGGCTATCGATGCCGCCTATCAAGCTGGCGGCGGCACTGTATTTGTTCCGGCCGGTGTCTATAAAAGCGGCAACCTAACGTTAAAAAGCAATGTAACCTTTTACCTAGCCGGAGGCGCTGTCATTGTCGGCACAGGCAGGGGTGAAGACTACGCGATTGATTTTCGGAAAGATTCACGAAATGCGGATGGCACGTATTTTATTCGTACTGCCGTAGACTCCAGCAATATTACCATACGAGGACGGGGAACCATTGATGGAAAAGGCATAGCGATGCGAGAGCGGAAAATGCCAGCACCGAATAAAAATGAAGGACTTATTAATAACTTGTTAGTCCCGCTGGCAACTACAAATTTTAATTTTGATGGTTTAATCTTACGGGATGCGGGTTTCTGGTCGTTCATGGTTGTTCGTTCCGACAATGTTACCATCAAAAATCTCAAGGGATTCCAAGATTTATACAAAATCGAGAATGATGTTATCGATATCAATGAGAGTCAGAATGTGCTTGTTAAACATGCGATTGCCATATCGGATGATGACACGTATTCTACGAAAACCTGGTTGCAGACGGGAATGTCTAGCGGATGGCCTGGAGCACTTGAACATTTGGAAAATGTAGTCTTTGATGATGCCCTTGCATGGACAAGATGCGCAGCTTTCAAAATTGGGCAGGGGGTAGCCCAGGCGCAGATCGGAGTGACCGTCCGAAATTCGTATGTGTATCAAAGCGCAAGGGCATTGCTGATTGATCATGGTTACACACTTAATACGCTTCCGGAGGAAGGTTACGCTCAAAATATTACGTTTGAAAATATTGACATCGAACGAGTAGGTATCAATCAATTCGGGAATCATTGGCTTACAGTTAGTACTAGCACTTCCGGCAATGTAAGCAATGTCGTATTAAAGAACATTAATCTTCGTGAGGTAGGATCTGAGCAATCCAGACTTTCCGGGAATGTCACCAAAGGCGGAATGGTTAACGGTGTCATGTTCTCTGATGTATATGTGAAAGGTAAGCTTGCAACAAACCTGACCGACTTGAAGGTTAGTGTAATAAATGAAAATGTAAGTGGCATTATCTTCGCCAATACAAAGCCGTTGTTCAGCGACAATTTCGAAGACGGAGATATGGCAGGTTGGACATCCGTTACAGGCAGTTGGACCGTACCGACAGACGGCACAAATAAAGTACTGTCTAGCGGCAGTCAGACATCAACATCTCTTATTACTGCCAATGCAGGAAGTTCATGGTCGGATTATGCGTATGAGGCCAGACTGGAAATGGGTATTACCAATGCCAATGCAGGCGTTGTCTTCAGGGTCCAGGACGCCAATAACTATTATATGTATCGCATCAATTCATCCAATCAGAAGTTGGAATTGTACAAATCCATTAATGGACTAATGACGCTTGTAACAAGTACCCCGTTTGCAGCCATAGAGAAGAAGTCGTATACGGTTAAGGCGGTTATTGAGGGGAACAAGATCTCTTGTTATGTGGATGGAGAGTTAAAAATGGCATGGACCAATCCTGTAACGGAATTGACCACAGGGGGGATCGGATTCCGCACCACCTCGATGGGTGTCCATTTTGACGATGCGATGGTTTACCCTATTGTCCCCTTGAACGATGATTTTGAAGATGGAAATATGACAGGATGGACGTCATCTTCAGGTTCATGGAGTGTGGTGAGTGCAGATACGAAAACCCTGCTCCAGAGTGCTTCGACCACTGCGCTTATTACTGCTGGTGATTCATGGACAGATTATACGTATGAGGGCAAAGTGAAAATGCCTATTACCAATGCCAATGCAGGTATCGTCTTCAGGGTGCAGAATGCAGATAATTATTATATGTATCGAATCAATGTAGCGAATCAAAAGCTGGAGTTGTATAAAGCTGTGAATGGACAGTTGACCTTAGTATCCAGTACTTCTTTCACAGCTCAGGCGAACCAGTGGTATACGATCAAGGCTTCCATCCAAGGCAATACGATTAAAGGTTATGTAGATGGCGCATTGAAGACAGAATGGACCAATCCTGTAACGGAATTAACAACAGGGAAAATCGGATTCAGAACCACCTCAGTGAATGTATCGTTTGATGATGCTTTAGTTGTATCTTCCAACTAGTGTCAGTCTAAGGTCACAAAGGAGCTGCCCCTCAAGCCATGTAACGGCTGCAAGGGACAGCTCCTTGTACTGTCTTATAGACAAATTATATAACCAATCGGAGAAGAATCGCTGTTGCCAGGAGGAACCTTACCTATGACGAAGTCAGATTTACACGGATCCGGCGTCATTTATGCGAATTATTTCACGCACACGAAGCCTCATTCCGTTAAGTATGGAGATGGACTGACCTTCTACCTGTTTCGGCTGCAGGTAGAAGGAACCTGTCGCGCGCTCGTGGATGGGAAATATGAGACCATCATCCCCGGCGACCTGCTCATTTATCCGCCAGATCAGCCAAACGAACTAAACGTGCAGCCCCGAAGCGCACCGGAATCGGGTGCGGTACAACCCGTTGGAGACTATTTCCTAGCTGGCAACGGGGAATGGCTAGACGCGTGGTGGAATAACAAAGGCTTGCCAACCAAAACCAATATCGGCTTTGACGATACAGTCATTACCTTATGGAAGCATATTATTAGCGAAAAGAAAAAAGTGATGCAGAACCATGAAGAGATCATGGACTATCTGTTGAGGGCACTTTGTTTGACACTGGAGCAAGTGATTCAGATTAAGCAGCGCACGAAGAGCACGGATACCGCATATAAAATTAAGCTATTCATAGAARATCATGCCCAGGAACATCTTCGTTTGGAAAAAATATCAGCCTCCGTCGGATTAAGCGTCTCTCGCTGCTCGTATCTGTTCAAAGCTGCTTTTKGCCAATCCCTGTTCGCCTATTGTATTGATGTTAGGTTAAAGCTTGCACAGCAGCAGGTGCTGTACAGCAATCTTTCATTGGAGCAAGTTTCCGAGAAGACTGGCTTCAGAACTACCCCCATTTCAGCCGGGTGTTCCGCGAACGATTTGGCCATCCCCCAGGAGAATATCGGCGCAAATTCGGATTCCAGTTCAATCATGAGTGATCTTGGTATTAGACATCTGTATACAAGACTTGATTTCCTTTATCAAGTAGGGCATGAAGTTGCTCATACTTCACATTTTGAACGATGCCGTCCGCATCCAGCGTCAGTGCAGCTGCGATAGCAGCCGATTGCCCCAGGATCATAAATACAGGCTCCATTCGGATAGAACCGTAGGCTGCATGGGTAGCAGAAACACATATCGGTACGATTAGATTCGTGCATTCTGCTCGTTTCGGTACAATCGCCCGATAGCTGATCGGATAAGGCGCTTTTAATTTTACATAGAAACCGCCCTCCGTGCTTACATGCCCGTCTTCGTTTACATAGTATTGGGTATGGTGTGAGTCCATTGCAAAGGAACCCATTCCTATGGAATCCGGAACCTCATCTTCTAGTCTGACGACATGCTCTGTCACCACATAATCGCCAATTAATCTACGGGATTCTCTGACGTACAGCTGGGGCGTCCAATGGCCGTTTTCGATGAATTCATCGAGCGGCAAGCCCCAAGGTTTGTAGACGGCCCGAATTTCCTCTGGCACACGGGGATGATTCTGAATAGTCCAGACATAGCCTTGCTGATAGATTCGATGGGCATTGAATATTTCTTCCCGTGTACGATAATCTGTCTCCGCATAGTTATGGTTCATAACCGTTGTAATCTGTAGAAATGCCACTGTTGTTATTGGAATCCGTCTTATCCGGCGAAACCATATTTAATTTAAAGAATTTTGTGTTTTGCCCTTGCTCGATAGCACGAAACAAAATTTCATAATCGGCTTCGTTGTATCCCTCAGGCTTTTCAATCTCCAGCCGGTTGTCTGGGTTGTTCGTCAAACACATGCGAAAGTTATAAGCTTGAAGCTTGGTGTCCCCATCGCCGACGTTGCCACCGGGGTGCGCATTGACGCGCAAAAGCAAGTCGCTTGAAGGCACACCTTTAACCACATAAGGATCGATCCCTCTGGGTAGTTCATTAAGTTCATCCCCGGGATGAATGCCGTTTAACGTCTCCCCGTATTGTGCATTGGACTCCCGGCCGACAACATACGATACGCCTGCTTTGCCCATCAGATCTCCTTCATACGAAGCATCAATAAACACCTTAGCTTTATATACAATGCCGGATTCCATCCGAATGGAGATAATCTCTGATCCTTGTTTTGTCACCCCGTCCTTTAGATCGAGCCTTTTTCCGTAAACGACTTCGATATTGTTTTCCGCAACCATATCTTGCAGAACTTCGAGCGCTACTTTGGGTTCAAAAAGCCAACAAGCCCCATCTTGCGAATATTTGCGAGCTACTCGTTTGTAAAACTCCAAGGACAAGCCCCCGATAGCTTCCTTCATCCCGAAGTCCGTATCTCCCAGGCCTCCTGTGGTCAAGCCACCAATCCGCTGACTAGGCTCGATCACGACCGCACTTTTGCCCATTCTTTTTGCTTGAATAGCCGCAACAATGCCCGCAGCCGTCCCTCCATAAATTACAATATCATACTGTTTCTCCTGGTTCACTGTACTCCGCCTCCATCACTATATTGCTTACAAAAACTATTATAATCCGCGTACTGGTTTGACGAGAATGATGAATCTTCCTCTTATACTTGATGAATCTTACTGTTTCTATAAAACGCTGTACCTCAAGAAATAGGCAACGATTTGGCGTAAAATATAGGTAGTAAAGTGTGATCCCACGCAAAACCACTAAGTAAATAAACCAGTAGTTTTTCTATGGTAACCACCCTGCCAGTGAGCCAAGTGATGCGCATGAATTAACGACAGATCCGCTCCTCGCAGGGGCAGGCAGTGGTGGTATCTTTTTAAATACGGTGGATGGTTATAAGCCGGGAACAGGTTCGCCTGCCTTGTCCTCTGGGGTTCTAATCAGCAGCAATGGAGGCAAAGATTACTGGGGCAGCTCCGTCTCATCTTGAACTTCTCCGAATCGGGGCGCCTATAATGGTGCTGGTATTGTCCTAACGGCTCCGAATACGTGGATTGACGTGGATGACGCGAATGTGAGAGATGGCACTTACTCTACGAAGAATCAAGCAGGAACAACGGCCGTTACCGTTGATACGAAGAACGACTTAATCAGCCACAAACGGGATGGTTATTTTAATTTGATTTTAATAGTTATAGCGGTACAGCTCTAACGCAACGATCACATTGAAGCCAATCCACAGGTCAGCAGTAAATTCAAATGGGAATGTCTCTTTTGCATCAAGTGAGAACATCACCAGTACGGATCGACCTAAGTTAACGATAACACCATAATCACATATGGGCTGAGTCCTTGGAACCGTGTCGACAGGAAGTGACGCGGTGTCCGGTGCTCAGCTTTTATTTTTAGACGCGCCAGCCCTGTTTCACCATATGCTTGATCTCATCCGCAATAATGCGTACACCCCTGTCGATGCGATCTTCTGATACGCGTGTGATGCTAAGATTCATCAGCGGCAGCGGTTCAAAACTCGGTAAATAATGGGGTGTAAGGTTTTGAATGAGTACCTGCTTCTTTCGCATTCTTTCCAACAAAAGCGGAATCGGCAAGTGAGGAGGGAGCGTGATATGCGTGTGTACACCGGATTGGCGTGGGGAAGCCACGGTATAGCTATCCTCCTTATAGGCATGCAGAGATTCGTGCAACTGTTCTAATCGTCTCGAATAGGCATCCCGGATGGCATGTTTACGCCGTTCAAACATGCCACTCTGAATATAAATTTCCAAGGCAGCTTGTGAAAGCATGGGGCTGTCAATGTCGGATATCTTTTTAAATGTACCGAATACGTCATCCAGAGCTGATGGGAGAACGGCAACTCCAACCCGTAACCCGGGGAACAGGATTTTAGCGTAGCTTTTTAAATAAATGACGTGAGAAGAATCATAAGCGTAGATCGGATCTGATTTTGAATCTAGTTCCAGATCGGCCAGATAATCATCTTCAACAATATACACATCGTATCGTTTGGCCAGCTTGGCAATTGCTTTCTTCGTAGGCTCAGAGTAGGAGCATCCAAGCGGGTTATGAAAACGCGGCATCGTATAGAAGAACTTTATGTCCTCCATACGGAAGAGATGTTCTAAGTGATTCAAGTCGATATCACCATGAGGTGACCGACGAATTCCGTGTACGGGCAGCTGGTAGCTTTCAACTAATTGGATAAACAAATGATAGCTAGGCTGCTCCATCAGAATGCCGCGCTTTTTGTTTGGAAAAGGCATCAACGCCAAGATAGCGAGTGCCTGCTGCACACCAGAAGTGATATGAATGTGATCGGGCTTCGTAAATACCTGATAGTTAGCCAAATGCTTACATAGCAGACGTAATAAGGAGGGCAGGCCTTGCGATGTCCCATAAATAAATAGTTCATTTTTGTACATATCAAAGGCTTTATCCACACAATGTTTAAAATCCAAGTAAGGAAACAGCTCGGGATCTGGTGCGGCAGAGGAGAAGTCAAAGATCTTATTCTCAGGTTGCAGCAAACTTTCTCCTCGTTGTTGAACCGCGTAATAGCCGCTTTGTGGGATCGAATAAATGAGGTGGCGACTTTCCAGAAGGGTAAAAGCACGAATCACAGTGCTCTTGTTGCAAGCATACCGAAGGGCGAGATCTCTAATAGAAGGAAGCTTCTGTCCTGCTTTGATTTCTCCTTGTTCGAGTTGCTGTTCAATGTCATTCACAATCTGCAAATATTTGTACATGAGCGTTGGATCTCCGATCTTCACTTTAGAATTGTACCGGTACAGTTGATGCGTAAAAGGATTGTTGTGCATGGCTTGAGGATTTATGCTGGAAGTAGAGAATGTCTCAGTCAGTTGTGAGACTACATGTATTCTAATATAGTGTAAGGAGTTGGGGAGATGACATCTCACAAAGAACGAAAACTTGCTTATATACTAGCTGTACTTAATGCCATTATCATCGGTATCTCTTTTCTATTTGCCAAAATAGCGCTGGACTACGCGCCCCCCCTTGATACTCTGATGTACCGATTCGCCGTATCGTTTCTTGGACTATCGCTGCCAGTTGCTTTGGGAATCGTAAAATTGCGTTATCGCGGCAAGCCTATTGGCAAAGCACTTTTACTCTCATCTATGTATCCATTGGGCTTCTTCACCTTACAAGCATATGGCTTAAAACACGCAACGGCCGCTGAGGCGGGGATCCTCTACGCATTTACACCTATCGTCACCATGTTGTGCGCATCGATCTTTTTGAAAGAATCCACCAATCGGGCTCAGAAGCTCGCAATATTTTGCTCGGTATTCGGTGTTGTATTTATCTTTCTAATGAAGGGAGCTGAGTTAGATATCTCTAATATAACAGGCATTTCCTTGCTAATTCTTACTAGTGTTTCATTTGCGGGATACAGCGTAATGGCACGCTCCTTATCCACGCAATTTAGTCCATCTGAAATTAGTTACTTGATGCTGAGCACTGGATTTGTAGTGTTTCTGATCGCCTCGTTATTTACGCATAGGAAGTTAGGATCTTTCGAGAGTTTGCTAACGCCTTTGTCTCACCCACTCTTTCTCGTGTCTATTCTATTCTTAGGCTTGGTGTCTTCACTGGTAACGGCTTTGGCGTCAACGTATGTCTTGTCCAAAATTGAAGCTTCCCAAATGAGCGTATTCACGAACCTTTCCACATTGGTTACAATTGCCGCGGGCGCATTATTCCTAGGAGAGGAAGTAACCCGCTCTCATGTTATTGGCTCAATATTTATCATAGCTGGCGTGCTCGGTACCCAATACTACAGTGGACGTACCAGAGCGGTTCCCAAGTTGAAGAGATCTGTTTGATTGCAAAACATTCGGAGCTGTAACTGGTGGTGGCTGATGCCAATAAATCATTTTGTAATTGGAAAAATAAAACATTGCCATGTGTTTAGCATCCATGCTATATTATCACTCCGGCCGCAAGACAGACAGGCTGGTAACGAAAAAGAATTAAAAAAAGAATTTCAAAAAAAGCTTGCAAATAAAAAATGAACATGGTATATTACATCTCGCTGCTTCGGTAACACGGCAGTGAACGCATGGGATATTGATCTTTGAAAACTGAACAACAAGTGAGTAAGCACAGTCGAGTAATCGACTATAAAAGAGATTGCAAAATCTCGCTAGCTTCAAATGAGCAATTAAGCTTTTTCAAATAGGACGAGCAATCGTCCACTATTATGGAGAGTTTGATCCTGGCTCAGGA
>NZ_JBFTPF010000081.1:0-21289 GCF_056398345.1 Paenibacillus sp. 01T442
CACTAGAACCTATGGCGCATCAGATTGATACAGCGAAACGAGTACTTAACGAAATGCGTGGTCGGGCTATTTTGGCCGATGAGGTTGGACTTGGGAAGACCATTGAAGCTGGTTTAATTTTAAAAGAATACATGATCCGCGGGCTTGTCCGCAAAACGCTCATCCTTGTACCCGCTTCCCTTGTGTTGCAATGGGTTCGGGAATTGAATACCAAATTCGGCATCCCTGCCGTTGCGCATAAAAAAGCCTACATGTGGCAGCAAGCCGACATCATTGTCGCCTCGATGGATACAGCGAAAAGGGACCCGCATCGCGAGATTGTGATGGGCCTTGAATATGATATGCTCATCGTCGATGAAGCGCACAAGCTGAAGAATAAGAAAACGACTAACTACACGTTCGTCAACGAGCTGCGCAAAAAATACTGCCTGCTCCTCACAGCTACGCCTGTGCAGAACGATCTCAAAGAGCTCTACAATCTGATCACGCTGCTGAAGCCAGGTCAGCTTGGCGGGCAGAACAGCTTCAAGAGCAACTTCGTTGTAGGCAAGCGTACGCCGAAGAATGAGATTCAGCTGCAACAAGAACTTTCCAAAGTCATGATCCGCAACCGTCGGGGAGACGGGGGTGTTCACTATACGAAGCGGATTGTGCGTAATATCCCGCTCACCCTCTCCGATGATGAGCAAGCACTCTATGATGGGGTTACGAGTTTCGTACGCTCGCGCTATTCAGAAAATGGCGGAGATCTTAGCTCGATGCTGTCTATGATTACCCTACAGCGTGAGGTGTGCAGTTCGAGGGACGCTGTATTCATTACATTGGTCAATTTATTTAAGAAGACAGCCGAAGATTCACCGATGCGGCCCAAAATATGGGAGCTCGTCGAGCTTATTCGCAGCATTAAGTCCAATAGCAAAGCGGAAACCACGATGCGACTTATCCAAGACATCAATGATAAAGTCATTATATTTACGGAGTATCGGGCATCGCAGGAATATTTATTGAACTATCTCAAAGAACATAAGATTACGGCAGTCCCCTATCGCGGCGGCATGAATCGCGGCAAAAAAGACTGGATGATGGATTTGTTCCGAAATCGGGTACAAGTTCTTATAGCCACCGAGGCAGGTGGCGAGGGCATTAATCTGCAATTTTGCCACAACATGATCAACTTCGATCTGCCGTGGAACCCTATGCGCGTGGAACAACGGATCGGTCGCGTTCATCGCCTTGGGCAAACGCATGATGTGAACATTTACAACTTATCCACAAGGAATACCATTGAAGAACATATCCTCTCGCTCTTGCACGAGAAAATCAATATGTTTGAATTAGTTATTGGGCAACTGGATACGATTTTGGAAAAAATCGAGAAACGTGGCTCGCTTGAAACATCCCTGTTCCGCATGGTGATGGAAGCCGGTTCTGGCGAKGAAATCCGCCGTAAAATCGATGAACTTGGACATTCCATCAGCGAAGTAAGAGAAGAGATCGAACAAAATCCGCAATATGGCGCCAAGTTCCAAGACATCCTTGATGCTGTAGGCGGTTCCCCAGCTGTGGAGGTGGGTCCATGAATAAACGAAACATCCACTCGTTCGTGATGCGTTTTCTGGAAGCCTACGATTGTCAGATTCTAGAGAAAACACCTGCCTCCGTGACGGTCAAGCTCTCTCCCGACGCAGATCGGGAAATGACGGGCCGCCCCTATTATTGGAGCTTCATTGAGCGAACAGGTGMTGCTGCGGAAACGATGACGTATAAATTCGTGATCGATCCAGAGCAAATGAAGCTGGAAACGAAGCCGAAACCTGCGGCTGTGACCGCTGTCCCAAGCCCTCCGTCCACTGGCTACGGGCCTTCGGGTACTGGCGGTGCTGGTGGTCCTGCAGGCAGTGCGCCGGACAGCATACTTGGCCGTTACTTCGGCTTCGTTCCGACAACCATCACGGCGCGCGTTCCACAAGATGAAGTCACCTTCGGTAGCCGACGACTTGACCAGATCTTCGGGATCGTTCGCGAGCGCGGTCGGTTCGTACATGTATTCGAGGAGCCCTTCCCGACGGGGGCAACTTACCATGCTTCCCTCGTCTACAATACGTGGCTCTGTGTGAACTACAAGGTTGAGCTTCTCTGTGACCGGAAACGGACAGAAATTCATTCCCTTGCGATTCAGCTGAGTACCGGTGAAATTCGTGAGCATTTTCATAAGCAAATGCTAACCAAAAGTCTGTCGCCGAAGCTTCCTGCGAATAGTCACATATTACCGGATACGATTTCCATTCCGAAGGCGATCAATGCCCTGGAGATGACGCTTGAGCGTAAAGTCAGCACCTACGACCACCGCTGGGCCGATGAAGCGAATGCCCGGCATCGCAGTGAAATCGATCGTGTGGAGGGCTACTACAACGGCCTTTTACTAGCAGCAGAACCTGACAAAAGAGACGAAATCGAAATCCAGTGTCGGAATCGCTTGGAAGAGATCGATTGGCAGCATAAGCCACGGATCGCTGTATCCGTCATCAATGGCGGACTATTTCACTTAAATGCGAGTCGAAATGCATCCAGAAACTGACGCTAGTCGCTAAAACCTCGCAAATAACCCGCAACAGGTTCTAACATTCTTTTTAAGGCATACGCATTACAATAGTCACATACACTAAGAGGTTAGCGAGAGGCAGGTGAACGAAGATGAAGTCGTGGACCACTTGGACAGCCACTTGTATTATTTTGTGCAGTATTGGCTTCATGCCCTTACACACTTCAGCTGTTGACAACTTAAACGGGACAAGCCCTACGCAGGCGCAAGTGAAGGAACCTAAAGCAGCAGCTTCAACACCGGACTTGACGAGTACATTATCATTCGGTTCAACAATCAGTAATTGGCAATCGACGCTTGCGAAGGAAGATGGTTTTGCAGGTTGGCTGAACGCACGCTGGAACAGCTATCCACTTGGACCTGGCACACATGGCTGGGTCGTCATCCTCACGGATCAAGGTCAAGAAGTGGGCTACATGATTGTGCATGCCACCGAATCTGGCGGTTTCCGTTTGACCGAATATGGGACAGGCAAATCTCCTTTATTTAGTTTGGCTACGTTGTATCGCTCTTTGATGCAACAAGAACTCATCCCTTCAGGAACCTTATACGACGATTTTGTGCAAAATGAAACGATCATTGAAGAACGCTTATATATGGATACCCTTACTTCTGTTTGGAAAATCGTGCTGGATGACGAGACCTATTATCTCGACGCCAAATCAGGAGAATTACTTCCGCTGACGGAGGATCCAACGCCACGCATGGCGTATGATCTGAGTGTCTCATCCGATCTATCGCATGGTACTGCTCAGAGTCTGATACGTCACCCATTTGATCCTTATGAACGGATGCCATGGATTAAAGGCACACCGCTGCAAGTGTCAACCTTGCCTGAGCTCAAGATTGCCCTTGAGCAGCAAGGTGATCTAACCTACGTCACGGAGTTGTATGATAAACAGGTGACGATGCCGTTAACTGTGTTAGGTTATCAACAATGGATATATGKGGATAACTATCTGATACTCGATCACGATGGCCCGCGTTATGTGGGATTGGATGCTTCGCTAGCGCTTGGGAAGATCTATCCGTAGTCAGAGGGAACTAGGATACGCTATTTTGTAGCTTTGCGCCAAAAATGTTCCGAAGGGGAACGTCAGTGTCTTATCTAGCCGAAAATCGCAGAAAACTAGCAACTTCGTATAAATAGAGCACTCTCGTTCCCCTTCTCACTAAAATGATTCGATTTTATGTAAATAACGCACCTACGATCCCCTCATCTTTTATGATTCGCATAACGTGTGATCCCTGATGGAATACTTGACATCACTTAACCAAACTGTTATCTGTTTCACAACAAAAAGTGGCTGATCACATGTAGAAAATTCTACAAGTGACAGCCACTTTTTGCACATTTCACCATGCTCATTTTCTCGGCTTCGTCCGCCCAAACAACATCCGCGTCGCCAATGGCAGCATCCCAAACCACCGTGTCTGCCAACCCTCACGTTGTTCCTTCATCGACGCTTTGGCTTGTTGACGAACTTCCTTCGGTGTGTCGATATAGGTAACGACTTGTTGGGTTATGTACTTCACAAGATCATCGCTTTTTGCCATACGCCCACCTGCCTTTTACCCTTATTGTAACCAGAGCAACAAGGCTTTAAACTACACGAAGACAGGTGGCAGGCCGCTACTTATTGCCACTCACCCTGGTCTTCCGCCGCTCTCCGCAATAATTTTATCAGCAAAGGATTTAATCGTGCCACAGCCTAATAGCATTGGCTTATTATCGCACTGTAACAGCAAKGTTTGAGCATTCGTATCCCAGGCATATTGGAAGCCAACATTCATGCTGACGACTGAGATCGTAAATTTGCCTGATGCTGTGTTAGGAATAGAGAACCCCTGCCTCCTACCTACTTGCTGCAGTGCTCTGAATACKGAAGGCGAAATCCCTTTATACATCCATGTGCTACAAGTTGCCATAGGTTTTCTCACCTCTTTCAATTAGGATCATTAAATTGTATGAGGCAAGAGATGAAATCGTGCATATTTCAATAAAAAGCCTATCGCCGGATCGTTGCATTTGCTTCTAATCCCGTCCAACAAACATAAGCTAGAGTAACTAGAGAGAGAAAGAGGTGTTGGTTTGAATGTGGGAACTAATGCTTGCAACCGAGCAGCTTGACATTTATATGGATGAAGTCAATCTTAAACTCGAGATCCGAATTAAGTCAGAACGGGATTTAGTTCCTTTAACAATTCGTATGAACCATACAGATTTGACCCAGTTAATCTATACCCTGCTGGAAATCAATCGAAGTTTTCGAGGAGACATTCCTTTTTTTCATACGAAAAAGCTGCCAGGCAAAGCTTAGCCTGACAGCAAAAAAAGCACGATGCACTCCCCCACATGCGTGGTTCGGAGCCATCGTGCTTTTTATCATCGTGTGTTGATCCGATGTTTTAATTTCTGTTGATTCCCGCAATGGAAGCGATGAACCGCAAAATATATAGGAACAAGTTAATAAAATCTAGATAAATATTCAATGCAGCAAGTGGAACGGCTTCCGCTGCGACACCATTACGATACTGTGCCACATCATAGAGCACCCAGCCGCTGAAGATTAGAATCCCCACCATGGACCATACCAAATTCATMATGGATCCAAAATGTAAGAACATACCAAGCACACTCATGAGCACAAGTCCTATTGTTCCTGCAAACAAGAATCCGCCTAAGAAGCTGAAATCACGCTGGGAACGGTGAGCATAGAAAGCCAATGAGCCGAAAATCGCTGCCGTTGCAAAAAAAGCGCCCGATACCACGCTAGCCCCTAGCTGACCGCCGTAAGCCATGATGACCGGATATAGCGTCACGCCCGAAATGGCTGTAAATGCGTAGAGAAAGCCGTAACCAATATTTTTGCCGCGAATGCGAATCACGATAGCGGCTACCAGCATCGCAACCTCTGCAATGACGAAAAGCATAACCATGGATGGCGGTACAACCATCGCGCCAATCAATGTTCCAAGAAATGAAACCAATAGGGAAATGGCAAACGTTTGAAGCACATGTGCAAAGCTGCCGGATTGTGTGATCGTTACTGTTCTATCCATGCAATTCAGCTCCTTTTAGATATAAAGAAATGTACAATCTATCCTATGTATTATACCTGTAATTCATGAAAACCGCTACAGGGGGACGGTTGGACAAGAAAACACCCTTTCCTGAGAAACCAGAAAAGGGTGTTTCGAGCGATGCGATCAAGAGGACTCGAACCTCCACGGGGGTAAGCCCACACGGACCTGAACCGTGCGCGTCTGCCAATTCCGCCATGATCGCGTTTACAAAATTAATATACCATGTGACGCAAAAGCTCGTCAATGAAACTTTTGTCACTAGGTATAATTCGGTGACCACTTCCTAAACCTAATCCCAAAGGAGGTATGACCTATGAATGAAGAAGAAATCAAAGCACTAGAGCCGAAATATACGGGCAATCAGCGTCATTTGACCGAGGGTGAAGCAGAGGGGATCGTTCACGATCCGAATTTCAAAAACGAGAATGAAGATGACGATATCTCTGACATGGATGCATTAGCCGTCGGTCTCTCATATGGCATGTTTCGTAAAACGTAAGCCGAATACTTAACCAACCGAGGGGGGCCCAAGAGCCAGCTATGTGGCGGGGCCCTCCTCGTTGGCATTTTGAAGACTTACATTGATGAAACACGCCGTTTCTCCCGCGCAACTCGATTTTTTCGGCTTACACCGCTGGAAGCGCCTTTCTTACGTGCATTACCCCTGTGAATTCAACCAATCACGCTTGCTCATTTCAAGCTTATATAACTGGCCAGAAGCTAGGATAGCTTCATGGACAGTTCTTCCAATCAAGTACCCCAGCGTCGTTGCTGTACCCGCATAGCGAAATGTTGTTCCTCTGCCTGTTGCAGCAATCAACACGGCATCTGTCGTTGTTCCTGTTGCGATTTGACCATTCACGGTAATATTCAATGACTGCAAAGCTGCAGCTTTGGCTTCCGTCGCGGTAATAACCGCATTTACCATGGCCGCATCCGTCAAACTACCTTCGATGACAACGATTGTATTAATCGTGCCTGGATAGAGCGAAGCGGCTGGCAAAATGGCCCCTGCTCGCGCTTTATTTCCCAGACCGACGGTCACCCAAGCGCCAACACGAAGTGATTCGTCCACATTAACCGCGTCTACCGACTGGACACCATGTTCTTCCGCAAGTGGCCAGGCCAATTCGCTAAATCCAACATCATTCACCCACGCCGCGGTAAGCATACCAGCCGTATCTTGAGGCTTCAGCCCTTCTTGAACAATGAAAGCTTCCATCTCTACCAACGGGTCGGTTTCGTTATACGACTTGTCCACTTGTCGATTCATCAACACCCGATGGTGACCAAAACCACCACCCCACGGAGAGGAATTCAATGTTCGCAGCGGATTGTCACTAGTAATCTGCATATATCGCCCGTGTGGCGATACCACTTGCTTCATCCCAACACCAGCGATTAAACTTCTAGTGGAAGTTTCCTCTCCCTCACTCTGCATCATCGGACAAATCATCCGGCGCTATCGTTTCCTGAGGCAACATGAACGCTGGCGGCCTTTCATTCTCATAAGGCTGATACACGTATCCGCGGGCAAGCTTGACGACTCTTCGGTTTTTTTTGCGAATAAGAACCGTCTCATCATCCCAAGCTACAACAATGCCACGCACATCGTTCGCTGGACTGACATCTCGAATGACACGCAGCAGTGTGCTATCTACGCGATATTGATCCAATTGTTCTTCTGTAATCATCTATGTAGCACCTCCATTATAGGCATAATTAAAATCATCTATTCTTCCTAAGCATACACCAATTCGCGATTCGGTGAAACTTTACATAAATCCATTCATCTTCGGTTAACTTAACGAGGACGAAGCACGCGATAAGGCAAAGGCTAACTCATGCCTACCGTAAGGGGGATATTACAATGGAGAAGAGAACGTACTACATCAATGTAGGCACTGGAGAAGTACTCGAAGACAGCACAGCACTTGATTATGAATTCGAAATATCCGCAACGGAAGATGATATCGCCAAACTGCAGGAGCTTTTTGAGGAAACCGATAATTCGTCTCAAGGCAGCTACGCGACTTCCTGGCTCCCCTGGAAAGTGTACTACTCCAACGAAACGAATCAGGAATATGATTACTATTTAACCGAAGTGTATCGTACGCTGCACCGACTTGGTTCTGAACAAACGAAGCGGCATATCGAAACGATGAACGTTTTAGAGAATGGCATCTAACGGTAGCCGACCATTTGCAAAACAGTAAAAAGGCCAAGAATCCTTATGGAATTCATTGGCCTTTTGTCATATATGGGTTATTTAACTTACATGCTCTTTCGAATCGTTCGTTTCAAACCAGAAATCAAGGACTTTGCTTGACATCACACGTTTCTTAATATAATCCGATTGTGCAACAGAGAACTGCTGCTCCCACTCGATTGTCAGCTCCGTACAAAGCTTCACGATTGTTAACAACTCGGACCAGGCTACATAGCGCTTATACCAGAAAAATTGAGGGTGTTCAATCATATACGGATACAGGTCATCAAACTCTGTATGTTTACAATCAAGCGCACGTTCAAAGTGAGTCTTTGCTTCCCCTAGCTTTGTCATAAAATAGTCAATGGAACCATTTTCGATACCCATAGATGTCAGCCTCCTCTCCTACCTTGTAATCATTATAAAGGATAAATCGGTTTCAGGGAAGTCATTCTCGTCATGTAAAATCAGTCAAAAGTGATCTGACCGTTCGCAAGTGAAGCAATTCGAGCGAGTGACTCTACGCGGATACCGCGTTCACGAATGGATTTACCGCCATTTTGAAAGGATTTCTCAACAACAATTCCGACACCGACAAGCTCTGCTTCTGCTTTTTCCACAATGCGAATTAAGCCGCGTGCAGCATCCCCGTTGGCGATAAAGTCATCAATCAGTAAGATACGCTCACCTTGTCCCAGCAAATGCGAGGACACCATAATATCAGTAACAATTCCTTTAGTAAAAGAAGGAACACGCTCACTATACGTATCTTGATCCATCGTCAACGTCTTCTTGCGGCGAGCAAAAACCATGGGAACGCCAAGTTGCAAGGCCGTCGTATACGCAATAGGAATACCGGAAGATTCCACAGTCAATACTTTGTCTGGCTTGGTTTCTCTAAACAATCTTGCAAATTCTTTTCCCATCTCCATGATGAGAACAGGATCTACTTGGTGATTCAAAATAGCATCAAGTTTAAGTACTTGATCAGAAGCAACGATTCCGACCTCTAAGATCCGCTGTTTTAATAACTCCATGAAATCGGCCCCCTATAGCGTTCTATTATGAGTAAGTTACCATATTGCTCCTGCCTCTTTCAAGTCCAATTAGAAAATAACAAAAAACACTGAAACTTTTTGGGCTTTCGAGGTGTCTATATATATATGAGGTTCTATCGCAATTGGAATTCGTTCTAGAATTGCTCACATTTGGGCACGAAGATGCATTGAAAACCTTCGATAAAACAGTATCATTAATCTTACTACTATTTTCACAACAACTACTCTTCGGAGGAAAGGATAGATGGCAATGAACAACCTAATTAGACCCATCCTTATAGGCTGTATGCCTGTTGCAATTGCATCATTCTTGGTGACTGGATGCCAAGAATCATCTGCTCCTGCTCCAAAGGCTACCATAGACGTAACAACAACGTATGTACCTTCACAGGTAAACCAGGAAACCACGCCTCCGATTACCGTCGTAACCMCGACAGCCACACCAGCGGTAGACGAAAGCATGAAGCATGAAGCACAGGTAGCTGGTATTACCAAAGTCGATCAAGGTGATGTCCCGTCGCAAATTATCACAAGTCCAAAGCCCACCGCTAAGCCGAAGATTAAAGCTGAGGATGCTTATCAGCAAGAAAAGCCTACCTTAATGGGATTAAAGCTTGGCACCCCGAAATCTTCCGTCTTGGAGCGTTTTGGTAAAGTGAAGAAGCAATTCGTCATGGAAGAAGACAATATAGAGGTTTATGATTTCAACGACTTTTCAGTTGGTTTCAATAGTAAAGGAACGCTTGAATTCGTAGATGTGCACTCGATTGACATTGACCCAGGACTGCATGGCTTACGTTTAGGGCAAAGTCAGCAGGATGCAATCGCCATCCTAGGCAAGCCTGATACGAACTCCACCTAWGTGCTTTCTTATAAAGCACAAGGCACTTTGCTTAAGATCGATATCGACCCGCATGACAATACGATCCAATCCATTAAGCTTTTTGCAAACTCGTAGTTCCTTCTTCAATAAAACAGAAGACCATGAATTCAGCCTTATAGGTTGAAATTCATGGTCTTTTTTTCGGTTTACGTTTCAGTATAACAATGTGATGTTTGCGAAAGCGAAGGTAGATCAGTACGCCAATAGCAGCTAGTATGACCAATATGAATAATGAAATTCCCATATAGGTATGAAACAAATGTAAAAAACTTTCAAAATTATTGCCGATAAATCTCCCCAGCGTCACAAAGGTTGTACACCAAAGCAGCGCTCCGGTTCCCGCATACAAAATATACTTATAAAACTTCACACCGCTAACGCCAGACAAATAACAAGTAAAATGTCGTACGCCAGGTACGAAATAACCGAAGAAAACCGTCCACAGACCGTATTTCTTAAACCAGCCTTCCGCTCTCTCGATTCGTTCCGGCGTTAGTTTGACCCATTTGCCATACCGATTGAGAAACGGTTTACCTACACGATGACCAATCAAATAACTAACCGTCATGCCCGTCATGGTCCCTGCATAAATAACGGCTAATGTAGGGCCGAAGTCAAAAGGGCCTCCCCAAGCGGTCAAAGAACCGATAAAGACCATCAAGGTCTCATCAGGAATTGGAACGCCAAGCATCCCGGCGGACAACAAGAGATATAAGGCAACATAACCATATTGGCTAATAAAATCAAACAGGAATTCCTTCACAACCTACACTCTCCCGAGTTTAACTTCAACTGCCTCTTCGCTGCGTAATGGGACTTAAAGAATGCTCGACCTAAGTTACAGTCATGCAAGCTTGTGTACAAACATACCTTGTACTATATCAAACGAAAGAAAGCGAGGCAATATATGCGAAATCATGCACAGATTGTCCGTGTTGCCTTCACCTACATCGGGACCGTCGTTGGGGCTGGGTTTGCTTCCGGGCAAGAAATTCTTCAATTCTTCACTCGCTATGGCTCGCTCGCTACATTAACGATCGCTTTATCAACCGTGTTGTTCATTTGGATTGGCATACAACTTATGCTTATGGCACATGACTTGAAAGCAGAATCCTATGAGGATTTAAATAAAGTACTTTTTGGCGAAAAAATCGGAAAATGGATCAGCTTGTTTATGATGGTTGTTCTTTTTGGCATCACAACCGTTATGTTAGCAGGTGCAGGCACAGTTTTTGAGGAACAGCTCCACCTCTCGTACACCACAGGACTACTGATCACGCTTGTACTTTCTTATGTCATTCTAACGCGTGGGATCAAAGCCATCATGACCGTAAACTCTATTGTTGTTCCCATTATGTTGCTCTTCAGCGTCGTCATTGTCGTGTACACCTGGCAATCACCAACGTCTGGCAACTGGCTGCGTATCTCAAGCGAAGATTCTCTTGTACGCGTTTGGTTTGCACCATTTCTTTACACAGCCTTTAATTTGGCCATGGCACAAGCTGTACTCGTTCCAATGGGAGGCGCGATTCGCGATCGGTCTGTGCTCTACTGGGGTGGCTTGCTTGGAGGTGCAGGCATTGGGTTACTTCTACTAGCGGCACATTATGCCCTATCTGCACAAATGCCGGGCATCGCACAATTTGAAATTCCGATGGGAAATATTATGACCAAACTAGGTTATTTCCCGCAAGTCGCCTATTTACTCGTTATTTACGGCGAAATATTCACGACCTTTATCGGGGATGCCTATGGCTTATCCATGCAGCTCCAGCAACGAATCAAGATACCTCCCAAATTGTTGCTCATCGCCATTTTACTTCTTAGCTATGCCATCAGCCACATCGGTTTTAAAACGCTGTTAACCGCGTTATACCCGCTATTTGGCGTGGTGAGTGTCGTTTGGCTCGTGCTGATGATCTGGCGCAACCGGCGAAGTACGTTGTAGGGCATTCCCTGACGGGAAGCTGAGTACGATAACTAACCGTATGAATAAAAGCAACATTCCCATCGCAGAAAGAATAATACCTGTAACCAAATAGCCCCAGTGGAAATTCGCAATTTCCGTATGATCGCGACCAACAGCTATTAGCATGGAAATCATGAGTAGAAGCCCTATGATAAATAAACCAACGACGGAGTAATCAATGATTGTCCATCGGGAGAAATAGGTAACCGCAATCTGGGCTTGGCCGACGGCTCTTGGCGAGGCAGCTTGCTGCCTCCATAGCTGATGTACCGTCCATGCGGTATAGATGCCGGCACCTGTCACAAACAGACCGACCACCGCTCCTAGAATGGCTAAAAATAAATTCATTCATAACCCCTCCTTTCATCTGACCTTAAGCTAGCGTTGACGCAAGCCGTAGATGAGCAATAACGTGCAGCCAAAACTTATGACTGGGAGCGCATAAAGCAAGGGCAGGATCATCACGTGAGGAAGCTTCATCGCTGGAAACCACAGCAGCTGCAGGCTTTTCTTTTCGATCTCCTCGTCCTCTTGATTGCCCTTTTGAACTCGGAGCGCGTCAGTCGCTCCCTCATTCCACTGAATCTTGCCTTTTTTCCATCCGACTTGATAGGAAATTTCTCGGTGATCTTTCCTCTTATCGTTTCCTTCCACGTTCGAGGCCTCCCGTCCCAGGTTTCTATAATTGCGTGTTGAAAAGTCCAGTTCGGACAACCTCTATAATTGAATATACAGGTGATCAGGAATTACATTTGCTGCCGCATCGCGCACATGCCCATGACAAGTAAATAACAGCACCTGATGACGCTTACTCAAATCAGCGAGGACACGTAAACAACTCTCCATCCGTTCCTCATCGAAATTCACGAGAATATCATCCAAAACCAGCGGTAAAATGGCTTTGCCGCCATACTCTTCTACAAGTGCAAAACGCATGGATAAATACAATTGCTCGGCTGTCCCGCGACTAAGTTGATTCGTGTCCACTTGTTGTCCATTTGCTCTAACTGCTAGTAATCTTTGCTCGCCAAATGGTGCCTTTACAGCCTCGAATGCCCCATTCGTCATCATTGCGAAATACGCAGAAGCCCGCAAAAGCACGCCTGGTTGACGATCTTTTTCGTACATATCACGCGCCTTTTTCAATAGGAGTGCAGCGAACGAAGCAACCGCATATTGATTTACTTGCTGAGATAACGTCGTTCGAATCCCTTCCGCCTGCAGTCGCAGATTCGCCGCTTCCGCCCCTTGCTCCAGCTTCTCAATCTGACCCGAAAGTTTGCCAATAATCTCTCTGTGCTCATTCGCTTGCGAGATCGTCTCCGACAGCTTCTCTTGCAGCGAAACAGCTAGAAGAGCCAGATCTTCTTCTCCCTGTGTTTCCATCAGCTCCGTAAAGCTCGCCATTAAAGACCGGCTTACTAACGACTCAAAGGAGGCTTCAAGTACACGGCTTTCATCTTCAAGCTTCTTGCGTTCCAGCTGTTCCCGTTCCAAAATTCGCAGTTGCTCACCGTCTTGCGCAGTGGCTTCCTGTAAGAGTTGATCTAGTCGGGTTTGTGTCCGATCCATATATTGCTGAGCTAGCAAAAGCGCTTGTTCTGTCTCTACGATCTGTTGTTCGGTTTTCCTGTGTTCCGCGATGCGTTCGTGCTGCCGCTGCTCATCTTCTTTCCATCGCTTCAAAGCAAACAAATAATCATGGTTGGAAGGAGGCAATTCAAGCAGTTTTCGAACCGTTTCTTCATAGGTATGAACATTTTCCGTTAACATGTCTAACTTGGAAGTCATTTTGTGAAGTTGTCGCAGCCCATCTTGTGCTAACTCGATGACCTGAATCGTTTCTAGCAAGGCATCTGTTGACAAATGTGAGCCTACCCCTAGACTTTGCAACCATTCCTCCCAGGCCGTATGTAACTGAAGCGAGTCTTTTTTGACTTCATTCGCGTAGCGGATACGTTGCTCAACTTGCTGCTGAAGCAGCTGCAAATGTTCCCGTGCATCCCTTAGTTTCTCGAGCTTGCGAAGCTGCTCACTATGGACATGCTTGCTTTGATCTACCTCACGGAACCAAGCATCCAGATGTGGCTGCAGGTCTTGAATCGACACACTTGCATTTCGATAGGATCCTTGCTTGTTAAATTCTGTAGCAGCGGCCGCTTCTTGAAGGTTAGATTGCTGATAGTGTACTTGTTCAAAATGGCGCAGTTGCTCCTGAATACGGCGTTCCAGCTGCACGAGTTCCTGCTCCAAACGATGATCTTGGACAATGGTGGAGGGCATGGCACGAGAAGCTCTACTCCCTTCCACTTGACGACCCATAAGCCAAATATAGCAAGTTACTCCTGCAAAAATAAGGAAAACGATTGCAGCTGCAAGCCCATTTCCCTGCCATCCAATAAGTAACGGAGTAACAAGTACTAGAATGCCTGCTGCGATCATCATACGTTGACGAAATGCACGCGTCGCATCTCTACCAGCTTTCGTTGCATCTTCGAGACTTTGCAGGTATAGATTTTGTTCAGCCTGACGATCTTGTTGATTTGTAAATTGACTAGTTACTAGTTGCCAACGCCCATAATCTGAGGTCAATTTCTGTAATAGAATAAATGGATCAACGTCCATCATCTCCGAGTTTGCTTGTAATCCTTTGCAAGCTGCTTCAAGATGACCGACCTGCTCTTGTCCTCGAGTAACCTGCGCATGCAAGCTCTCCAACTCTGCTCCAATGCGGAGTTCGAGTTCTGATCGATTGCGGAATTGTTCTTTATACGTACGCACTTGTTCACGAAGTGAAATCGTTACAGCGAATGAAGCGACATCGGTCTCATCCCATTGCACATCCAAATTGGCTAGCAGTCTGTCCACTTGAGCACGCTGGTGGGCAACCTCAACCCCAAGCTGCTCAATCTGGCGCTTATGCTCCTCATAGCTAGCCGCTTGCTCCAGCAAGTGGTTCAGCTGGATCCCATGCGCGAGTACCTTCGGCTCCAGCAAGAGCGCAGCCAGCTCTCCGCGCAAGCTCTGCACACGCAGCTGCAGCTTGTCGCGCTCCGTTTGGAGGCGCTCCTGCTCGGCCTCGAGCGCCTCCAGCCTTGCCGTGGCCTGCTCCGGGAAGCCTGGCCGCGCCGGCAGGCCCTCCAGCTCGCGGCCGATCTGCCGCAAGCGGAGCCAGCCGCTGCGCGCCTTGCCGGCCAGGCCGAGCTTGTGCAGCTCCGCGCGCAGCGCCTCCTGCTGCCCCTCCAGGGCAGCAGCGCGCGCCTCCGCTTTGCTTCGCTCTTCTTGCAGCCGATCGTAGTCGGCTGCGCCATCACGGCTKCGGCGCAGCGACTGCTCCAGACCCTCGAGCTCCTTCAGGAGACGATTCATCTCCTGATTGCGTCCGCGAGGTCTGTACAGGCCGTCGGCCTGCGCCGTCAGCTTGCGCTCGGCCTCCATGATGGCCGAGCCGCTTACACCAAGCCCAGCGCTATACAGATAGCCGCTGAGCTCGTCCATCTGCAGGGAGCGAAGCTCCTGCAGCTCGGTTAAACCAAAAGCGAACAAGCTGCGATAGAGGTCGGCCGAGAGGCCGCCCAGCAGCGTGTTCAGCAGCTCTTCGCCGCCGGTGGTACCATCGGCAAGCGTGACCTTAACGAGCCCMGCAGAGGCTCGTTTGCCGCCTGTGGCGGGCGCGTCGTAGCGCTCAACGCGGATGCGCTGACCCTGCTCATCGAGCAGGGTTAGGGCGCCACCGTGGGCGCCGCCGCCAAGCGGCTCGTAACGCTCCGACCGATTCGTTCGCGTCGGAAAGCCGAACAACACCGCGCGGACGAAGCCCATGAGCGTGCTCTTGCCCGCTTCGTTGGCGCCGTAGAAAACGGCCAAATTACTGTCCGTATGCAGCAGGCGATCACGCAAGCTGCCAAATCCATCGACTTGGATGGCGATAATTCTCATCCAGGTCCCCCTCCATCCGTGATTAGTAGATCAGCAACAAGCACTTCTGCGGAACGCAGCCATTCGTTCAGCTGTTCAGGCGTTGCCGCAGCTGGATTCCCCGCGAATGGAGGCATTCCCTGCAGCGCAGCAAGAGCTTCTTCTGTGAAGCTCTCCAAGGCGGATTCGTCMCTTTGCAGCGCTGCCGCATACCTTAACAAATCGCCAAGGAAGCTCTTCTCTTCCAGAACGGCTGCCAGATCAAGCTCACTGGCCGTTCGATCTTCGATCGATTCGATCCACACGAAGCTGCTCCGCTCCACTTCATCTTCTCTTAACTCATCCATTAATTCTTGTAAGGCTCGGCCTTTACGCAGTCGCTCATGGATTTCACTACGGCCTTCCAATACGATGCGCACAATCCCATCTCGGCCGTTAGCGTCTTGACGAAGCCGATCTACTAAATCGCCCAAGCGATCTTTCAATATTTGCTCCGACGGAATTGAGCTCACAGATAGTGTTTCTTGAAACCACCGCACCGTGTCCAATGCGTGAAAAATAAGCTCCGCTCGTCCACTATCATCGATGTCTACGAGATAACAGCCGCGAGGCCCGGTTTCCCGAATACTTCGGCCCTGGATGTTGCCTGGATACACAATCGCTGGCTGGTAGTTCATAACCTGTCTTGTATGTACATGTCCAAGTGCCCAGTAATGCATGCCAGCATCGATTAAATCCTGCTTGCTGCAAGGGGCATAATTATCATGATGCGGATCTCCATCGACATTCGTATGCAAGAGTCCAATCTGACACACGCCTGCTTGACCCCTTTTAAATTTCAACGCGAGATTCTCTGTTACTGCCGAGCTCCCATAGGAAATCCCATGAATTTCGGCGATGATGCCGCGATCTTGTTTCACAACCTGTAAGGTCTCCACATGCTCAGACGCAAAAAAATGAACGTCTGCCGGCCAAACCAACTTTGCGGCACGTCCATCCTCGGGGTCATGATTACCATGTATGATATAAGCAGGAATGCCTTCAGCCGCCAAATGCTCCATTGCTTTTTGAAAACGAATCTGTGCCCGCAATGAACGATCCGATACATCATAGACATCCCCACTAATCAGTACAAAATCCACTCTTTCTTGTATCGCAAGCGCCACAAGCTCCTTCAACGCTTCGAACGTCGATTCTCGAACTCGCTCTCGAACCCGTTCAGGAAGCGCCGACATGCCTTTAAATGGGCTATCTAAGTGCAAATCGGCAGCATGTATAAACCGCAGTCGTTTCATGGCTCTAACGCCTTCCTTTATGAACTTATTCCTGTTGACCTGCTTCTGCTTGACCTGCTTGCTCCGTTACTTGATAGCGTTCATACACGCTTTTCAATTGACGAAGTACACGATTCAATGAATAGGTTTTTTTCGCCTTTTCCCAAGCAGCTCGTGCTAAATTGTAGCGGAAGCTAGGATCTATGACGACTTTCTCCAAAGCATGGCTTAATGCCATTGCATCCCCTACAGGTACAAGCAATCCATTGTGACCATGTTCAATTTGCTCAGCGATCCCACCTACATTTGTACCAACCAAAGCTAACCAGCACAGCGCTGCTTCTGCGAATACAGACCCGAAGGCCTCCGCACGAGATGGCAGAACAAACACATCAAAGAATGGCATGAATTCTTCCGGATGGAGCATATATCCATAAAAAATCGTATCTTCATAGATATTATGCTCGATGGCTAATTTCTCAAGTTCCTCACGACTGGGACCATCGCCAATAATATGTAGAACAAATGGATGTCCGCGTTTCTTCAGCTCGCCACATGCAATCAGCAATGTATCCAAGCCCTTCGCAGGAACTAAACGACAAACCGTAATAAATTGCGTGACTTGATTTTCATGTGAGATCGGACGGAATCGCTTCTCATCAAAGCCATTTGGAATGACGCCAATGCGTTCACTGTCTTGCACATATTCAGCCATGTACTGCTTAAACGAATTTGATACCGTAATAATTTGATCTACCTTCGCTTCTAACTCCCCATAGATCTGGGTTAGAAATTGATGCTCCATACCATTTTCAGCAATACGCCCGTTTAAAATAAGCTCTCGCTCAAAACTGGAGTGAATGGTCAAAATGACAGGTGTATCTGGATAAATTTGTTTCATAACCAGTGCAGCAATCGGATGATGGGCATGTATAATATCAAATTTCTTAGAAATTCTGAGCTTTGTCCACCATACATAATCTTTATAGGTTTGAATGTATTTATCGATAATTGGGTTTCCGGMATACTTCCGCCAATCAAACGTAGCGAATGACACGTCCTCGGTTCCCTTGCCGCGAATACGCTTAGGCAGCGAAAACAGTTCCATTTCCCAACCTTTTTTATTAAATCGTTCCAAAATATAGGGAACCATGGATGATACCCCACCCGGTTGTTCCGGGGGGAAAAATAATGCTTGCAATATGTTCATTGCATGAGCCCCTCTCCCAAATCCTTGAGCTTACCAATTCCTATTGTAACTTGTGTCGGACGAATAGAAAAGAGAACACAACCTCAACAGCACAAATGTTCTATCCCTGCACCGCTTTTTCCTTTATAATAGAGTCTGCTTCTGTGGAAAAATAGACCTGCTTGGAGGAACTCATGGACATCATGGATTTACTTTTCGGTGAATTAGCTTCGTTTCTATCCCATGCCATGATCGTTGTCATGGTTGCACTCATGTTCGTGATTTCACTGCGTTTGTTTCTAGATCGACGCAAAAAAGCGTATATGTCCATGACGATATCGCTCATCTTCGTAGGGATCCATTTTTTGCTTCAACTATATTTCATGTTTAGCAGTATCCACACGAGCCTGGCTGATTACTCGCAGATCATGCTCAAAATTATTTCATTTGTACTTATAAATATGGGAATTTATCAATTATATAATCGCACGAACCGTAAACAATATACATTTTTCTACGGTTTAATCGTCATGGGATTTGTCGTCTCTACACTTCATTTCATTGTTCCTAATATATACAGCGGGACAGATCATCAGGTTCGTCTTCTGCAAAATATTGGACTTGAGTTATATGTATTCGTACTCATTTTTCTCTGCTTCTATATGATTCCACCTTACATCGGTCAGCAAATGAAATATCAGCTTGCTTTGACGATTTACTTTTTATTTCAGACGTCTCAACTTCTAAATACATATGTGTATGATAATGCACAGCCTGTGCTTATCCTGGCTGTCAATATACTGCCCGTCATCTATTACTTTCTCTTATTTATGATTCTCTTTGAACGTGTCGTTGAGCTCATGCAAGCCATCTACAATTCATCGATTACGGACGGCTTGACGCGACTCTATAATCGCAGATTTTTCTACAACCGTGTTACACAGCACGTTCAGCGCCACTTGCCAGTTTACATTTTGTTCAGTGATATCGATAATTTCAAAAAGTTAAACGATACGCAAGGACATCAGATGGGTGATAATGTGCTCAAGCAGGTTGCGCAAATTATGAAGGACGAAGCTGAAGAATGCGGGATTGCGGGCCGCTATGGCGGTGAAGAAATGGTGATCTTGGTGTCCGATCCCAGCGTGAAAATGGACGCATTCGCTGAGCGAATCCGCAGCCGCATTGAGAAAGAAACGATCGTAACCGCGAGTATCGGGTACAGCAAATACAAGACTGGCTTAAGTGCGGAAGAACTCATCAAACAAGCGGATGAAGCCATGTATCGTGCCAAGACAACAGGAAAAAACAAAGTTGTGAAGTTTGCCTAATACACTGAGTTGTTAAGTACCGCACCTGGAGGTAAGTAACTCACTTGCTTTTCAGTTCTTATGTCTTCTCGTTCCATGCTTTATAATAGATCATGTACAGACAATCCCGTACAAATTCCATGTTAGAGCAGGAGGCAATACAAGATGCAATATCGGAAACTTGGTAATAGTGGTCTCAAAGTTAGTGAAATCAGTCTAGGCAGTTGGCTTACTTATGGCGGGTATGTTGGGGAAGACCCTGCAGTACGTTCCATTGAGCAAGCATACGATCTGGGAGTTAACTTTTTCGATACAGCTAATGTGTATGAACGCGGTGAAGCCGAGCAGGTTATGGGTAAAGTCCTATCCGCATATCCTCGGGAATCCTACGTTCTAGCGACGAAAGTTTTTGGTAAAATGGGCGAAGGCCCTAACGACCGTGGACTCTCCCGTAAACATATTAGAGAACAAGCCGAAGCTAGCCTACGACGATTGAATGCGGACTACATTGACATTTATTATTGTCACCGTTTTGACACTGAAACACCGCTGGAAGAAACGTTACGTGCGCTTGACGATTTAGTCACTCAAGGCAAGGTGCTTTATATCGGCGTAAGTGAGTGGACTCCAGCTCAAATTGTGGAGGCTTATGCGCTTGCTGATAAGTTATTGCTCGATAAGCTAATCGTGAATCAGCCCGTATACAATATGTTCAATCGCTATATTGAAAAAGATATCATTCCGCTCGGCGAAACGAAGGGCTTCGGCCAGGTCGTGTTCTCTCCACTTGCACAAGGCCTCCTGACTGGCAAATACCGTGCAGGGCAGCCAATCGCCGCCGATAGCCGGGCCAGCAGCAAAAACTGGGATGAAAAGCAGCTGAACGAAGTTTCTCTACATAAAGTAGCCCAGTTATCCAGTATTGCGGATGAACTTGGCATTAAGGTATCCCAGCTGGCGATCGCTTGGATCCTTCGTCAAAACAACGTATCCAGTGCTCTCGTTGGTGCGAGCCGCCCGGAACAAGTCATTGAGAATTGCAATGCAAGCGGCATTCATTTGACAGATGATGTGCTTAGCAGCATTGAGACCATTCTGCAAGGATAAGCGAAACTCCAGCTACTTTTGAGATATGCGTATCATGAAAAACCTGCCGTTGTGCAGGTTTTTTTGCGTGTTTGGCTAGATTGGGTTTGTGGGGTTGGTGGGTGGGGGGGGGGGGGTGGGGGGTTATCACACGAATTAAATGGAAAATGTACATCTAATTTAGTCAAATAACCCTAAAAAATTGATTTAAATGGAAAAAATGTAGTTAATTTCACCAAATAAGCTCATATCGATAAAAACTCCTGAAATTAACTACAGAAAATCCATCTAATCGGAAAATGATGCGGAATCCAACAGAATTAACTGTAGAAAATACAGCTATTCATTTAGAGTACTTAACTAGTTAACATCTGACCCTTTCAATGCTCTCGTAGCAGTTAGTAGACGGTCTGTAGTCTGCGGGTTACGGGTTACGGGTTACGGGTTACGGGTTACGGGTTACGGGTTACGGGTTACGGGTTACGGGTTACGGGTTACGGGTTACGGGTTACAGTCTGTGGTCGGCGATTGGTGGTTTGTAGTTGTGCGTTGTGGCTTGTGGGTTGTAGTTGGGTGGTGATTGGTGGTTTGCCGTATATGGTTGTGAATGTGGTTATGGTTATGGTTATGGTTATGGTTATGGTTATGGTTATGGTTATGGTTATGGTTATGGTTATGGTTATGGTTATGGTTATGGTTATGGT
>NZ_JBFTPF010000082.1:0-21186 GCF_056398345.1 Paenibacillus sp. 01T442
GTATCAATCTGATGCGTATCAATCTGATGCGCCATAGGTTCTAGTGTCCCTAAGTGTGCAAGGCATTGCATATCATCAAACGTAGAAATAAGCCCCGATTCTTCCGATTCGTAGGCAAGCTGATATAAGGTCCAGTCATCCCATGGACCTCCTCCACGTACACGATTGTCCAGCTCGGTAAACCAGTCCCTCTCAAAATGCATATCCAGCTGTTTATGAATGGGGCGAATGTTCTCTTGCTGATCATGTTGACGCATGGCAGTGCCCTCCTAAACGTTTTGCGTAGCAAAACTAGCCTCGTAAGCATATGCTACGTTCTGATACTGCGCCTACCCTCGTAAATGTCGAATACTTGTTAGTATGTCCAGAGAAGTATCTTTCATAACTTTTCCCATGTAAGAGTTTTACTAGGTGGGACGTTGTCAGAGGTCGAACGCTGAACTTGAATATGCTATGATAGAGGTTAGTTTTTGGGAAAAAGTGACGTTCTACACGAAAGGAAGTCGAATGAGATGACAGCTTGGCGATTTATACATACAGGGGATCGTTCTCCTGCTGAAAATATGGCGTTAGATGAAGCGATACTTACCGCTCACAGTGAAGGCAAAGTTCCGCCAACGGTGCGTTTCTACGGATGGAATCCTGCAACGTTATCTATTGGTTATTTTCAAAAGGCGGCCGAAGTGGATCAGGAAGCGGTAGTGAACGAGGGAATTGGCTTTGTGAGACGGCCTACTGGAGGAAGAGCTGTGCTGCACGATAAAGAGTTGACGTATAGCATCATTGTAGCTGAGGATTATCCAGGCATTCCCCGCAATGTGACGGAAGCCTATCGCGTGTTGAGTGAGGGGTTATTGCAAGGTTTTCGTGCGCTAGGCCTAGCAGCAGAAATGGTGCAGTTGGCAAGCGATGAGGAAAAAGAGAAATACGCCTCCGCTGGTTCTGCGGCATGCTTCGATTCACCATCGTGGTACGAGCTGGTTGTGGAAGGTCGCAAAGTGGCAGGCAGCGCACAGGTTCGCCAGAAAAACGTCGTGCTTCAGCATGGCTCGATCCTGCTGGATATGGATACGGATCAATTATTTCGGATGCTGCGCTTCTCGAATGAGAAGGTGGCAGATCGCATGAAACAAAGCTTTCTGAAGAAAGCGGTGGCCATTAATGAATTGCTGCGTGCGCAAGGGAAAGCGGAAGTTACATTAGGCGAAGTGGAGGAAGCGTTCCGGCGTGAAATCGCACTAGGCCTTGGTGTCGAACTCGTTGAGTCGTCGTTGACGGACTATGAGGTTGAACTTACGGAGCGTCTTGTTGCCGAGAAATACGGCACGGATGAGTGGAATTTACGGCGTTAGCAGGTTAACAGAAGTGGGAAAGTGGATGATAGCGAAGATTGCCCCTTAAGGTAGAGAGGAAATAAAGGGATTTCATGTAGCTAAATTAGAGGAAATGGCTGACTTTTTAGGAATAACTGGATTATATGCAGGTAATATCAGCTATTCTTTGCCGCGTGGTCAGAAATCGCTGAATTAGCTGTAGGTTTTCCAGTTATTCAAGTAATTGACCGAAAATGATCTAAAATAGCTGGAGTTTTTCCAGTTAGTTGATTTATCTAGCTTCATCCAATAAAAGGACAGCCCTCGGGTAGATGAATCTACTCAAGGGACTGCCCTTTTTTCTCATCCGAGTACGACTCGGTCATCCGCTAGCTTATTGCCGCTGATATGTTCAAACTCACCGAGCAGCTGTGCTACCGTGAGGTTCTTCTTCCGTTCTTCGTTCACATCAAGAATGATGCGACCTTTATCCATCATGATCAGGCGATTGCCGAGACGAATCGCTTGCTCCATATTGTGCGTGACCATGAGTGTGGTCAGCTTCATTTCGCGCACGATTTCCTCGGTCAATCGTGTGATCAGTTCAGCCCGCGCGGGATCGAGCGCGGCTGTATGCTCATCGAGCAGCAGGATCTGCGGCTCKGTGAACGTCGCCATGAGCAAGCTGAGGGCTTGTCGCTCGCCGCCGGAGAGCAGACCGACCTTCGCGCGCAGACGGCTTTCCAAGCCGATACCGAGGCGCTGCAGCTGTTCCAGGAACAACGCGCGCTTCCGTGCGTTGGTGCCGAAGCTGAGCCCGCGCTTCTTGCCGCGGGCATACGCCATGGCGAGATTCTCCTCGATGGTCATACGAGGAGCGGTCCCCGCCATGGGGTCTTGAAAGACGCGGCCGATCCAGCGGCTGCGCTTGTACTCCGGCAGATGGTGAATGACTTCACCATCTATGCGTACTTCGCCGGCGTCTGGCGTCATGACGCCGGAGATGATGTTCATCAGCGTCGATTTACCGGCGCCGTTACTTCCGATGACCGTGACGAAGTCACCGGGCTTCAGGGTTAGGTTAATGCCGATGAGCGCAATTTTCTCATCGGCGGAACCAGGATTAAAGAGCTTGGAAACGTTCGAGAGCTGCAGCATTAACGCCCACCTCCTTTATTCATTTGCAACGCGAGCTCGAGGAGCTCAGCAGAGCGCTTCTTCGCATTCGCTTTTTGTTTGAAGGCTCGCTGCACCGATGGCAGAACGAGCGCGATAATCACGATAATCGCGGTAATTAACTTCAAGTCGGATGCTTTCAGCCACTCGACTCGAAGTGCTAACGCAACAACAATCCGGTACACGATGGAACCGAGTACAGCAGCAAGTGTCGCTTGGAAAACGGAGCGAGCCCCAAAAATCGCTTCCCCAATAATAACGGAAGCTAGTCCAACCACGATCATCCCGATACCCATCGAGATGTCCGCAAAGCCGGATTGCTGAGCAATAAGTGCACCGGATAAAGCTACTAATCCATTTGACAAGCTCAAGCCTAGAATCGTTGTTCGGTCTGTATTGGCACCGAAGCTGCGAATCATGCGTGCGTTGTCMCCAGTTGCACGGAGAGCAAGACCCAGATCGGTATGCAGGAACGCATCAAGCAACAATTTGAATACAATCACAATGATCAACACTACGGTAATTGGTGACATGGAAGAAAACAAAGTATCTACGCCAAGAAGCGAAATGTTCGGTTTGCCCATGATGCGCATATTAATCGAATACAAGGCAATCATCATAAGAATTCCGGACAGAAGCCCGTTAATTTTACCCTTCGTATGAAGCAGTCCTGTGCAAGCGCCAGCCACAAGTCCACCTGCAAAAGCGGCCAAACAAGCAAGAAGCGGTGAGTATCCATTGGCAATCAGAATAGCAGCAATGGCACCGCCTGTTGTAAAGCTGCCATCCACCGTTAGATCGGGGAAATCAAGAATACGAAACGTAATATAAACACCTAGCGCCATCAACGCATAGAGAAGTCCTAGCTCGACGGCACCAGTCATTGAATCCATCATCATTATTCCTCCTAACTTTGAAAAAAAGAGGTGAACGAAAGTGACGTTCACCCCTTTAGTGTCTTTCTACTCACTGAATAATATTTTTCTCTTTATCTTTTACTGCGGCTTTCATCGCATCGGTTACTTCGATGCCTTGTGCTTTAGCTGCTTTTAGGTTTAGGATGAGATCCATTTTGTCAGGCACAGTTACTTTCATGTCTGCTGGTTTTTTACCATTTTTGAGGATGTCGACAGCCATTTGGCCTACTTGGTAGCCGTGATCATAGTATTTGAAGCCAACTGTTGCGAAAGCTCCTTTTTCAACGGTATCACGGTCACTGGAGAAGAATGGGATCTTCTTATCGTTCGCGATTTGAATGATACCATCCACACCACTAACAACCGTATTATCAAGCGTAATCAAGAATGCGTCTGCACGACCAACAAGGGATTGTGCAGCTTGTTTAACTTCTGATGTGTTCGTAACAGGTGCTTTAATTAGCTTGATGCCATGCTTGGTTAAAGATTGTTCAGCATTTTTGGCCATAATGACAGCATTTGGTTCTCCTTCATTTAGGACAAGACCAACTGTCTTAATCTTCGGCATGTTAGCTGCAACGAAATCCATTAATTGGGCAATGGCCATTGGATTCGTATCGGAAGCTCCGGATACATTGCCGCCTGGCTTATCCAGATTGGTTACGATTTTGGCTGCAAGTGGGTCTGTAACCGCTGCGAAAAGAATCGGTGCTTTCTTCACTTGCTGTACCACTGCCTGTGCGGATGGTGTTGCAATTCCCAGTACAAGGTCATTGTCGGCGGATGCAATTTTTTGAGCGATGGATAAGTTATTCGGTTGATCGCCTTGTGCATTATTGAAGTCAACCTTCAGGTTCGTACCTTCTACGATGCCTGCATCTTTAAGTGCTGCAAGGAATCMCTGGCGTGTTGCATCTAACGATGGATGTTCAACAATTTGTGAAATCGCAATCTTGTAAGTTTTGGATGCGGCTGCTGTAGCTGCCGGAGTAGTTGAGGCTGCGCCACCTGCTGCAGGCGTTGGCTCAGCTTTTTGACCACAACCTGCGACTAACATAATAGCTGCTGATAATACGATGGATGTGAGTGCTTTCTTTTTCAACAAAATTACCCCTCTCTAAGTTCCCAGATGTTGCTTGGACGCATTGCTCTCGCACCACTTTAACGCTTTCGTTGAGCAAAGCGTGAGAGGCGAGGTGTCCAAGTAGTTTTATAATCAACCATAGTTTAATTGGCTCATGGGGTTTCCGTCAATTGTTTTATCCGAATGTGTGATTATTTTGTGAATATTTGTCGGGAGGAAACATGACATACGGATGTAGAGATGGGGTTTGTACGCAAAAAAAGAAGACAGCCTTAGAAGCCAGATGAGATGACTTGGACTAGGGCTGCCCTTGTATGGGGGGAGTGTCTTTAGTTGAGAAAGGTTCTTTCAAATTCGGCTTGAAGTTTCTGGGTTGTTGGACCAGGTACTCCTGAACCGATAGATTGTCCATCTATTTGAAGGACTGGTGTAATTTCTACCGTCGTACCTGTGATAAAAGCTTCATCCGCCTGTAGAAGTTGTTCCGTCGTGAAAGATTCTTCTTTGACTGGTATTTGTAAGGCATGAGCAATTCGGAGTACGACAGCACGTGTAATCCCATGCAGAATCAAGTGATTGGCAGGGTGCGTGTAGAGAACCTGATCTCTCACCATCATCAAATTCGAGGCACTGCATTCGGTTACCGTGCCTTCACGATGAAGCACGACTTCTTGTACACCATGATCTAATGCAGCTTGCTTGGCAAGTACATTTGGCAGCAAATTTAGGGTCTTGAGATGGCACCGTAACCACCGAATATCAGGGTGTGTAACGGCGTTGATGCCATTCTTAATGGTTGCTAAAGGACGCTTCACCTCAGAGCAATAGGCGAGTACAATCGGCTCAGCCTGTGTCGGGAATGGATGCGCGCGAGGCGCCTCTCCACGAGTAATTTGCAAATAAACCGTGCCCTCGATGAGGTTGTTGTGCCCAATGAGCTTGTTCAATATAGTTAGAATTTCATCACTTGAATGAGGTAGGGAGAGGCGTACTTCACTAGCTGTTCGTTCGAGCCGCTGCATATGTGCAGCACCTTCATAAAGCTGACCATTGTAGACGCGAAACACTTCATAAATACCGTCACCGAAGTAATAGCCGCGATCATCAGGTGAGATTTGAATGTCTTGTTTATGTACGAATTCGTTTTTATAAAAATACATGTGGGTGCGCTCCTTAGGAATAAAATAATTATGGAACATATGTTCTAAATAATGCCTTGTTGTGGTATCCTACTTATAGGTTAACAAAGGATGAGAGACGCGTCAAAGCTAGTAAATTCGTGACTAGAGTGAATTTGGTTCTTTTGCCAATGGTACATCCATATGTTGTGTAGTATAATAATTTGGCACTACCATATATTGAGAAATAAGGGCTACTAACTCTTGTAGCGACTATCTTAAATGCAGCTGAATATGTAGTCTATTGGGAGGCTTATGGCATGGGGAATGTTTATGAGAGCAAGAAGTTAACGGGATTAAGTGAGAAAATCTTTTTGGATCGCTACGCACTTAAGAACGCAGATACGAGTCATGCGAAAGTGGGGGATACCGTCCTCGTTTTGACCAAGGATGATCCCAAATTCCCAGCTAAAGAGGTTGGAGAAATTATTAGTCGTGAAGGAAATACCGTGAAAGTTCGAACGCTCAGTGGGGAAACCGTGGAATCTGCAGTTGAGAAGCTAACGTTAAATATGGAGAAAACACCGGAAGAAATGTGGGATCGCTTGGCAGGAGCGATGGCTTCGGTTGAAAAGACAGCGGAGAAGCGTCAGGAATGGACGGAGAAATTCAGATACATTCTGAACGATTGGAAGCTTGTACCTGGGGGCCGGATTGCAGCAGGCGCGGATGCGAGTGATGAATTGACTTTGTTCAATTGCTACGTTATTCCTTCACCGAAGGATAGTCGCGGCGGGATTATGAACACGTTGACTGAAATGACAGAAATTATGTCACGCGGTGGTGGCGTTGGCATTAATCTGTCTTCACTTCGTCCGAGACGTTCAGTGGTGAAAGGCGTTAATGGATCGTCCAGCGGTGCTGTTTCGTGGGGTGGATTATTTAGCTATACGACGGGTTTGATCGAGCAAGGCGGTAGCCGCCGTGGGGCATTAATGCTCATGATTAATGATTGGCATCCGGATCTGGAGGATTTCATTACGGTGAAGTCCACCATGGGGCAGATTACGAACGCGAACTTATCTGTGTGCGTAAGCAATGGCTTCATGAAAGCAGTGAAGGAAGATCTGGAGTGGGAACTGGTGTTCCCAGACACGACAGATCCAGAGTACAATGAACTGTGGGACGGTAATTTGGATGCATGGAAGAAATTAGGAAAGGCTGTTAAGCCATATCGCACGGTTCGCGCACGTGATGTTTGGCACTCGATTATTGAGTCGGCATGGAAATCCGCTGAACCTGGCGTAGTTTTCTTGGAATATTACAATCAGATGTCCAACAGTTGGTACTTTAATCCAATCATTTGTACGAATCCATGTGGCGAACAAGGACTTCCGGCATGGGGTGTTTGTAATTTATCAGCCATCAATTTGTCGAAGTTCTATGATGCGGAGAAGCATGATGTGGATTGGGAAGATCTTGCTACCGTCGTACGCTATTCAACGCGTTTTCTGGATAATGTCATTGACAAAACGCCGTATCATTTTGAAGAAAATCGGGTGAATCAGCAAAATGAGCGTCGGGTAGGACTAGGTACGATGGGTCTGGCGGAGCTTATGATTCTTTTGAAAATACGGTACGGCAGCCCTGAATCACTCGAGTTCTTGGACAAGATTTATGGCTTCATGGCGAGAGAAGCGTATCTGGCTTCATCTGAGATTGCAGGCGAGAAGGGATCCTTCCAAGCCTTTATCGAAGATAAATTCATGGAAAGTGGCTTCATGCGCAAAATGACAGAGGTATATCCTGAGGTTGGCGAGGCCATTCATCAGAATGGTATGCGTAACGTGACGGTCATTACCCAAGCGCCAACCGGAAGTACGGGGACTATGGTTGGCACATCAACGKGGATTGAGCCCTACTTCGCATTCGAGTACTATCGTCAAAGTCGCCTAGGCTTCGATAAGCAGTATGTGCCGATTGCRCAGAATTGGAAAGACGCGAATCCAGATCAAGATCTGCCTGATTACTTCGTCACTTCGATGAGCTTGTCCGCTGAAGACCATATTCGTGCACAAGCCGCCATTCAGACTTGGGTGGATAGCTCGATTTCGAAGACAGCTAACTGTCCAGCTGATTTCACGGTTGAGGAAACGAAACGACTCTATGAATTGGCGTATGATCTGGGCTGTAAAGGCGTGACAATCTACCGCGATGGCAGCCGTGATGTACAGGTATTGAGCACGAGCTCGGATAAGAAGGAAGAAGTGAAAGTGGAGGCTCAGCCGGAAGTAGCTCCAGTAGCTGTCGCTGCAGAGGCTGTTGTAGATGAGGAGAGCTTATCGCGTCTGTCTGGCAAGCTTGCGGTGAATGTGGATGCGAAGACGGAACAGGTCTTTGATAAGCAATACAAGCGTCGTCCGCAAATTTTACGTGGCGCTACCTATAAGGTGAATACCCCATTCGGTATGGCGTATATCACGATCAATGATATGAATGGCACACCGAGCGAGATTTTCCTCAACGTAGGAAAAGCAGGGTCCGACGTGTTCGCGATGTCCGAAGCACTCGGCCGCGTATGCTCCTTGTTCTTGCGCTATGGCGATCACGGGGATAAAGTGAAGCTGCTCGTGAAGCACTTGAAGGGCATTGGCGGCTCCGGCGCCATTGGATTCGGCAACAACCGCGTCGAGTCGATCGCAGACGCGGTTGCCAAAGCGCTCGAGCAGCACGACGAAGTGATGAGCGAGCCTGACGACGCGCGGAACTACGTGACCGCGACGAGTGAAGTTGTTGAGGCAGCGCCGGCTGGGGGCGCTGCTGGTGGTGGCGGGCACACGGCTCCGAGCGCGACGAGTGTCGCGGCGATGGACCTATGCACGGCGTGTGGTTCCGCTTCGCTGGTGAACAGCGAAGGGTGTAAGAATTGTATCAACTGCGGATATAGMAGATGTTCATAGTAAGAGCCAGGGCGGGTGCCCTGGCTTTTTTTTGTTGTGAAATTCCAGAATTAATTGGAATTGCTCCATAATTCCATAGACGGTTTGTTACAGAATTCGTTTGAAAATTGATTTTATACATTAGGGTGAATAATTATACAAAAACAAGGTCAGTCGATATTATATCGTCTGATCCACCGATTATTCTGGCGGATGAGCCTACAGGTGCATTGGATTTGAAGACGGGTGCGGAGATCATGGATATTTTCAGTCGGTTGAATGAGCAGGGGAGAATGATTATATTGATTACGCATGATCGGTAGGTTGCAGAGCAGGCGAAACGGGTTGTGCGATTTCGCGATGGGCGGTTGGTGGGCAATGCATAGAGTGAAAAACCGGAAATCCATGGAAATATGGGGGCCCGGTTTATTTATTTTTGTTTATTAATAATCGGAAAAACCACATAATTGATCGATTTCTTTTATAGCGAATTCATCTTGCTAAAGCTGCTTCGAGATTCAAATTATACTCTGGCACTACTCTAAGGCTCATTGTCCTAAGGCCATCAAGAAATATTTGACTGAGAGAGCGAGTTTCAATCTGCATGAGCTGTTATTTCTTTCTCGGAAGCAAACGAATGGATTGCCACCTCTACAAAAAAAGAGGACAGCACATATTTCTAGTGAAAATGACGGTTTCAAAGACAATTTCCTAGTTATGGGTACGCCCGTAAATTCTAGAGTACAGCTTGCAAAGATCTACAAGATGTAACAACTTGAATTTCATTTTTTCCCCTGACGAAGAAAAGGATATCTGGTCGTTGCTCTGCACCGTATCTACAACATTCTTCAATCTGCTATTCGGTTAGTGATACGCCATAGTATTTCTTAAAGCTGGTATAAAAATAATTTGACATTACCATTCCGTATTTCACTTGTATGTCATTTATCGTCAATTGAGTCTGTTCCARAAAGTCTTTTATTTCCTCCATACGGACCATGGGGTGCAGTGTGAAACGTTTTGAAACCAAACATTAGTTTTGTGATTTTCTTTATGAACCTAGGATCTTGTTCTACTATGTTGTTTAGTTATTTTGTCTTCCTTACCAAAGTTTCTTTTGGCAGGGCTTTTTCATTTATTTATTCTTGTATGGCTGTTGGATATGCCGGGTTTTTCCCCAAAGAGATCTCACGTGGTAATTGATTATGTGGCGAGGCAAAAGCTTTTGTAAAGAAACTCTTTGCTGCCGGCATATCTCGATTTTCTGATTTCATAAAATCAATCGTTTTCCTCGTAGAATCAACTGCTCTATATATATTTCCATTGACCTTGATATACGTTTCATCGGTTCTGTAGGAAACATTTGTGGGTCTTAAATAGGGGCAGATTCGTTTGTCTATTTCAGGACCAAACTCATGGGCCCATCTCATAATTGTTCGTATGAGAAATCTCTAATCCTCGCTCGGTCATTATTTCCACCATGTCTCGATAGTTCAAACTTTATTTTAAATGCCATCTCACTGTTAGTAAAATGATTGCTGATTCATAATGCTTCCATTTAAATAAATCTGATATGGTTTCCATAGTAAATTGCTCCATCTCTTTGCGCAGCAGCTCGGATATGCGAAGGACTTCGGCGCATTCAGGGTTAGTATCGTAAAAAGCCTTGCTTATTAATAGAACAAAAATGGTTTAATGCAATGTGAGGATTTACTTGCCCGTAGATCAATTAAGCAACTCTTAGAATGCCTCGATATCTCTATAATCATTTCTAATGATTATCGCGCCAGCCGTTGGTAAAGCAGGCATTCACCGCATGTTGGATGCTCAAAACATATGATTATATCGCACTGTCCGAAGGTTATGTTACGTTACTGCCATGGCCAGACAGTCGCATCATACTGCTCTTTTAATTAAGACCGTGAGAGACGCCGTCTGCAATAAATAAGAAAACGGAGGTAGAACATCATGAATTCGGCATCGGCACAGCAAATCGAAACATTGAAAGTGATTCCGCCGAAAAAGCGAGGCGTTATTAACGACTGGGAGTTATACGCCATGCTTCTCCCAGGGATTGCTTTCTTCATTATTTTTAAATACATCCCGATGTGGGGAATCGTTATCGCTTTTCAAAATTATAGCCCCTTCAAAGGGGTGCTAGGCAGTGAGTGGGTCGGCTTTAAACATTTTATCACGCTGTTCCAATACGACGGATTCTGGTTGTTGCTTCGAAACACGCTGCTGATTAGTTTATATAATCTAGTATTCTTTTTTCCCGTTCCAATCGTTCTTGCGCTACTGTTGAATGAAATTCGGATCAACTTGTTCAAGAAGTTTATCCAAACCATCATTTATTTACCTCACTTCATTTCTTGGGTAGTTGTTGTCGGCATTACTTATATGATGCTTGGAACGCAAGGCGGTCTCGTTAACGAGATGATCAGATCGGCTGGGGGTACGGAGATCGCCTTCCTGACCACGAAGGAATGGTTCCGCAGTTTGATTGTCGGTCAAAGTGTCTGGAAAGAAGYCGGCTGGGGTACGATCATCTTCCTGGCTGCGCTCGCTGGCGTTGATCCGCAGCTTTACGAAGCGGCAATCGTCGACGGAGCGGGGCGCTGGAGGCAACTCTGGCACGTTACGTTACCGGCCCTTCGCAGCACCATATTAATTCTGCTTATTTTGCGGATGGGCAGCGTTCTTGACGTAGGCTTCGAGCACATTTTCCTCATGCTTAATTCGACCGTGAACGAGGTGGGCGACGTCTTCGAAACATACGTGTACCGTGAGGGACTAATCGGAGGCAAATTCAGCTACACAACTGCGATCGGCTTGTTTAAATCTGCCATCGGCATGATCCTTATTGTTACGGCCAATTGGCTGACCAAAAAACTCGGAGAAGAAGGCGTCTACTAAATCGTAGGATTCGTAACACTATGCCCGGAATCAGATAGGAGGAACCGATTTGCTGCACTACAAACCATCGCTCGGCAGCAGAATTTTTGATATTGCTAATGTTTCTGTACTTGTCTTATGCTCGTCCGTTATGCTGTTTCCGTTCTTGTACGTCCTAGCTACCTCACTTTCGCCGATGGAGCAGGTCCTTCGCGGCGGACTCATTTTGTGGCCCCAGAAAGTGACTTGKGGTGCTTACGATACGATCTTTTCCAACAGGCATTTTGTCCGCTCTTTGTGGATGAGCGTTGTGATTACGGTGATCGGCACGTTCGTCAATCTCGCTCTCACTTCCCTGATGGCCTACCCGCTAGCCAAAAAAAGACTGCGCGGCCGCAACTTGATCCTGTTACTTGTCGTTGTGACGATGCTGTTCAGCGGCGGACTGATCCCTAGCTACCTGGTGGTCAAAAATATGCATCTGCTGAATACGATATGGTCCGTTATTTTGCCTGGCGCCATCAGTGCATTTAACCTGATCATCATGAAAAACTTTTTCAATAGCATTCCCGAGGAACTCGAAGAATCGGCTCGCATCGACGGCTGTCGCAACTTCGGTGTTCTGTTCCGCATCGTGTTGCCTCTATCGATGCCGGCGCTTGCCACCTTTACGCTGTTTTACGCGGTCGGTCACTGGAACTCTTTTTTCTCAGCGGTCATGTATATCAATAAGACCGATTTATGGCCTATTCAGGTGCTGCTGCGTCAAATGATCGTTGAAGGCTCCGTCGAGCAATTCCAGAATGCTTCGCTTGAAGGAAGTGCAAACGTAATGCCGCAAACGATCAAAATGGCTGCGACGATCGTTGCGACGGTTCCGATCCTGCTGATCTATCCGTTTCTGCAGAAACATTTTGCGAAAGGCGTGCTGCTCGGTTCGGTCAAAGGCTAATCCGATCGGGTTTCGGAGGACCATTTACCCGGTTCTCTTCACCATATATAATATAAATGATATCAGGAGGTCAGAAACATGTTAAACAAAAGAAAATGGTACAAACATATGTCCATTGTCCTAGCTGCAACAATGCTGGGGGGCGCCGTAACTGGGTGTGCAAAGAAAGAAGAGCCGGTCGCCAGCAATCCTGTTGGCAGCGCCAAACCGGCTGACAAAAAGCGGATCAAAATCAGCTCGATGTTCCCGCTTTACGGCGATCCTGCGCAAAAAACGGAAGCTTGGAAATTCATTGAAGACAAATTCAACATTGATTATGAGCCGCTGGCGATTCCGAACAACAGCTCGGAGGAAAAAGTAAAGCTGGCTGTCGCCTCTGGCGATATGGCTGATTTCACTACATGGGAATCGTTTCCTTCCGCTGACTTTAGCAATTACGTAGATCAAGGCGCATTTCTTGCGCTCGATGATTACATCAAAGATATGCCGAATATAATGAAGACACCTCAGGCGGCTTGGGACAACTTGAAAATCAATGGCAAAATATACGGGATTCCCAGAACGCGTCCATTAACCACCGTCGCGGTCATGATCCGCCAAGACTGGCTTGACAATTTGGGCCTGCCTGTTCCGAAAACGACGGATGAGCTGTTTAAAACGGCGGTCGCGTTTACGAAGAACGACCCTGACAAAAACGGCAAAGCGGACACGTTCGGCTTCGCTGTCGGCGAAAACATTGCGTTTTTGGAAAGCATTTGGCACGCATTCGATACCGGCAACAACTGGCGGATCATGGAAGACGGCACGTTGATGAACAGCGCGATCACCCCGGGACGCAAACAGGGACTCACCTTTGTACGTGATTTGTACAAGGAAGGCGCCATCGACAAAGACTTTGCCGTGTTGAAAACAACACAAGTGTGGGAGAAAATCAACAGCGGTAACGCGGGCATTTACGTCGGGAATATCAGTGATTACCCGAAATTCGTCGATGCGCTTGCCAAAACGAACCCGAACGCCAAGTTTGTGTTGGCCAAAAATCCGGTTGGACCGACAGGCAAATCCGGCACGAGCAATGGAATCGGCTTCTACGGTCTGCAGACAATACCGGCGAGTCTAGGGAAGGACAAAGACAAAGTCAAACGGATTATCGAATTCATCGATTGGCAAGCAAGTGACGAAGGTACTCTCTTCAAGCAATACGGCGTGGAAGGAGCCCACTATACTAAAAATGCCGATGGCACCCTGAAGCCTAATGCCGACAAGATAAAGGCCGACGCCGTCGCCAATCTGGTATCCCATAACAAATTCGATCCGTATTTGGCGGTTTCGACTACGGCTTCAGCCGATGTTCAAAAGATGCAGCGCGAAATGATTGACTATGTCGCGGACAAAGGCGTGACAAACCCGGTTATCGGTTTTCTAGCACCAGCACAGCGTGAGAAAGGTGCTGATCTTAACAAGCTGCGCGACGAGTTTTTCGTCAAAGTAGTGATGGGCAAGAGCCCTATTGAGGACTTCGACAAGTTCACGAAAGAATGGCTTGATAAAGGCGGTTCTCAATTAACGAAGGAAGTGAACGATTGGTACAAGGTGAACAAAAAATAATCTGATCTTATTTCCGGGAATGTTGACCTTGCTGCCTATACCCTACACCGGATGATCATTTCCTTTCGGGAATTGATCTTCCGGTTTTTATTTGAAATATTCGGTTGAAAGGTGGTTATCGCATGCTGCGCTCCTTATGGAAATGGCACTTATCAAATCAGATGCGCTTGAAAGTGCTGTTTGCCGCTTCGTTATTTTCAATTATCCCGGTAATTGTCCTCGGCGCCATTACCTATATGATCGCCAGCGACAGCATGATGCAGGAAATTGGCAAAACGAACAAAGAAACAATGCGGCAAATTCAGGAACGAATCGACAAGCTGCTCGTCACCAATGATAAAATCGTTCTGCAGCAAGCGTTTAATCCCCTTTTGACGGAATTTTTGAAAACACCGGATCCTTACAAGGACAATCTTTTATTCCAAAAGGTCACAACCATCCTCAATTCCATGGAAGTGCTGATGGAAAATGTGGATTCCGTCTATTTGTATATGAAACGTCAGCAGCTCGCCGTCAATCCGAGCGAGGGTATCTTCGAAGCGTCCAAGCTTGATGCCGGGTTGCTTCAACGAATCAATGAAAGTAATGAGCCATTGTTCTGGTTCGACCGTAAAGTGATGGCATCAGTGCCGCGCGGTGGGTCCCACGTCGTGACACTTGTCCGTCGTTTACCAGTGACGTCTGATCAGGCGCTCGGTTATTTGATTATCAACCTGAACGAACGAGCGTTTTTCGAGGTGTTCGGCAGTATGCATCAGGGCACAAGCGGTGAAATGATCATCCTTACACCATCTGGCAATATTTTTTCGGATTGGAACAAAAGGCTGCTAAGTCGCGAATTCTCCGACTATCCGGTTATCCGCGACTTGAAGGAGTCCGACCTGCCTGAATCGTTCGGCGAATACAAAATCGACGGTAGTTTGATGCTGGTCAACTCGTTGAAATCATCCTATAATGACTGGCGGTATGTGTCGGTATTACCGCTGAGCGAGTTGACGATTCATATCCAATCGATTAAAAAAACGACGATCTTCATTTGCCTCGTGCTTACCTTTGTAAGCCTCGTCGCAGCCGTCCTGCTGTCGCAGCGGCTATTTCKGGCCTTCTCAGGCTTTATCGAGAAGATTCGCAGCATTGGTAAGTTCAACCAGCCGTTGCCGCAGAAAATGGACGAATTCGGCCTTATCAGTTATTACGTAGAGTCGCTTCAGTCGACGAACAACCATCTGGAAAGCCAAATCCTGCAATCGATGCCGCTCTTGCGGGCGAGTTTTATCCAGCGTCTCCTAACAGAGACATTTCGGCAAGGGGAGTTTGGCGAGAAGCTCGATTATTATCAAATACCAGCCGCTTACGGGTACTATACCGTGCTATGTATCGAGCTGGACAATTTGCGGGGCCAATCGGAGCAGGACGTTAATTTGTTTCTATACGCGGCAATGAATATAGCCAAAGAAGTCATCAGCCATCATACGGAAGGTATGGTCGTCAGAATGCAGTCGGAGCAGATTGCTGTCGTCATCAACAACGGGCAGAGGGAGAGCGGAACGAGTCAGGTGCAAATGGAGATTTTTCGTATTTCCGAGGAAATACGGGGAGTAATCGAGCAGGTGCTCCACGTTACGGCGACAATCGGCGTCGGCCACAGCTATCTGGGCATTGAAAACCTACACCGCTCTTACAAAGAGGCACTTGAGGCAATCAAGTACCAGCTTCTCGAAGGAACCGGGACCGTGTTGTTTATCGACCGGGTGAATCCTGAAGAAACCGTTTTTTCGTACCCCGTGGAGCAGGAACAACTCATTCTATTGAATTTGAAGCTTGGTAATCTTGAACAAATAGAGAGCGCAGTCAACGATTTCGCGGAAACATTGAAAATGGAAGAAGCACTGACAATCGATCACGTACGCCAATCGTTCGTACAACTGCTCGCAGCGACGCTTCGGACGCTGTATGAGTTCGACCCTAAAGACGGGCCGAAGCTATTTACAGACAACGTATATCATACGTTGAACCAATTCAAAACAATGGAACATATCAAGGAATGGCTTATACAAAACATTTTTCATACGATGATTGTCCATTTCCGCCACCTACGCAGCGAGCGAAATTCGCAGACTACGGAGAAGGTGCTAAGTTATATTCACAAGCATTACGACGAAGATCTGTCGCAACCTCAATTAGCCGATATGGTGATGATGCCAGTGTCGCACTTTAGCAGCTTTTTTAAACAGGAGGTCGGCGTTACGTTTACCGAATACATCATCACGTACCGGATAGAGAAAGCGAAGGAACTTCTGACGAAAACGGATTTTAAGGTGTCTGATATCGCCGAGAGGCTTTGTTATAACAATTCGCAAAATTTTATACGTACGTTCAAACGGGTCACCGGGATTACCCCCGGGGAATATAGACAAAAGCATACGAGAACGGAATGAAAGTTATAGTACGGCGGCCGATACACGACGAAATTGAATCCGAATACAGACTGGACAGACGGATTTTGGACAGGCATGCTATGGCTCTGTTACGAATATTCCAAAGATGAAGTGTTCCGCGAAGCGGCGCAGCGCAACATCGATAGTTTTCGTAAGCGGCTTGCCGACAATGTTGGTCTCGGGCATCATGATATTGGTTTCCTCTATTCATTATCGGCAAAAGCTGGTTGGATAATTGACAAGGACGAAGCGGCGAAAGAGCTAACGCTGCAGGCGGCTGACAAACTGCTTGGTCGCTGGCGCGAAGAGGCGCAGCTGATTCAGGCGTGGGGATCTTTGGGCGACGAAAAGCAAGGTGGACGCATCATCATTGATTGTCTGATGAATTTGCCGTTTTGTATTGGGCAACGGAAATGACTGGCGACAACCGTTATCGTGAAATTGCGATCAAGCATGCGGAGAAAAGCCGCCGTTATCTGGTGCGCGGCGACGATTTCTCGTATCACACGTTCTACTTCGAACAGGATTCAGGCATACCTATCGGAGGGACGACGCATCAAGGGTATCACAACGGCTCTACATGGACACGCGGCCAAGCATGGGGCGTATATGGCTTTGCGCTTTCTTACAAATATACGAAAAATCCGGAATTCCTTGAAACGTCTCTTCGTTTGGCGCGCTACTTCCTGCAGCATTTGCCAGAAGATCATGTCGCCTACTGGGATTTCAATGTGCCGGTTGACGCAAATACTTACCGAGACAGCTCTGCGTCGGCGATCGTTTGCGCAGGCTTGCTCGAACTATTGGATCATTTGGATCCGAACCATCCGGAGAGGGCCTTTTTCGAAGACTGGCTGGAGCTCTCGCTCAAATCGCTTGTCGACAATTATTCGACAGTTGGAGAAGAAGATGCGGAAGGTTTGATCAAGCGAGGTTCGTATAGTATTCGGGCCAACAGCTCCCCGGATGATTTTGTGATCTGGGGCGATTACTATTATCTCGAAGCACTCATGCGTATTGAGAAAGGTATCACTGGATATTGGTATAACCGGTAGTAGMTGGATGGAGGTAATGAGTAGAATGGAAAATCAAACATATCGGCCTGGACCTATTGTAAGCGATTACGATTTTTTTACCCGTGCAATCGATATGAGCTTACCGGCCCTAGGGGATTTAAAGAAAGCGGTCGAAAGCGATGACTTCGTTAAGGCGCGCCGACTATTTGCGGAGCATGTGAGGCGATCCTTGCGTCCGGATCTGTATTTCCGTATTCCGCCTCATGATATGCAAAACGTGTTTTTTCTGCCGKGAGAGACGATGGAAGAGATGGGTGAGCGTATATTGTCTTTAAAGCTCGTTTCTTGCGGCACGCCCCATCAATTCTCTGGGAAGGTGGACTGGTCCGTCAATCCTACGTTCAATCAATATGTAGAATGGACCGTGCAATTGAACCGTCATTGGGAATGGGAGGTGCTGGCGAGGCGTTACCTGGAAACGGGGAGTGAAAAATACGCCGAGGGACTCGTTAACCTGTTTACCAGCTGGGTCCAGCAGGTCGTTATACCGGAAAGTGGGCCGGGATATGGATGGAGGACGATCGAGTGCGGATTGCGTATGGGCAATGCCTGGCCTTATGCGCTTCACGCCTGTTACCATTCTCCACATTTTACTGATGACGTGTTGATCGACTGGTATAAATCCTTGTGGGAACATGCTTTGCGGCTCCGCCTCCATCATCGGAAAGAAGGCAATTGGCTGCTTATGGAGATGAACGGTCTGTCCCACATCGGCGTGCTTTGTCCGGAATTCAGGGAAGCGACAAACTGGAGAGCCTATGCTCAGGAGAAGCTGTTCCAAGAATTGAACAGACAGCTATACCCGGACGGGTTTCATTTTGAATTAAGCACGAATTATCACGAGGTCGTATTACAAAATTATTTTCAAGTGATTGAGTTGTATCACGCCTATCATATCCCGATTGCTCCCGAACTCGTTAAAGGACTCGAACATGCTTGCACAGCTCATGTCAAATTGATGATGCCGGACGGCCGGTTGCCAGATCTGAACGATGGCCGCTGGTTGAAAGTATCGGATTCGTTTTCCATGCAGGAGGCGACAAGACATTATCCACACAGGTTGGACTTTCTATGGGCCTTAACCGAAGGACAAGAAGGGAAACCGCCGGTTGAAACGTCCATACCCTTTCCTTACAGCGGTTACTATGTCATGCGGACCGGCTGGGATCGGCAAGCCGTATGGGCGATGTTCGACGCGGGACCGTTCGGGAGGGGACACCAGCACGAGGATAAGCTGAATCTGCTTATACATGCCTACGGAAAGCTACTGCTTACCGAGGGGGGCAATTACGCCTATGACGACTCGGAGATGCGTCGCTATGTTCTGTCGACCCGATCGCACAACACGGTTCGTGTAGATGGATCGGATCAAAATCGGAGAATCGCTTACCGTTGGATGGATGAAGACATCAATGTGCTGACTGATGCACAATGGTATTCGTCCGAAGTCTTTGATTGGGTTCAAGGAATATATAACGAAGGCTATGGCTCGCAGGCGCAGATTAGAGTCACCCACAGCCGGAGCGTGCTGTTCTTGAAAAACGATCCGCTCGTTTCTCCATGCTTTCTGGTCATTGACAGGCTAACGCCGCAAGATGAACAATCGCACAACTATGAATTTCTATGGCATCTGCACAGCGAATCGGCAGCTGTTCAAGGGTTGAACAGTTTTACCTTGAACCATGAAAGTCCGAATCTGAGCCTAGTTACGAACCGAATGGACAACCTGACAGCCACAATCATAAAGGGGCATATCGAACCGGAGTGGCAAGGGTGGAAAAACACCGATACGTTTGCGCAAGGAGAGTATGCGCCTGCTCCTACGGTTGTCTATGATTTGACGGCCGTGGGATCGGTTCGCCTTGTTACCTTGTTGTTTCCTACAAACACGGGAGAAAGTTGCCCGATAAAGGAAGTTGAAGCCTCGGGAGAAGTAGGCGATCGACAAATACGGCTGAATCTGCTAAACGGCCAATCGATTTTGATTGACGAAAACGAATATACAGGGGTTAGGGGCATGTAATCCGCAAGGAGTAGAAACAGTAGAAAAGAGGAGTGGTTGGAGATGACCCAATTAACCGCAATATTGATCGGTGCAGGAGCCAGAGGTGCTCGTAGCTATGCGCCATACGCGTTGGACTATCCGCATGAGTTGAAATTTGTTGCCGTAGCCGAAGCAAACGCTATTCGAAGAGAGGACTTTGCCAAACTGCACCATATACCGGGAGAATGCAGCTTCGAGTCGTGGGAGCAATTACTGGAACGGCCGATCATGGCCGACATCGCCGTTATTTGCACACAAGACCAGATGCATTACGAGCCGACCATGCAGGCATTGGCGAAGAAGTACCATGTGCTGCTGGAGAAGCCAATGTCGCCTACGCCGAAGGAATGTATCGAGATGGAGCTGGCGGCGAAGGAACACGACCGTTTGTTAACGATTTGCCACGTGCTTCGCTATACGCCGTTCTGGTCGGCCGTGAAGCGAGTCATATCTGAAGGGAAAATCGGTCAAGTCGCGTCCATTCAATTAAACGAAAATGTCGGGTATTGGCATATCGCCCACAGCTTCGTACGAGGCAATTGGAACAACTCGGAGACGTCAAGCCCGATGATCTTGGCCAAATCGTGCCACGATATGGACGTTCTATCATGGTTGATGGATCAACCATGCGAACGCGTTAGCTCGTACGGATCGCTTATGCATTTTCGCTCCGAGAACGCTCCTGAAGGATCTACCGACTATTGCATCAGTGGATGCGCCGTAGAGTCCACCTGTGCATATTCGGCACCTCGGTTTTATTTGGGGGAAGGAAAAAACTGGGCGAGGCATTTCGCCGATGAGTTATCCAAGGAGAGCATCATTAAAGGCCTTCAAGAGACCAATTACGGACGCTGTGTGTATAAAAGCGACAATAACGTAGTTGACCACCAGGTGGTTAATATGGAGTTTGCGAACGGAGCCACTGCCATGTTTAGTATGTGCGGTTTCACGAGGCACCAGGAGCGGCGAATTCAAATCATGGGAACCAGAGGAGAACTTAGGGCCGAGGAAAGTAAAATCGTTGTTTGCGATTTTCTGACTCATGAGGAGACCGTCATTGAAATACCCGAGCAAACTAGCGGCCACGGCGGGGGAGACAGCKGTATTGTACGCAGTTTCCTTAAAGAGGTCCTCAGCTATACGGGCAGAGAAAGCCTTCTTACCTCGGCATCGGCTTCTGTAAGAAGCCATATGATGGCATTTGCTGCAGAGCACTCGAGACTTCATAAAGGCAAGTCGATTGAGTTGGACGAATTTTACAACAACGTAATGACACCGGAACGGATTCAAGCTTTTTAATAATTAAATATTTGTCTTGCATATTTATGCATACACTGTATATAGGCTAAATTATTTTTTCTAACGAATTCTGAAACAAACAGTCATTTTCGCAGCGACGACCAACAAATTCTAATGAATTCTGAAACAACAATAACGGAGCCACGCGGGTTTGCGGGCTCCGTTTTCTAATTAATTTTGGAGTATCACATTCTTTTTTTTTTTTTTCTACGACTGACCAATTAACGCACAAGCCCTCGATTCAATATCTTTGAGGTATTGGATAGGGTTTCTTCTAAAGCGTTGACGCTTAATTCCTTCATGAAGACGCTCGTTCCACCTGTCACG
>NZ_JBFTPF010000083.1:0-21075 GCF_056398345.1 Paenibacillus sp. 01T442
CATCCATGTTTTGTAAATCCTCCTAAAATTGGAGAAGAAACTAGGTGTCTTAATGGTCAATCCGGATAATGAATTAGCTTTGAAAACAGAGAATCTGATACCCTCTGGAAATGAGCCGCCACAAATCGAGCATGCTCATTTACGCGGATTTGGAGGTTGGTTATATGTTGTTTCCATAGGTTTGTTACTAACCTTAGGGGACGCATTAATCTACATAATTAATACGTTATTACCTATTTACACTGATGGACTTATCACCGAATTGTATAAAGATGATTGGAAATACGGATTAATGATCATTTATGAAACTGTTACCTATTCTTTATATGTTGTGTTCCCTATTGTCTTAGGCTATCTAGGATGGAAAAAAATGAGGCGAGTAAGAACGTTGGCCATTATTTTCTATTTAGTTAGTTTCGTATTTAATGTCATTTACTATTTTATTTCGAATTCAATCGTCGGGCTAGCGACACCTGAGTTTATGAATGAACAGGGTAGAAATATTGTAAAATCCTTGATTACTTGTTTGATTTGGATACCCTACTTTATTAATTCGAAAAGAGTTAAGTATACATTTGTAAATTGAGTTAGCGATCATCAACAAAATATGAACGACGATGCGGGGTTGTCCATCGAAGTAGAAACAACTACTTCTGGGTAGCCCCTTCCCATTTTTGCATTTTATTACCCATAATTTGACTCAAATCGAAGGACTCTAATGTTACAAAAAATCAAATATTGTCCTATTTCCATTTATTACACGAGTCAATTGTGCACTCTTTCGGTCGGATTTATGGTTTAATTAAATAGTGAAAGTAATTCGGGATGAAAAGGAGCGAAACAAAGTGGAAATTAAATCGTTTTTACTACCTAAAGACAAAGTATCTTACCTGACGACATCGGCTTCGATGAAAGAAGCGATAGAACGGCTGKAAGCCTGCCATTATACAGCGATTCCAATTATCGATGAGGAAGGGAAATATGTGGGCACTTTATCCGAAGGAGATTTATTATGGAAACTAAAGTGCACGCCCGGCCTGTCCTTCGTTAACATGGATGAAGTATCTGTAACCAACATTCGAAAACGAATTTATAACGAGTGCGTCGCCATTGATGCACATATGGAAGATATGTTAGCACTAGCTGCTGACCAGAACTTTGTTCCCGTTGTAGATAAGGATCGCGTTTTCCTAGGTATCATTCGACGTAAGGACATTATTGAATACTATACGAGAAATATTACGGATTAATCGGTGACACCAAAAAGCAGAGGATACGAGCAGGGGCTCCCCTTCCAATCCTCTGCTTTTTCTATTAGTATACGGACTAACTAGTTCTTCGCTTCCCCCACGGTTTAAACACGGATAGTTGATACATCGCGAGTAATGAGAGTAACTGAAGTCCTATGCCTATAAATAACCATAGCATGTTGGAAACGTAGGCACCTTGGTTCGCACTCTCTCCTCCAACTTCAGTTAACATGGATATTGCTTTCAATGTCCAAATGTACATACCAATGGGACCTACGATAACCGCGACAACCGTAAGCACTTCTTTGACGATGATCCAATAGTATTTCACCAAACCCCAGTGAGTCCCCAGCGATAATAGCACCCCTGTCACGATGGTCCCGATCACGGATACTCGTACTGAAGTTCCGGCTAATACGTGCATGGCTTTGTAACACGAGAGTATTAACACCGAATCACTTGTGCTCGCAACGGTAATGCTAAGTATGAGAAACGTCACACTTGTCCCTAACATGATGGCTGCGAATAAGATATGTAAGCTTAGCATCCATTTTTTCTGTTTCATAGTAAAATTTTTCATCTCGTGAGAATCTMCCTTGATATCTTCTTACCTTTAAGATAATCAATTGAAGTAAACTCCTTCTAAAGCAATTCTTAAATATTCATAAACTGGTCCTGTACATTCAACTTATCGGCGCAGTTTGCGTGACGGTTCCATTCAACCAATTTGAAGTTAATTTGTAAGGCGGAAACAACTTTACTAATACACAGAATATCCAGGAGAACACAATCTAGACATCCATATTTTGAATAAAATCCAAATAATTAAATTTCATTGCATATTTATCTATGATTAGGTATTGCATTATTCTAGTAAGACAAATAGAAGCACTGCCCGCGGCAGTGCTTCTTAGGATTTTTGGAATGGAATTGTCTACTCGCTCGTCTGTACGGCCTCCACCATTTTATTAAAGACCGCTTCCCAGTCAAGGTTTTCATTTTCAAATGTATAGGTTGGAAATGGCAGCATTTCAAGTAGCCCCAATTCGATCCGTTTACGGTTTTCCATAAACCTAATATTTTGCTCTGTGGCAAAGTTTGGTCTTGAACGGATGGAAGAAATCCAAACCTGCTGCTCCCTCACATTCGGATGAGTTAAATACATCACGATGGGATTCAAAGCAATTATCTGATCAGCGATTCCTTGAATATGCTCCTCGATCAGGTGATCAACYGCTTGATAATGACCCAATAAATCATGAATCTGATGCTGAAAAAAAACAGCTTCTAACACATATACCTCATCTGAATTAGAGGCATGCTCAGCGAAATGTGACCAATGATGCTGAATCGAAAATGTAAACTCTTCTAGCGTGGCAACAGGCGAATCCGTCCAACATAGCTCACGGGACTTCAACTCTGCATAAAGCTCAACCAACTCGCTATTTCCCTTGAATTCACGATAAGGAATCAGATAATTGATACCATTATTAATGGCCCAAGAACGGATTTCATCAGCAATGTCTGGATACCTCATCAGAAGTTCCTTATATTCCTCTTCGCGAAAGAATGCGTGCCAATTCAGACTCGTCGGATGTCCAATTGCTCCCTCATCATAGAATCGAGAGGGAATGCCTTGCTGAACGAGGTAGTCATTTAATTTTTCAGCTAATGTCGATTTGCCAGTGCCGCACAAACCTTCAACTAAGATCAATTTGCAATTCTTTCGCATGTGATTTGCTCCTAAATTCCCCCGACTTCCAATCAACTTCTATTACAAACTATAGCCTATTATTTAGAAATAGGAAATGCTTTTTATTTTTCGCAAATTAAAATGATACTTCAATAACAACAATTATGTAATAACAAACAATACATATTTATTGTAAAACGATAAGACCTATGATAAGATCATGTTGTCATTAAACAAGTGAGGTGTATAATATGAATGTTAAACGAGGTTCAACTACTTTCTTAAAGGTAATTATTTTTCTGGCTGGAATTGCAGTGCTTGCTTTATGTATCTGGTTGCCTCAGATAGCTGTTAAAGATGCAAGAGTACATCCAGATACGGCTTACTTCGTGATCCCCTTTCTAGTATGTACATACGGCTTCTGTATTGCGTTTTCTGTTGCRTTGTATCAAGCGTATAAACTATTAACCTACATCGAGAAGAACAATGCTTTCTCAGAACTATCCTTTAAATCTTTGCAGATTATAAAGAAATGTGCATTTGCAGTTATCATCCTCATTTTAATAGGAATAGTAAGCTTAAGGGTGCTTGCTAAAGTTACAGTTAGTGATGATGCAGCGGGTCCTACATCCTTATGTCTAATGGGTATTTTAGCAACGAGTATCTTCGCAGCCATTGTGGACGCAATTCAAAAACCATTAATAAATGCCCCAGATATAAAGTGAAAAAATAATTAAAGGATTGTATGACTTATTCTAAAAGCTTAACAATTTCATCCCTCATTTTTTCATCTACAATGTTCTTTGCTTTATCAAGTGGTGTAACACCATTCTTGTCTATCGCCTGTGGGTTCGCTCCTTTACTCAACAACAATCGGAGTACATCGAAGTTTCCTTCCATGGTATTTTGATTAAATTCCACGGCGTAAGAGAGAACTGTATTGCCCTTCTCGTCGGCTGCATTGACATCTGCATCGGCATTAATCAACATTTCAACCATCGTGTACACACCCTGAATAGAGTTAAGGCCATAGGGATTAACTGCCCTCATTAGAGGTGACAGTCCTGACCAATTACTTTTTACTATCTGATTGGGATCTGCACCGTGCTCGAGCAGCAACTGAACAATTTGCCGAGATTGTGGCATAGTCATACTTAGAGCTGCTAACAGCGGTGTTTCGCCATCTGAGTTAGTAGCGTTCACATCAGCTTTATGCGCTATAAGATTTTTTACAATTTGGACGCTCTCATCGATCAATCCCGAATTGGCAAAAGGATGAAGCGCCGCAAGCAGAGCCCCTCTGCCTAAATTTGGATCAGCCCCCAATGCAAGCATCTTGTTAACCAAGCCAAGCTGTTTCTTACTTGATAGCTGCATTAGCGGTGTCATTCCATTTGCACTTACATTCACCTTGGCCCCAGCATCCAAAAGACTTCCCACTAGATCAATGGATCGTTCTGCAGCATAATGCAGCGGTGTGTAACCATTGGACTCATCAACGATATTGAGATCAACTTGCTTTTGAATCAATAGTTCTACTAAATAGGCAACGTGCGGATTACCTTGAAACATATGAGCCATTTTAAAAATCTGAATAAAGACCGAGTTAAGTTCGGTTGGAGGTATCGCATCGATTTGCTTTTTAGTTTCATCCAGTTCCCCTTTCTCTGTCGTTTTCAATAATTGAAGGGCAGTCATCTCTATGCGTGATTGCAACTGCTCAGTTGGTGTGCCGTACTTTATGGATATTTGCTTATCCGCCTCATTGAACTCTACGTGAGCTCTCATACTTTCAGCTACGAAACGGATAGGTACATAAGCATGTCCATTGTAATTCAAAACGGTGTACTCACTATCCAATTGTTTAGTAACCCCATTAAAAAGAAACTCCACCTGGTACTTCATTGCTTGAATAGCATCTGAAGCATATACAGCAGTAGAAAAAGTAATACCAGCACCCAAAACCATTCCAAGCACTATTTTTTTCAATGAACATTTCTCCCTTTTACATAAAGTAGCATCCGTTTTGGATATCAAGCGATTTCCACTCTTATTAAGTTCTCCTGATTATTCCCAGATCCTTCCTGAGTTTATTAACATAAAGAGACCCACAGCAACGAGCTGAGGGTCTAAGCTTATTTTTAATATCAATAGACATTCAATCGAATTTTCCCATCCATCATTGGTATTTACTACCATATATCTGAAAATCGAGTGATATCTTCTTGTGACAGTTCCTTGCCCAACAAGACTTCCATGAATTCAAGATTAGTAACTGCCTTGATACCATGCTTAATACCAGCAGGAATTAGCAGAACATCACCTGCCATCAGTCTAACCAGTTTATCCTCAATAAGAATTTCTGCAATGCCGGAAAGAATGGTTAGGCTTTCTTGCCGATTCTCATGCTGGTGATAACTGGTCATCTTCTCATGGGCAAGCTTCACAAGTTTAAGCATACCCTCTGCTCCGTGTTCATCTTCCTTCCAATATTTCAAAATTTGATAAGAGCCCCACCTTTTCTCCACGTACATCGGAATCTGGGTGACTTGTGCTAGCCTTTCCTTAATTAAATGGGCTTTCTCCTTGTTTGCAATTAAGATTCCGTCTGAATTTGCTGCGACAACGAGATCCGATACACCAATGACTTCAATGGGATAAGGTAGTTCGTTGATAAGATGTGTATTTACGGTATCAGCTGAGATCCTACCTGGTCCAATAACGTTTTGCTCACAATGAAGGGTTAACGCCTTCCATGTGCCCACATCCTGCCATAAACCTTCATACCTTATAACCACAGCGTTTTGACTATGCTCAACGACTTCGCGATCAAAGCTTGTATTGGCAAGCTGTTCATACTTAGCCAGCCATGAATCAACTAGTGCTGGTTCCCCTTTGTCCTTTAAATAGGTCAGCATGTACCTTAATGGAAATGCGAATATGCCACAATTCCATAAAGCATGATGCTCCATTAATTGAGCGGCATCATGCTCATTCGGCTTTTCGATGAAGTGATCGATATATGCGAATTCTTCGCTCACTTTGGKGAGAACTGGAACAATATAACCGAATTGATCAGAAGGCATCGTCGGGTTGGTTCCAAGTAGAGCTAGATCAGCTTTAGATTCTGAAATAACCTCAGGAAAGCGATGAAGTAACTGGAAAAATGCGGAGTCTGCATAAGTGTCCACTGGGAGAATACAGATCGTTTCATCCAAATCAACTAGCATTCTCTCATGCAAATAAGTGACAGCTAAAGCTATTGCTGCATATGTCCCCCTTTTAAATGGTTCACTTAGGATAGGAATGTGTTCGCCAACATACGTACGAGTTATCTCTACCTGACTGTGATGCGTAACGATACATGTGGACGGCAGTAAGCCTACCTCATCTAATTGTCTGCATATTCGTTCAATCATCGATTCTCTAGCCCCATTTGTGGATTTCAAAAGCTTAAGAAACACCTTAGAGCGAATCTCGTTGGATAAAGGCCATAGCCTTTTTCCTGATCCACCGCACAGTAGTACAATACGCAAGCCAATTCCTCCTTTCCTGGGGGACATCAATCTTCATCCTTATTTCTTGGATTGAATGACCTTTTCAACCACATGCTTCATCAGCCTCCCTGCACGTGACCAAGTCAAATGAAGGACATCCAATCGTCCCTGACTTCCCTTACGCTTACATAATTCGGGATTCTCGTAGGCTTTCCTCATATTCATTCGTAAACTTTGATGATCAGGTTCAGCCCACAGCTGCCCCTTCTCAGCAAACAGGTATCTAAATGAGCGCGATATGGCATGTGAACTATTCATGCTAATGGACGGATTCTTCAGTTGATAGGGAATGAGAAACGAGTTATTGTTCGTTAGGAAATCCATTTGCCCCCCCCAAGCAGTCGTGATGACTGGGATGCCACTGGCTAGTGCTTCTAGAAATGGGAGTCCTACCCCCTCACCTCGCGAAGGAAGGACGAAGGCATCTCCAAGTGTATATAGTCCTTTTAGCTGCTGTTCGCTTAATCGTCTGCCTATTATGACAACGGGCGCTGTATTTTTTTTTATGCCCAACCTCTTTTTGTACTGCCATATTTGTCGCTGAATCCATTTTTCATTCTCATAGGGCTCATAGCCGTTCGTTTTGATCACAAGAATTACGTTATCTTCGGGGGAAAACTCTTCCCAGTACGCACGCAGCAAACCTTCGGGGTTTTTACGATGTTGAAAGCCAAATACAGACACGAAAGTGAACCTGCCTGCAGCACGCGGCAATACAAACTTCGGATTGCTTGGTTTAAATACCTTCGTATCTACACCATGCGGAACAATGTAAATCGGGACTGTAACCCCGCTGTTCTGAAGTGCACGCTTATTATGTTGCGTAGGAACACAGACTGCATCAAATTTGTTCATATGAGAAAGCCATTTGTTTGGCGTTTTGCTGGTTTCCCAAACGGTATTTAAAATGATGGGATCATATAGACTTCGTTCATGACCCCAATGAATATGGTTCGGAACACCGTGATAGATAAGCACTCTCTTGCCTTTGGAAGGTTTTTTACCAACGCTTAAATGACCAAACCTAACATCAACGCCTTTCCGTTTCAAGGAAGCAGCGTAGGTTCTACTTGCATGACCAAGACCACTAGCTTTGCCTACAGGTCCCTTCCAGATAACAACATAGGGCTTCATCTCGCCACTAACCTAACCGTTTTAACATATCCCTTGCGTTTATGCAGAGAAATAGATCTATATCTTTTAGCCAAGGAAGACATCCTAGATTGTGTAATTTGGGCATTGTTCAAATGTAAGCTTTTATTCATTGCAGGCTTCAAAATCATCTTATGCGCAGACGATGAATAAAGAAAATTACCATATGTTTCGAACTCCGAAAAGGCAAACTGCTTGGATCTGTTCATACTTTTCATAATGGCGGAATACCAGGATCTCTTATGTTTGGACTCAATGGTTTGTTTCAGATGCTTAACTTTAGATTTCTCGAACAACATGTAATGGGTAACGAAAGACAATCGAGCCGATCGATTTCTGCCCATCAATTTTCTATACGTATTAAAATATTCGCCCTGACTCCAGTTCCGGCAATAAAATACCGTCTTGTTGCCAATCTTGAAAACATGGGGTCGTATGAGCACGGTATCTGCATCAATGACCATATAATAGTTGGATGTGCACAAAGTATCTCCGTTCAATTTAAGTAACTGTTGATACAGCCATCCCGTCCGATCCCACGTTTTCGATTGGTAATGGATATCCTTTTTCGTGATAGGGAGAACGGTATCTTCGTGAACGAATCGGCACCCTTTTCTCTCACATAGATCGAGTATCCGTTGTTTCCACGGAGCTACAATGATAATTTCACCAATCGGATGCTTGACATATTTTCTTACCGCGTCAATGACCAGGGGGAGCGTCCCCAAATCTTTCTCAATCGCTGGGATTAGCACATCAATTTGAGGAGTCTTGCTATTCCCCTCTTTAATTTGCATGAACATTTAATCATCTCCATTTTTCGAACATATGAAATATCATATGTCAGGAGAATGAAATGGCATGGGTTAAGTGGCATGAGGCAAGCACAAAAAAGCTGCCAAGGATTACATCCCTGACAGCCAATTCTATTTCTATGATTTATTCCAAAAGTCCACTTAATTCGGACGCTTTGATTTCTGCATTCGTTTTATTCCCAGGCGTTAAGCCAAGTCTTTGCGTCATTTGCTGGCTGATGTTACCAAGCCGTTGCGTGTGCTCCGTAGCCGATTGAATGATTGTCCGATTGGACTGTTCAAATAAATCCAAAGCGGCGAAAAGGTCTGTCATGCCTCGCTCGATCGAATCCATTTGCAAGCCTGGTTTCCCCAGCAGCTCATTCGTTCGTTGCGTTGTTTCTTTCAACAGCCGCGAATTTTCCTCAAACATTTTATTCAATGTCGAGTTCGCGGAATTGACCGCATCAATCGTTTGAACTTGATCTTCAATGGCCATCGAGATCATCGCAGAGACTGTCAACAGGTTCTGTGTTTTATCAATCGTCRCATCAACGGCATCAATCAGCTTATCGTTGTTGTCGTTAATGATATCTGTTCCTGCAATCGCTTGTTGATACAGAATGACCATCTCTTGAAAGGACTGAATCCGGGTCACGACCTTACGAAGTCCTCTCTCCAAATGTGTTTTACGATGCTCATTCTCGGGCTTGGCTATTTCAACTTCGAAAAGCTGCTTTAAATTCTCGCCCATCGCAATTCGCATTTGCAAATTATAGACAGACTCAATTGAATTTTTCTTCAACGTCTTCATATACGCCATGTTCTCTTCTAGCGTTTCCTTCCCGTTACGAAGGGATTGTACAATGGCATTTACATTTGTTTTCACGGACTGATATTTATAAATATAGTTCTTAAGCGGTGTCTTCTTCATCATCTTCTCAAAAAAGCCAAGCTGCTTGCTCTTGCTCAACGAATCAATTTCGCCGCGCAGTTTCAGAATGTTGTTTTGGACCTCTGAGCGTTTACCCGACATCAATTCATTCACTGGGCGCTCTAGCATCGCTAGAGATTGTCCAGCCTGTTCCATCGTTTTAGATCCCATACGTCCAATCGAATCCATTAGCGTTTCTAATTCCATCGTATCGGTCGCCGAAACCTTCTCGAGTAACTGTTTGGCTTCTTGCTCTACTTTCTGCAAATCGGTCGATTTTAACTGCACCAATTGGGTTGTCATGTTCCATGCCTCCTTAGTCTGTTGAACGATAGCGCTGTTGGATTAATTCCATGCGTGTCTGCAATTCAATTAAGTCTTTTTGTTCGATCGTTTCTACATAGTCAGTGAGCTTAGAATTAATATCCTTGATTCCTGTAAGAAGAAGTCGACGATTCAATCGTTTGGCTTCCCCGCCTAACTTCAGAAAGGGATTAATCGCACCATTTAAATCCTTAAAGATCAGTCTTTGTATGTTATGATTCATATTTGCATCATTTAACTCTTTTAATTGCGGAATCAACCGACCTACCCGAGAGAGTAAGCTAAGTGTCTTTTCGACAATTTCATCATCTACGGTATTCTTCTGCCCCTCCGAGATCATCGTCTCTTCAATCACATGGATATACTCGGCAATCGGTCCCCAGAAAGGATCACTTTCAGCTTGGATTTCAGTATCGCTAGTAGCATTGGGAATCGGCGCAGTCGTTGTATTCGCAGCATGTTMGCTTATAGGTACGTTAGTCGTTGTTCCCTTAATAGCTTTAGAAGAACGTTGGAGCACAAGAATAGTTCCAAATGTTACCGCTGCTGGTACTAGTAAATTAATGGCTTCCGGTAAGAAACTAGTTGTTATGAGACTGACGACATATCCTGCAAGAGAGATGCCTGCTGCGACTTTGAATTGCTTTTGCATGAATCTTCACACCCCTGTCCCATCGTGTTACCCACTAAAATCATATCTCCCCTAGCGATTGATGTCAATTTAAAGCAGGCAAAAAGCCAGATAAACGCAACATGCGTCCACTGGCTTTATCGGTTTTGATGTACTTATAGCTGATTAACCTTTCACAGCTGTATTGGAAATCCCTTGAATGATGAACTTCTGCCCCAGCATGAAAACGAGAATCATCGGTAGAATGGCTGCACTCGCCGCAGCCATCATGCCATTGTAATCGACATTAAATTCCATAATGAAATTCTGCAAACCCAATGGAATGGTATATAACTTACGATCTGTCAGAAACACGAGAGCGTTCTCATAATCGTTCCAATGCMAAGAGAAATCGATGATTGCTAACGTAGCCATTGCCGGTTTAGCTAAAGGAAGCATCAGTTGAAGAAATATGCGATAATGACCGGCTCCATCCATGAAGGCCGATTCTGAGATTTCGGATGGAATCCGAATGAAAAACTGTCTCATTAAAAATACACCGAAAATAGAAATCATGCCAGGCAGAATAAGTGCCCAAAGCGTATTATAGATACCCACCCATTCAAACATAATGAATTTCGGGACGAACAAAACCTGAGGTGGAATCATCATCATCGATAAGTAGATGAGAAACAATGTATCTCTGCCTTTGAACGTAATTCTGGCGAAGCTGTAGGCAGCCAATGACGAGAGTAATGTCGCGCCAATTGTACAGACTACCGCTACCTTAATGGAGTTCATATAGTAAGTTGCAAAGCCCATGCTGCCTGTCCAAACTCGGATATGATGCTCCATATTAAAATGGGAAGGAATCCAGCGGATGGGGTATTCAAATACTTCAGCCGGCGATTTAAAAGACGTACTGATCATCCAAATGAATGGCATAATCATAGCCAGACCAAGGATAAACATGATCAGTGTCGTTCCTACTTTGATTAGGGTTGKGAGCGGAAACCGCCTCTTGGTTCGAGCTTTTGCACTTGCCCTAATGTCTGATTGCACAGTAGCCATAGAGGTTACCTCCTACTCAATTATTCGCCGATGAATCGGCTATCTTTAACATGATGTCTACTATTTTAATAATGAACCCATTTCTTTTGCCCAAACCATTGAACGAATGTAATCGCCGCAATAATTAAGAACAAAACCCAAGATATCGTAGATGCGTAGCCCATTTCATAATAGCCGAACGCATTTTTGTAGACGAATAGAGATAAAATTGTCGTACTATTCCCAGGACCACCCTGTGTAATGGCTTGGATCAATCCAAACGATTTGATGGTCATAATTAAACCAGTAATGAGTAGTAAGAACGTCGTCGGGCTGACGATTGGGAAAATGATGGACTTGATTTTTACCCAACCGCTAGCACCATCTACTTTAGCAGCTTCAAGCAGCTCCGGAGATATTTCCTGTAAGGCTGCCAAATAAATAATCATATTATAACCGAGCATGAACCAGATCCAGATGATATCAATAGCCATCATGGACGTTTCCGTTGTAGAAAGCCAACCCGGTGGATTCGACATGCCTATTGCTTTTAACAGTTGATTGATCGGTCCTTCTGAAGGTTGAAACAATAGCATCCATACGAAAGCAACAGCCACACCACTTGTAATGTACGGTAGGAAATACATGGCTCGAAGCAATCCTTTGGCATACACATGCTTGTTCAAGACGAGTGCTACAAGAAACGCAAGCATGATGGAAATGGGTACTGACAGGAGATACCACCCGGTATTTCGGAGTGAAACATAGAAAAGATCGTCATGGAGTAGACGTTTGAAGTTATCAATGCCCACGAAGTGATAAYTGGGATTGGCGAATTGATAATTAGTGAAAATGAGGCCGAAAGAGAAAATCGCCGGTACAATAAAAAAGAGGAGAACACCCAGCATGTTTGGTGCAATAAATAAATAGCCGGTTAAACTTTGTCTGGCCATCCAGTTTTTCTTCACATCCGATAACCTCCCTTAGTATGCATACAGGGGAACCAGCCGAAGCCACTCCCCCTGCTTTTCTACTTATTTGGTTGTTTTCATAAATTCATTATGCCGTTTGACCATAGCCGCCAGCGTTGTTGCAGTATCTTGCTTGCCTAAGAAAAACTTCTCATATTCCTCTCTGCGGAGGTCCATGACTTGTTGAGGCTGGTTACGTGTAAACGTTGGCGTCTTGTTCTCGAACAGTACATATTTCAAAGAAGGAATATCATACGTACTCTCATTTTCACCTAAAAGTAACTTCAAAGCATCCTCAACATTCGCATCCTTGGAAGATGGAATTCGTCCGCCGGAAGCAAGTGGCAGTAATCCTCCGTCTGCATACCATTTCAGGAACTTCCATGCTGCATCTTTATTAGCCGTCTTCGCATTGATCGAAACGAAATCACCTAAACCACCACGACCAATGCCATTTTGCTCATTACTATCTAGTCTCGGAACAGGCGCGAATGCAATTTTGAACGTCCTTGGATTATCTTTCAAGTTATTTGAATTCCGGAAAATCCAGGATCCTGCGTTCAGCATGGCGCTCTCACCTTTCAGAAACATCGTTTCTACAGGCATCTTGGTTGTCAACTGTTCGCCAAGCATTGGCGTACTCTTGTCCTTCATCATGGTATTCAAAGTATCTAACCAAGTACCCATTAATGGATTATCCAGATTCGAACTGCCATCTTTCTTCGTGTACCCATCGTGAGTCAATGCGGAATCCAAGGAATCTGGGAATGACTCTAAATGCTGGACTAGTCCAAAGCGCTTATCGGCTTTCAATTTCGTAGCATAATCCTGCATATCCTTCCATGTCCAGGACGTTGGTACTTTAAGTCCCGCCTGATCAAGCATCTCTTTGTTAAACCACACGAAGAACGTACTCTTAACGGTTGGAATACCGTAATATTTACCATTAACTTGCCAATCCTTCGACGTCGAGCCCATCTTCTGTTCAATGTTATAATCGGTATAGCTGCTCATATCCAACGCTACACCAGCATCCACACGCTTCTTCAAGGCTGTGCCTGAATAGTTCACGAATAAATCAACACTTTGACCCGTGAGCAATGCCGTATCTAACTTCAGATTTCCTGCGTCGTCATTCACATAGCGTTCATACTCCACTTGAATGTCTGGGTTTTTCGCATTCCAATTGTCAACCACCGCTTGAGGACCTGATTCTGGCGGAACGCCGCCCCACATTTTCAGCTTTATGACCTTGCCAGTGGCTGCTGCTGTAGTACTAGGGCTAGTAGTACTGGCGCTGCTGGAGGCTGAGTCACCTGATGTATTCCCGCATGCTGTAAGACCTAAAGTAAGAGCTAGTGCACCGAGCATCATTGTGTTCTTTCTCTTTGTCATTTTGGTTTGACCTCCTGCAATTGATTACTTACAGTACTTACTTTATCACCCATTACGAATGCGAATAAGAAACAGAATCCATGATTTCATAGAACAAAAGTCACATTGTCGAAAAATCACGAAAAGTGTTTATGTTCGGTTTCTGAAGCTTGCAGGTGTCCCGCCAGTGAATCGTTTAAAAATTTTAATGAAATAATTATCATTCGCGAACCCAACTCGTTCACCAATTTCACTAATCGTTCGATCCGTTTCGCGCAGCAATCTTTGGGCATGTTCGATTCGAATCTGATGCAAATATTGAATAATACTTACGCCCAGTTTCTTCTTAAATAAACCGCTAACATATTTATCATCCATGCAAACTAGCTTTGCCAAGGTGTCTAATGTAATTTCCTCTACATAGTGTTCATGCAAATAGGAAATGATCTTGTTGATCTCAGGATGATCAGAAATAGGAATGCGAGATGCGCTCAAGTGTTTGAAATGTGATTCCAGACGAGCCAAGAAAACAGATTTAAGACGATGATGGTCGGATGCGAGCAACTCCTCTTCATCAACCGTGCTGAGTTGAGATATTCTCGCACACAAATGGACAATTCTCGCGGCTGCTTGCTTCACTTGCTGCTGCGGAGCATGCTGAACTTCGAATTTCCCCCACAGCTCATTCACTGCTCCAACAACGGCATCCCATCTTAGCTGCTCCAAGTTATGCCAGATTTTATGCTCCAACCCCCACGTATCCGCAGTTTCACGCAGAGGTGTGCCTGCAGAAGTGCATAGTTTCGCACTGCATGTGGGATTGTACCACTCCATATTCAATGCAATTAGAACGCTTTTCCACGTTTCTAGGAGGTGTGCAGTTGGGATTAATTCCGTATAGATTAGGCTAACTGGCAAAGCTTGCTCTGAAGGCATGTAGAACTGCGAATTTGTCGGTAACCACATAAATAGGTAGCTAACCCCGTCTATGGTCAGCAAATGCCAGACGGCTGCAGAGGCCACATCGTTTTCTATTAAATGAAGTGCGAAGAAATCTACTCGTGTGTATGTAGGTCGTCCGTGTTGCACCGCGATGATGCTCAAATCGCGTCCTTGAACACCAGGGATCTCAATCTCGCTTTCCTTGCCTTCCGGGGATTGGGCTCCCCCCACCATTAACTTCCACAATTTACGATACACCGTTTCAGCTTCTCGTATTTCGGCACTTCTACGGTCGATTAGCTCTTTTTCAACCTTACTCATCGTCTCTGCTAATGTCTCATGATCCATATAGAGCTTGAGCATATAACTAGTCGCGCCGAACTCCAGCGCTTGCTGAACGTTTTCGAAATCACTCATAACCGTCAGCATGACGAAACGGCTTGTGAAGCCTTCCCTCCGCGCTTGTTTCAACAAGTCCACGCCATTCATCAGCGGCATGACAATATCTGTGATGACAACGTCCGGTTGGCATTCCCGGATTTTATCCATCGCCTCCAAGCCGTTACCTGCTTCCCCAATGATGGTGAAGCCCATTTCCTTCCAACGCATCGTTTCTTTCACTTTCCGTCGAACGAAAACTTCATCCTCAACGAGTAGAACGGTCCACATGGGGATCACTTCCTTTCTGGTAAKGTGTGGACATGAGGAGCGGAAGCTGGATACGAACCATGCAACCGTGTGATACTGGAACGAACTCAAGACTCGCTTCTTTCTTGAAAAGGAGAGCTAAACGCTCTCTCAAGTTTTGTAAAGCGATKCCGTTATGGTCCTTTTTGGACAACCMTTCGCTATATTCGAGACCGACACCATTATCGACCACCTCAAGGGTAAGTTTAGAGTCTTTCGTGAATACATGGATCGAGATGTGACCTTTCTCTTGGATCTGCGAAATTCCGTGATAAATCGCATTTTCCACGATTGGTTGAAGGCTAAGTTTCGGAACGAGTGCGTATTTCAAGTCATCGGCATACACATAGTCAACTTGAAATTGTTGATCATAYCGGAATTGTTGGATATAGACATATCCTCGGACAAGCTCTAGCTCTTGTTCCAAATGGATAAGATCTACATCGAGCTTCAGTCCAGCCTCTGTCAATCTGCCAAACGACACRCAAATTTTCGGAATTGCGTTGTCCCCTTTTTCCAATGCCAACCAGCGTATTGTGTTCAATGTATTCAACAAGAAATGAGGATTCATCTGTGAAAGCAGCATTTGGAATCGACTGGCTTCCTTCTGCCGTTCCTCAACCTTTAAGCGTTGTACGAGTCCGTTCATATCAGCAATCATTTGATTAAATGCTTGTACAATGGGTTGGATGTCCCCGCCGTATCTTTGATCAGGGAGTCTTACTTTCAGATCTTTCCGTACGACATCGAGCATTTTAGCTTGAATGAGTCGAAGTGGACGCGTAACCGCGGAAGCGATAAGAAACGTGATGATCATAAAAGCGATTGTGAAAATAATAAGCGTGCCCATATAGGCATTCTGAATCGATCGAAGCTCAGCAAAGAGTACATGGGATGGCACTGTTTTGATTAAATAAGCATGGAAAGAGGGTACAACTGTATAGTTGATAAACGTACTCCCTTGTATGAAAAAGCCGTTACTGGAACCGTCCKTAAGCAACCGATCGATGATCGGTGACTCCAATGCCATGGCTGACTTGTCAGCACCAGAATGTACGATCTCGTTTCCTCTTTGATCAATCAAATAATACTGCTCGGAAGTTGGACTTCCGTTCGTAGCTGATTTAAACCAACTTTCGTAGTCCACCGCGATGTGGATGATTGCTCGAATGGTGCCATCTGCATCCCTTGTAGGAGTAGAAATAGCTACGAGCTGCGGGCTTTTGTTAACATCAAATAGCACTTCATTGCTTTCCAACTGCCATTGATAYGGTGCAGAAGCTGATAAAGCACTTGTAAACCAAGGTTTTGCCCGAATCACTTCATAATCTAAGCGCTGCGCTGGCGGGAATGAAGTATACACGTTACCGAGTAAATCAACAATCGTATAGAAAACGGGTGGACTAGAGATGAAAAGACTATTCGTCACCGAACGAAAACGTTCTTCAATTTTACGCTGATTCACGATTTGATCGACCGCTTCTGGCTGCTTTAACACGGAAATGACGGATGAATCTTGCTCAAACATCGTAATCGTCTTAAACGTTGTGGCGAGCAGACTTTCAAGTGACTCATTCATTTTGTTCATTTGTACGAGGCTTTGTTCACTCGTTTTTTGTTGTAGATTGAGCTTCACTTTTTGGAAATTATAAATATCCAAGACGGAGAATGGCAGAAGAATAAGTACGATGAAAGCCAGAAATAGGCGATTTTTTAATGTTAAAGATGAAAACCAGTTTAGTAACGTCACGTGAATATCCCTCGCTTCGCTGTTCAGTATCAAATATTTTCTTAGTCTACCATACAGGGATCTGGAAAGAGAACAACCCAGAGGACGCCGCAAGATACACTCACTCTTGGCTCCTACAGTTCCCTAAATTGGCAATGGTTACGCCTGCGACAACTAGCCCTACCATTCTAAGAACTTTCCCTCAACCATTCAAGGAACAAAATCCGCTATTTCATAGAACGATTTACTGATTTATCAGATCAAAGATCGATTTTCTCACGTGCAGAAAGCAAAAGCTGCCCTCAAAGTAGATAATTCTACTTGTAGGACAGCTTTATTAGATATGCGATTACACTACTTATTCAATTTCACGTTCATATAAATTAGCGCTCCAACCGCGGCCATCATATCTACCACGATGAATGAAATCAAGGCTGCGATAATAGTCATTCAGTGTTGGATTATCTGCCATACAGTCTAAACGCAGCCAGCCTTTGCCTTTGTTCTTTATATAATCTGCTGACCAAGCTAGAAACCTGCTGCCGAAACCCTCTCCTTTATATTTTCGGGACACGACTAAACGGTGTACGTAACCAGCATCATCATGGAACAAGTCTCCCCAAATCTCTTCGAAATGCCATTGGATGGAAAAACAACCAATCAACTCACCGTTCTGACACGCGACAAATACTTCTTGATCATTTATAAAAGTTGTTAAATAGGCATTGTTAAAAGAATCCTCTCTCCACTGTGTGAATCCCTTCGACAATTGAATCCACTGAGCTGCTTCAACAAACAACTTCTGAATTGCATCTAAATCTTCTATTTGTGCTTTCCTTATCATAAATAAATCCTTTTGCTGCAGCGCTGCGGTAAACTCGTCTTTGCGCCAATGGTACTCAATCTTTGAAGCAGTAGCGAGGGCTCTCTCTTCACCAAATAGTCTAGCAACGACATAAAGAGCAGCATCGAATCCCGCGGTAACCCCAGCGGACATTACAATTTTCCCGTTATCAATGTACCTTACATCTTCGACAATCGTAGCACTAGGTGGTGCAATTTCGCGCAATAATTCAAATGCATTTCGATTGGTCGTCACTCGTAATCCATCCAGCAAGTTTGCTTTCGCCAACAAGAGCGCACCTGTGCAAACAGATAAGACGATTTCCGCGCTAGCAGCAGTATGGCTAATCCATGATGTAATCATTGCGTTGTTCATTTCAGTTCGCGATCCTAAACCACCTGGGACAATCAAAATGTCAGGCAATGGGCAATTGTCTAAGCTGTATTTGGGAAGAATCGTGAGACCACTGACTGTTGTCACAGGTTTTTGCTCTTCGCCCACCGTGTAGACMTTGAAATCCTTGCCCCAATTACTCGATACCCCAAACACATCGAACGGACCGGCAATATCCAATAGATCTACCTTTTCATAAATGAGGACTGCCACATTTCTAGCTCGTTCCATTCCATTCTCCTCCTTGAAATAAAAAAAGTATTTGATCGATTGATCAAATACTTTGCCCAGGCGAACGGCTGTTATGGAATATGTGCTCCCCCGTAGTGATCTACGTTTCGCCAGTTACACATACCAAATATTCCCTTAATTATATTCGGTCATAACTGTGAAAATCAAGAAAAATTTCTTCGACCATGCCATATTTGGTTAGATTAATTGTGTAATTAAATAAACGGAAGTCACCCACATGATTATCGCTGATACTTTATTGAGATACGTCATAAATGTGTTCGATTTATCTAATTTCCCAACCTGTCTCCCCACGACAGCAAGAGCAAAAAACCAAATCCATGACACAAGTATACAAGCAATTGCAAATACCAGTTTTTCTTTTCCAACATAGTGGATAGAACTTGTCCCAATGACGCCGATCGTATCCAGAATGGCATGAGGATTTAGGAGTGAAACCGATGCAGCAAACGCGATCTGCTTCTTAGGTGATAAAGCTTTTTCATCGGATGACGTGTTGGCAGGTTTACTTTTCCAAGTCACAATCCCCATATAGATCAGGAAAAGTATGCCTAGTACGAAAAGCACGAACTTGATAGCAGGTATCGTGACAATAACGACGGATATACCTAAAATAGCCAAAGTAATCAGTGCAGTATCGCAAAGTGCTGCTGTGAGAACGACCGGTAATGCCCTAACTAAACGTGGTTGTGTCACACCTTGATTAAAAACAAATACATTTTGAACACCTAACGGTAAAATCAGACCTGCTGATAAAAGAATTCCTTGGAAGATGGCAGTAAGCATGATGTATTTTCTCCTATCTACAAATCATCGTAAACATATATTCAAAGGGAACGTAGATGCGCTATTCGCATCGCGTCAAATGCTCACAAAGCACCTCATCAATCGCACGTCGGGATATAGCGGCTAATCCTGGGTTCTTATCTATGTAGTAAGCGTAAGCAATTAACCCGAATGAAAGCGCCCAGCCGCGTCCTCGCGACCATGTTGCTTCATCGACTGTTAGCAAAGAGCGGAATTCCTCTCTGCTTTCAGTCGTGAGAAATGTCCATGCAACCATGAGGTCGCAGGCAGGATCGCCTACACCCAATGTACCGAAATCGATCACGGCACTTAATCGTCCCTGTTCTATAAGAAGATTTCCCGGATGTAAATCTCCATGGATCCAAACGCCCTGTCCCTGCCATACGGGAGCTTGAAGTGTCAAGTCCCATACAGCCTCTGCCACGGCAGGGTCGATGATTGTGTTCAAGCTTGCGATTGCATCTCGAACTGCCGCATCACGCATCGCCAGAGGCTCACCCMTGCCAGAATTGTGAGAACCTGAGGCTGGCCCACCAGTAGGATCGATTGACTGCATAGCATTAACGAAATGCGCAAGAACTGTTGCTGCTTGGTTATAGCTGTCTACTTGTCCAACTGTCGCATTCTCGCCATCGAGCCAACTATACACAGACCAGTACCATGGGTAGTCTTCGGTGGGAACGCMTTTTGCTAAAGGTACTGGAATGGATATCGGGATCATCGGGGCTAGCTTCGGCAGCCAACGCTGCTCTTTTTCCACTTGTCCAATGGCCCAATCTGCTCGAGGTAATCGAACAGCCATATCATCACCAAGCCGATAGATCGCATTGTCTGTTCCTGCTGAATCCACAGGTCGGAGAGGCAGCTCTGCCCATTGTGGAAATTGTGAAGAGATCAGTTGTTGCACGAGTGTTAAGTCAATAGCAATCTCTTTCGATTGGCTCATTCGAACACGTCCTTTGGAGTAATTCAAGATCATCACATTAACCACAATAGCGACAGCGACAGCTCCAGCAACCCAAGCCCCAGCAACAGCCTAGGCACTCTGCTTAATGTAAATAGATGGAAAATATGCAGCTAATATTATGCTATTTTTCACCTTATTTGAAATAACTGTAAAAAGTACAGCTATTTTCATACATAACCACCGAAATCAACTGAATCGAGAGAATTAGAAGTACTTTTTCCATCTAAATTCTAAATTTCGCCCTAAACTGACAAAATAGCTGGAGTTTTTCCAGTTAATCAATAATTTCTCTCTGTCCACCTCGACTAAATGCCCTTGAAACTAACTATCCACGGCGACCTTTGTCACAAATTTCTCACTACCGAAATCATATCCAGCAAACCAAATTTTCACCAGCTTACCAACCGTTATATCGGAGAATTGTGCTGGGCCGCTTTCCTTTCTTAGTTGTGCGAATGGAAGTAGTTTATATTTCACACCATCAATTTCAATGATACGCTCCACGTTAACGCCTTCRCCAGTTGTAACTACTCCAGTAACCTTACCACTAGCATCACCGGCGCCATTGCCATGTGCGATGATCTCGAGGCGAAGTCCCATTGTTTGACCAGGGTAGCTCGTCAACATCATGCCTTCCGCCCACACTTTAACGGTATCTCCAATCTGAACTTCATTCGATTGCAGCTTCTTCCCTTCAAACTCAATTCGTGCATCGTCTGACATGGTATACCACGCAGCATCAGGC
>NZ_JBFTPF010000084.1:0-21045 GCF_056398345.1 Paenibacillus sp. 01T442
ATCATACACATGCCAACGTTTAATAATCGCAGCTTCTTCAGCTTCATCATTTCGATCGGCAATTCACGAATCGAGGTATATTGTATCGTTAACTGTTCCAGTTTCTCAAGCTCTCCAATTTCTGCTGGTAATGCCTTTAGACTGATTTCTTCCTTCGGCTTTATCTGATATCCCGGAGTCGGTCGATCAAAGCTTCCGCATTGGATGCAAAGTACTCTTAGGTTCTTCAACTTCGCGATGGATGCTGGAATATACGCCAAATCAGCTGTTTGGATTGTCAAGCCTTCAAGTTTACTTAACTCAAACAACCCCTCCGGTAAGTTGTAAAGATCTTGTTCAAAAATGACTAGCTCCCGCAGCTCCGAAAGCTCCCGAATTCTCTCAGGCAACTCCGTTAAATGATGACGGCTAATATACAGCCTATCCGTTTTATGTTTAATGGCATCGTCTAGTAGACGATCAAAGTCCTTGTGAGCCTCTACTCTTAGAAAAAGTCCTGTCATTTGATCCATCAATCCCATTGCTTCTTCCTCAGTAACGTCCATCCCATACTCATCTTCATGGACAATTGAGTAAAGGTAGTCTCCACCACCTTCTTTCAAGAAACATAAGTCTTCTGGAAGTTTAGGGAATATCCAATCCGACAACTGATTTGCCATCTGTTTCAGTAGATACCMGCTTTCTTTACAACATCTATACAAATAATAAGATCCTGCGGTATAAAAAGCATGACTGCGATATTCTTTTTTAATTTGGATAACATCTTCGATATTCTCGCCTTGGATGATGATTGTTTTCACCAAGTAAGGCTCTAACGCTACTAACACGCTTGTGTATTGCTTCTGCTCCCCATCTGCAAGATGCCATAGTCTTTCGCTAAGCACAAAACATTCCGAGTTTCGTATCGCTAAATCAATGACTTGCGCGTAGGCATCTCCTTTGGGATCTGTATGCATTCTCATTAGTTGAATCTCCATTTCAAATCGTAGTAATTACGCCAACACAATCAGGGATTATGACTATTTGTTCCTTCCAGCAACTTAAAACAAACTCACTACATATTTTACCATAATTAGGAATCTATTTTTGGGAGAAAATAAATAGACCCCCAGCTTCATGCTGAGGGTCTTCATTCTACTTAATCCCATACTCCCTTTTAAACTTAAAAATCTCATCAACCGCMTGGCGATACCCACCTGATTCTCGAAAAGATTCGCTTATTTTTGCAACAGCTGTCAAAAATGAGGAGTCACTTAACACCTGATCCACAGCTTCCCTTAGTCGTTCAGCACTCAAAGTTTGCATTTGCAAGGTCACACCTGCTCCGATACTTTCGACTTGCTTAGCAATCATCGGTTGATCAGCGCTTTGTGGGATGACAAGGAGTGGAACTCCGTAATAGAGCCCTTCATGCGTACTATTCATACCACCATGTGTGATAAATAACTTCGTGTTGGGCAGCAATTCGGTTTGTGGAACATAGGGTTTCACAGTAAAGTTAGGTGGAATTTCGCCAATGTCAGATATTTGAACGTTTTTCCCAATTGACATGACAATGGTATGTTCCGTATTCCCCAATGCCGCTATACATAGTTTATAGAAATCAATGGATMGGTTAAATACGGTTCCCAAAGAAATATAAATAGGTTTTTTAACTTGGATTCCTTCAAAATCATTGCTTTCTGAGCGTAACCGCGTTGAAATCGATGGCCCTAAGAATCGATAGGACTGATCGAACGAATCTCCATTCGGTTGAAACTCCCTCGTGGTATACACGATTGTAAGCGTTGCAGGATTACATAATACTTCATAAGGAGAATGGATCTCTACATCATATTTTTCCTTCACCATCATCGTCAGGTTTTGAAATTGCTCATAAATAGGCTGAACAATTTCAGAAGGGAAGTTATTTAAAAAATGTTCCAACTCCTGATCAATGGATTCTTTGGACTGAGCAAAAGACGTACAAGAATTAATTGCAGGAAGCTTAAGCAGCTGACCAAGTATACGTCCACACCCGAACATGGAATCATGGATGATATAATCAAATTTCTCATCTTTGATCTGTTCGAGCACGCTAGGTATAACAATGTCTGCAGTAAGTAATAATCCGTTAACTCTCTCCAACAAGTAGTTTCTTCCACCTGAGATGAAAGCTTTTATAAACTTTTGGTCGTCAAATGTTCGTACGGTAGCCCCCGTCTTTTCAATTCGCTCTCTAAATGCTTCTATGCAAAAGTACACGACCTCATCGCCACGGGAAATCAGCTCCTGCACGACTCCGATCGTGGGATTGATATGTCCCTCTGATCCACCATTTATAAATAAAATGCGCGCCATTTCTACCTCTCCTTATGCTAGATGAACAACTCGCTCCTCATAACCATTACTGCTTGGCCTGAAAGTAGAACTCTGTTTTCATGTAAACTAATTTTTAGTATACCGCCTCTTGCGGATGCCTGATACGCATACATATCCGTTTTATTTAATTTTTTGCCCCAATATGGCGCAAGACCACAATGTGAAGAACCGGTTACGGGATCCTCATCTACACCGACTGCTGGGAAAAAACATCTCGAAACAAAGTCATAATCTTTCGACCGACTTGTCACATTGATCCCTCTTGTTTGAATCGTCCGCAACAAAGAGTAATTAGGACTTAGACGCTTAATGATGTCTTCAGATTCAACTTCAATGAAGTAATCGAATCTATTCCGTCCAACATATAGAGGATCAATTTGAAGTGCATCCACCAATTCGGAAGGATATCCACATGTGCTCACTGGTTCTGACGGAAAATTAAGTTGAATCCAAGCATCTTGCTTTATTGCAGTTAATAGCCCACTTCTGGTAAAGAAACTTGCTTGTTGGTTCAGTGGTAAAATGCCCGTTGCCCACAACATATGCGCGCTAGCCAATGTAGCGTGTCCGCACAAATCCACCTCAGAATTAGGTGTAAACCATCTAAGCGAATACCCGTCTTGCTGAGGAAACAAAAAAGCTGTTTCTGACAAATTCATTTCTGAAGCAATTCGTTGCATCAACTCTTCATCAAGAGGTTCAGAAGTTAAACAAACTGCAGCCGGATTTCCCTTGAATACTTGATCCGTGAAAGCATCCACAACATAGATTGTCAAAGCCAAAATAATCCCACCTTTCTTCTTTTTCGTCTTTTGAAAATCTGCTCCGAATTCAAGATGTCCTCTGCTCAGCAAAGCCCATCCGACACATCGAATACTGAAAACTCGATTGCTGTATTTTATCCGATAGATCCCATAAATTTGCTAGGAGCCGTACTTCAATATTTCTTTTAAAAAGCTCACCGAATAGATCCTTTATTTCAAATCGACGTATGGGAACTTGTGATTTCTCACTCACATAGTAACCCGCTCCAAGATCTCGCTCATAGAAATCTGATGAATCAAATTCATAGACATATAACGTTGTGTTCTTCATGATTTCAAACCATTTATGCTCAATCGCTACGACGTGACTCATTGCATGTGAAGACAAATAGTTCTTTTTATCTTCCTCCGTAGTTGCCTCATTGGCATAAAAAGTAACTCTCGGACAGTTCCGAGGCGTTAGGAAATTGGGGAAACATTTCTCATTAATCGCCCATACTAGGCCTTTGGTTGGGTCCAGATCTTTTCTTGAAGGCAGTCTAGGATTGAAAATAGAAATATCTTTTTCTTCACTGACGTGAAACAATTTCATCTAACTCCCCCTTTTTCAACCTCAACTACACTAACTTTTCTGCTGCATCGACGGTGTGTTTCAACAAGGTGGCTATCGTGACAGGTCCTACTCCTGCAKGAACAGGGGTAATTGCGGATGCTCTTTCCTTACAAGCCTCATAATCAACATCCCCAATGTTGCCTTCGTTATACCCCGCATCCAACACGACGGCCCCTTGTTTAATCCAATCCCCTTGCACAAATTTCGGTTTCCCAACTGCCGCTACCACAATATCAGCTAACTGTACCATCTCTACTAAATTCGTCGTCTTTGAATGGCATATCGTTACTGTTGCATTCCGATTGAGTAACATCAGGGAAACAGGTTTTCCGAGAATGGGGCTTCGCCCTATAACAACAGCGTGCTTGCCTTCCATTGAAATGCGATAATAATCCATAATAGCAAGAATCGCCGCAGGTGTACAAGATGGAAAATCGGCAAAGCCGAAAGCATTTTGAGCAAACCMGAGCGTCGTGACACCATCTACATCTTTCCCGATACCAATCGCTTCAAAGGCAGCCCTTTCGTCAATATGATGAGGTACTGGGTGTTGCAATAAAATCCCATGGACACTTGGGTCAACATTCAGTTTCTGAATTTCAGCAATCAAATCTGCTGTCGAAGTATGCTCGGGAAGTTCAATACGAATCGACCTGATACCAAGTCGTTTACATGCATTTCCTTTCATTTTCACATAAGTAGCTGACGATGGATCACCACCGACCAGAATCGTAGCCAAGCAAGGAATGATCCCCTTCCCAGCTAATTGATTAATTCTACTTTTCAGCGCCTCTTTCATGTCTGTTGCCACTCGATTACCATCCAAGATTACGGTTTCCGCGCTCATCTTATCATTCCTCTCAAGTTAGGTTCAAACATAAAGAGGTAAGGGGATTTCCCCTTACCTCTTGCCCAGGCGTACGGCCGTTATCGGTATGCTCCCTCATGGTTCCCCATGCTCCGCCAGTCACACATCGTTTATTAGTTCCTCTATCATAGCAATGTATGCCAATATTTTCAATTGCTTTGCACGAACATCATGACAAAGTTGCAGGTGACATAAAGAACGAATACCACATATTCGTCATGAAGACATCAAGAACTACGAAGTAAAACATTTCAAGTCCAACATTTCGTTCGGCCAAACCTTTTCTCCATAAGCTGGTTAACCAATAAGAAATTGCTGCAAACAGAACAAGTAAAATCAAGCTAACCCATACCGATTGCAAGAAATCCGGCATCACCTGCAGCGCAATCGGTTTCCGGTAATCGCCAATAAATAACGCTTTGACAATGAGATACATCGCCATAGATATGCCAAAGTGCCGCTTCGAATGCTCGTCATAATGATATTGCCAAAATACACTGATCACGATTAAATAAAGGCCAGGCAATAGAATCCATTTTAAGCTAATTAGTGCCGTTAGTACGCCAATCCCCCAAAATAGTGGTAAATTCCCAGCAGCTTGTTGGAAGTCCTCTGCATGAATCCTGTTCATTCGCTCCGCATAAGGAAGCTGATCAGTGGCATAGTAGACCCGATATGTCTCAGCGTTTACAGCATCGAGCCATATGGCTAGTGAACTCCCCTTGTTCGAAGCAATCATCGGATATACGGCAAAACCGCCGAATTGGCTGATCCGTGTAGCATTCAACATTTTACCAGCCTGAAAGCTAATCTTGTACACCTCTTGACTCGTTTGACGCCTATTTTTCTCATACACGGACGAAACGACAAGCGTTTTTTCACCAGTAGATGGCTGCGTAAATGTAGGATGCAAAATGGTATCGGAATCGTTTCCCTTAGTGACAGGAAGATTAAGGACTTCATCATATATCTTATCCGGTTGATTCGCTGGGAAAGTGAGCATATGTAAGGTGCTTTTACCTGATTTGCGTGAGCTCGTTGTATACGCGGCAATAAATTGAGAACCATCCAAACCTAACGCCATATCATCTAAGCTGCTCGTTGCATAATCCACGTCCTTCAGTTTCATCTGCACAAGCGGCTTCCAGGATGACTCTGCTAGTTTCACGTAGTGAAAGGATTCGCTGCCCTCTTTATTGACGGCGTAAACAAGAGATAGGCTGCCCCCAGAGGTATCCCATACACCGTGAATTTGTTTCACATTCGCTATATCAAGTTTCGTCCATGTAAGCTTGGCATTCGGATGAAATTCACTGACATACAGCGTTGAATCATTGTATGCGAGCATAACGCTATTCCCTTTGGGGCCAACCACTGTTTGCACACTTTCGATCTCGTTCTCCAAGAGTGTGTTCTTCGAACTCCATGAACCACTCTTCCATTCACTCGCATACAGTTTATTGCCGTCCCCGATCCAAATCACATGATCCTTATCTATCATCTTATAGTCATGGACACCGCTAACATCTGGTAAAAGACGACTCTCCGTACGATAACGACCCTCTTCATCAATCGTAACGATTTCTATTGTTTTCCCTGTCAAATAGGTGAAACTGCCATCATCAAGCATTTGTACAGGTTCACCATAGGTGGCCAACTGTGGTAATTCCGTTGCGCGCCCGAATGGTTCTGGATATGGCTTCACATTTTCATTAGCTAACATGAAAGACTGAATGATGCCGATGATGACGATAACTGCTAGAAAAGGTACATAAGTAAGTAGCTTCCATCTTGCTTTTTTCAATTCTTAATACCTCCAAACTTTATTTGAAAAATAAATAGAGATGGTTCATTTAATTTTCCAATGGTCAATAACTGCTTATCCCAATGATATCATTGATTCCACCATTATGCTTCACTAAATAAATTAGAGCGGTACGATCCATGATTTATCATGGGACCGCCCGCTCATTCATAGTAAGGTATTCGAATTCTCAATCCGTTATTTCAAAAATAGAATCCACAATAATCGGCAGGTTATCTCTAAGTGAAACTGCGCCGAAGACCGATCGGGCAGATTTCCCCTTTTCACCGAACACATCCAGCATCAGATCTGAACATCCATTGAGCACCAAATGATGCTCTTCAAATTCAGGAACAGCATTCACGAATCCTTGCAGTTTGACAACTTGTTTAATCTGCTCCAGAGAACCTAAGGCAGATTGCAGAACAGCAAGAATCTCGATACCAGTTAATCTAGCAAAATGATAACCTTCTTGTGTTGTGTACGCCTGTCCCAATTTCCCTTTAGGACTGCCGGATGGACCCTTGCCAGAAACATATAGTAATCCGTTCACTTTCACAACATTCACATATTTCGCTGAGGGTTCACTTGCCTTAGGAAGCGTGATTCCAAGTGACTCTAATCTTTGTTCAATGGTATGTTCCGGCATGGTAAAGTCCTCCTAAATGAATCTATTCTTCGTTTACCCTTCCATTACTTACAAGCATTCATCGTATTCCTTACAATCACAGGCCCTAACTTCCCCGTTTTGGAATTCGATAAACGAACCTCCATCGTACTATTCGTTACATCAGCCGTTATATCGTCAATCCTACCAGCCCACGTCGGACCGCCTTCTTCAGGGGTTGGGAACAGTTTGAAACGCCAGCTGATCTCATTTGGAATATAAGCAAACCCTTCGTACCCATCATAATCACCCGCTGCAGACGGCACTGGTAAATGATTCGCATGGATGCTAATACTTGTTCGTGGAAAACTTGGTGTTAGCTTCACTTTGTAAACGAGCGCTGCTCCCTTGGCATTCACATGATCCGCAACGACAGATTCAAGAACGGCACTACATGGCATCAGTACTTCAGCATCACTTTGAACGGGATGAACCAAGACACTCCCGACCATCCACACAACCACCATCATCTTCTTCATAAATCCCCTCCGAAACATGTTTGGTGGTTATTTTTCCCATTGTTTCGCGATTTATGAGAGAGCCACCTCTCGGCGGCCAAAAGTATACTTGCTGAAATTATCGCTGAATCACTTGCTCGCGTCTAGGTCCCACAGAAACCGTAGAAATCTTCACACCGATGGCGGATTCGACGAATTGAATGTAGTTCTTTGCCTCTTCTGGAAGGTCTTCCATCCGTTTTACCTGAGAGATGTCACATTCCCAACCTGGTAATCGCGACAGAACAGGCTTAGCCGCATCCATCCATGCATTGACTGGAAAGCGATCAACAATGGTACCATCCGCCAATTCATAACCGACACAGACTGGAATTTCATCCAAGTAACCTAGTACATCCAGATTTGTTAATGCGACACTTGTCGCCCCCTGAATCATGCAGCCATACTTGGTTGCAACGACATCGAACCAGCCCATGCGTCTCGGACGCTTCGTGTTCACACCATATTCACCGGCATCGCCTCCGCGACGACGTAATTCCTCAGCTTCGCTGCCCGCAAGTTCTGAAACGAAAGGGCCAGCACCAACGCAGCTCGAGTAAGCCTTGACTACCGCGATGACCTCTGAGATAGATCTAGCTGGCAGCCCAGCACCAACAGAGGCAAAACCTGCAAGCGTCGAAGACGATGTTGAGTACGGATAAATCCCATGGTCCGGATCCCTTAAAGCACCTAGTTGGCCTTCCACCACGATGAGGTCTCCATTTGCATTGGCATTTTGAAGCAGCGTTGTTGTATCACACACATAAGGCGCTATTCGCTCAGCCTGGCTCAACAGCTGTGTCAACAGTTCATCCGACTTGATGGCTGCACGTCCATATAGATGTTGGAGTAGCACATTTTTCGCTGTAAGCATATGTTCGAGTCGTTCTTTCAAGCGAGATTCATGAAATAAATCAGCAACTTGAATGCCGAGTTTTGCATATTTATCCGCGTAAAATGGCGCAATCCCACGCTTCGTTGATCCATAACTACGTTCGCCAAGTCGCTCTTCTTCGAGTTCGTCGAAAAGTCGATGTACAGACAAAACGACCTGTGCTCGCTCCGAGATGAACAACTTCGGCTTAGGAACACCTCTTGCTTCAAGTTCTTCTAATTCACCTAGCATGATATCGATATCAAGTGCCGTTCCCGGCCCTATTACATTCGTCACATGGGAATAAAACACACCTGAAGGCAGCATCCGCAGTGCAAATTTCCCATAATCATTAATGATCGTATGACCTGCATTGCTCCCTCCTTGGTATCGCACAACATAAGATGATTGCGCCGCTAGGACATCCGTCATCTTCCCCTTGCCTTCGTCTCCCCAATTCGCACCAACTATCGCAGTTACAGTCACATCGAACGCCTCCTACACTTGTTTTGCCTGACAAAGCTTATTATAATTGCCCTAATGACATTAGAATAATTGATATAAGTTATACCAGATATAAAGTGAGGTTATGTGAATGGATGTTAATTTGGAGTGGTACCGTGTCTTTTATTGGACAACCCAAACGGGAAGCTTATCGAAGGCGGCAGAAGTACTGCATATTACACAACCCGCGGTGAGTCATACGATCAAGCAATTGGAAGCAGCGCTCGGTGGGCAACTCTTTTTTCGTACGGCCAAAGGTGTCACGCTAACGGTTGAAGGTGAAGTGCTATTTCGGTACGTCGAGCAGGCATTTCAATTTATGAAAATTGGTGAAAAAGCCATCGCAGACATGCATAGCTTACATAGCGGGGAGATCAATATTGGAGCGAGCGATACGTTGTGCAAGTATTATCTTTTGCCGTATCTAGAGGCTTTTCACGAGCAATTTCCTGGCGTGCGAATCCGCGTTACGAACCGTACAACACCTGAAACCATCACACTTCTTAAGGAGGGTAAAATCGACTTTGGCATCGTCAGCCTTCCCGCTTCGGACAAACAAATAGACTTTCGCGAGAGTTCTGCGATTCAAGACTGCCTTGTTGGCGGAAAACCCTATGCGCATCTTGCAGGAACTCCGTTATCACTAGGAGATTTACACAATTATCCCTTATTATTATTGGAAAATGGAGCAAGCACACGGCGCTATCTCGATGACTATGCCGCCTCTGAAGGCGTAACTCTCACACCCGAGTTCGAGCTGGGTAGTATCGATCTCCTGGTCCAGTTCGCTAAACGAGGCTTTGGCCTTGCATTCGTCATCGGCAGTTATGTAGCGGATGAACTCGCTGTTGGCGATCTAATCGAAATTCCGCTAGCTTCTCCACCCCCTGCGCGTCAAATAGGGATAGCCACACTTCGCGGAGTTCCCCTTTCGGCGGCATCGAAGTCATTTCTGGCCATGTTGCCTGCTCCGAATTGATTCACTCTAGGCAAATAAATGGATTTCATGTAGTTAATTTCATCCCTTCCTGGCGAAATTCACAAATAAATGGATTTCCTGTAGCTAATTCGCCATAATACTATCGAAATCGTCGAATATGGCAAAATTAGCTGTAGTAAATCCATCTAAAGTGCGCAATAGCCTAATTCTGCTGAAATTAACGGGAGGTTTTCCATCTATTTGATTAAGGTGGTATTAACATGGACGCTTCAACGGCTGGAATGAGCCCCAGATCAACAACAAGATGGGCATGAGAACAAAAGGATTCTGTGTCGCGTTTAATGACTTCTCATCTTTTATCAAAATTGCTAAGGAGAATTCAAGCGAACAGTATATGATCTTCAGATCACCATATGCCATACGCGAAATTATAATATGACTTTCATATTGCATTGACATTCCCCGAACAATCCCCTGCTACGCTGAAGTTAAACTTGGAACTACAGGAGGGATTCATATGCGTCTTGCGTTGTTTACCGACACTTTCGTTCCTCAAATGAACGGCGTTGCACTCACACTTGGACGTTTCACCGATTATTTGAATCGAAGGGGCATTGAGCATCTTGTTTTTTCGCCAAAAAGTACGGCTGATATGGTCTATTCAGATCCCGTTCGTCCTGTAACGAGCATTCCTTTTTTTCTGTATCCCGAATGTCGTCTAGCTTTACCGAACCTAGCTGCTATCCGTACAGAGCTCGACCGCTTTCAACCTGATTTGCTCCACTTAGCAACCCCTTTCAACCTTGGATTATGTGGTCTGCACTACGCTCGCAAACACCGCATCTCACATGTCGCCTCTTATCATACTCACTTCGATCGCTATTTGACTTATTACCATATGAAAGCTGCAATTCCCCTCTATTGGAGTTATATGAAATGGTTTCACCACTCCYGTGATGCGACTTTCGCTCCCTCTCGAGATACCTTAGACACGCTACAAGAACAAGGTATGGATCGCTTGCTGCTGTGGTCACGAGGCGTAGACTGCTCCTTATACACACCTGAAAAGAAGAGCATGGACGTTCGCGAAAGATATGGAATTACAGCTCCTTATCTCCTGCTTTATGTAGGTCGCATCGCTCCTGAAAAAGATATAGATACCCTATCCTCGATTATGAAATTGTTGCCAGATTCCGTAAAAGCGCAAGTTCATTGGCTCATTGTCGGAGATGGTCCACAGTTACAAGAACTGCGTGAGTCAGCCCCTTCAAATGTCACATTCGCTGGATATAAAAGTGGCGAAGAGCTCGCTCAAATATATGCTTCCGCCGATCTCTTCGTCTTTCCTTCGAGTACGGAAACGTTTGGAAATGTCGTTCAAGAGGCCATGGCATCCGGACTTCCTGTCGTTGCTGCCAATAGCGGTGGTGTACGAGAAATGGTGAGCTCTGGGGAAAATGGCGTGTTATGTGCTCCGCGTCAGCCGCAATCTTTTGTCCAAGAAATCATTTCTTTGGTCGATGACAGTGACCGCTTGGCGAAGTTTCGTTTTGAAGCTAGGGAATTTGCTCTTGGTCGCTCGTGGGACGCTATCTTTGATCAATTGCTTCATGATTATGAAATGATTATAGATTTTCGCCGTATCGGCAAGAAATCTGGTTTCTATTCAGCTTGAAGGAGGACTTCACATGCGTTTAACGATTATTGGAACGGGTTATGTCGGTTTAGTAGCCGCAGTTTGCTTCGCAAAGTTAGGTCATTTCGTCACAGCGGTCGATCGGAAACATGTCATTCAGGACCTTCGTGAGAATAAATTAGCCATTTGGGAACCCGATCTGCAGGAGATGCTTGAAACATGCCGTAGTGAAGGCAGTTTATCTTTTGACACTGATGTAGCAAACGCATCCAGGGGTGCTGATGCGCTTATGATTGCAGTTGGAACCCCAACTGGCGTGAATGGTCAGCCCGATCTTAGTCAAGTTGACGATGTGATAGCTCAATTGAAGCAAGCTGGTGGCGTCTGCCCTCCGTTTATCATTATGAAAAGCACCGTTCCTGTGGGCACCTGCGATGAGCTGGAGGCTAATTTACTTGCTGCTGGGCTCCATTCGGAAGTCGTTTTCAACCCCGAATTTCTTCGTCAAGGCAGTGCAATTAACGACTTTATGAACCCGGATCGCATCGTTTTCGGTTGCCGTTCGCACCTAGCCAAGACCGCTCTTCATCAACTATACAAAGGGATCAATGCCCCGATTCAAGTCTGTGATCGACGCAGTGCAGAGCTGATCAAATACGCATCCAATGCCTTCTTAGCGATGAAAATTTCATTTGCCAATATGATAGCGGATGTCTGCGAGGGATATGGCGCGGATAATCGTCAAGTTATGCAAGGCGTTGGTGCGGATCGACGCATCGGTCATCATTTTTTACGAGAAGGCATTGGATATGGCGGATCCTGCTTTTCCAAAGATTTACAATCTCTGCTGACTTCCGGCAAAGCCATTGGACGCTCGCTTCCCTTACTCGAAGCAACGGCTCAAATCAATGAGGAGCGAATTCCTCAGTTGTTGGAAAAGTTGATCTCACTTTGGGGAAATCCACGTGGCAAACGACTAGGTGTGCTGGGTATTTCCTTCAAACCGAATACGAATGATATGCGTGATGCACCATTTCTCACTTTGCTGCGACTCTGTTACCTGTATGGCATTGAGGTGCAGACTTATGATCCTGTCGTGCTGCCGACCTCAATCGAAGGCGTGATCCAAAAAGATACAGCTTATGAGGTAGCTGCAGCTGCTGATGCGCTCATCATCATGACGGAATGGCCGCAATTCGCTGAATTGGACTGGGTTCTCATGGTTCAGCTCATGCACCAGCCCATCTTACTTGATGGACGCAATGTCTTATCCGATGAGACGATATCACAGTTAATGATGGTGAAGAACATGATCTATATTCCCGTTGGAAGACCGATGGAACGAACTACGCTTGCTCCGGAGCGCGATATCACTCTTCGCCATAGTTACGGAACGTAGATCAGCTATTCGCCGATAATAGCCCAAAATCAAAAAAATTACGGAACGTGGTTCCCCTGTTGGGCCGATTCGTGGCCTAAATCTCCTAAAAGCAGGAGATTAGCGGAACCACGTTCCGTTAGCTTATTCGAACACCTTTTTATCGCGAAATAACGGAACGTAGTTCCGTTTCGCAGCACCAGCATCCTCCGCTGGAACGATTCATCTTCATACACCATGTGTTGCTGTAACGTCTTCCTTCCTACCCCTTCTTGTTCACCTACATAGAGACAGATTCGCATATCGGATTGTGTGAACACGTGCTGTTCAACACCCACGGTGTGTACTCGCGATTGCACTCCTGTGGTTCAAGCTTCAAGCGCAGTCATCGGAATGCTTTTCTGTAAATCTTAGGAATCAAACGTATTCAATTTTTCTTTCAAATATCGAAACAACTGTCCACTCGCATAACTTAAAGGCGCGGATTTGTAAATGAACCCTGTCAACATATCAATGGATGCACCACTCACTGGAAGTGCCTTTGTCCCACGAGGCATCGGGTCTAGTACAATCTCCGGCACTAGCGCAAAGCCAAATCCATTTTCCACATAGGTCTTCAATGCAGACATGCTGCCAATCTCCATCGTATCTATCGCCACATGCCCTAACTCTTGAAGGATCATTTCCAGTTTTTTACGATATGGACACGTTGCTGACGTTATCAAAAGTCGATAACCTAGGAATAGACTCGGTTCAAGATCCTCAAACAGGCTAAGGGGATGATCCTCAGGTAGTAAAGCAACAAATTTCTCCGAGAACAGCGGCTGAAAAAAAAGATTGGTTCCTATTTCTGGTGCCGAACAGCATGCGAAATCGATTTTATCTTGCAGCAACGACTCGACCAAAGTTGGTGTACTAGCGATTTCAAGTGAAACACGGATTCGCGGATGTATCGTCATGAACTCTTTTAAAAATGGCGGTAATCTATAACTGGCCGTTGGCTCTGTCAACCCGATTCTCACATGCCCTACTTCACCCGATTGTAGATCCGATAAATTCGTTTGCAACCTCTCCAACCTTTTAACAATCTCCAAACTTTCCTCGTAAAATAGTCGTCCTGCTTCCGTTAATCGGATTTTCTTCCCGCGTTCTAGAAGTTGAATACCTGATTCGGCTTCTAACTTTTGAATTTGCATCGTCACGGTAGATTGGGCATAGTTCATCTCCACTGCCGCTTGATGAAAACTGCCATGTTTCACGATCATATGTAAAGTTTTTAGCGTTTTAATATCCATACTGATCTCCATTCCTGTAATTCAATTTATTTGAATGAAATGTTCATTAACTTCAATTATACAGAACTTAAAACTACCTTTACAATGAACATATAGCAATCAAATAGCAATTAAGGAGGAAATTTGAATGGAACTAACTAATAAAGTAGCACTCGTTACAGGGGGCGGAACAGGCATCGGAAGAGCGGTCAGTTTCGCATTAGCTAAGCGAGGGGCTGCGGTTGCGGTGAACTATTCACGTTCAAAGGCAGATGCTGAAGAAACAGCTCAAAGAATCATAGAAGAAGGCGGTCGTGCAATTGCCATACAAGCAGACGTTTCCAATAACAACGAAGTCATAGAGATGGTACGAATTATTGGACATATTTTGGGAGACGTAAATTTATTAGTCAATAACGCAAGTATTACACACCATATTCCCCTACCTGATCTTGACGATGTAACCGAGGATATCTGGGATGAATTGTTCGACGTGAATGTGAAAGGGATGTTTTACTGTGCTAGAGCCGTTGCGCCAATGATGAAAACAAGTGGACAAGGGGCGATCGTCAATGTTGGAAGTATTGCAGGATTAACCGGTGTTGGCTCTTCTCTTCCCTATGCCATTTCTAAGTCGGCCGTCCATGGCTTAACCAAATCCTTAGCAAGAGCGCTAGCCCCCCATATTAGGGTGAACTGTGTCGCACCAGGAGCAGTGGCCACACGTTGGTGGGCTGGAAGAGAAGAACAGATGCAGAAACTAGCTCCTAACCTGCTGCTTAAGCAGATTTCCACGCCTGAAGACATCGCCCAGTTTATTTGTGCAGCTCTGGAACAGGAAGCCATGACCGGACAAATCATCACTGTTGATAGTGGTCAGACCTTATAATCAAGAAATAAAAAACAACGTTCTTCATCAATTTGACGAGAACGTTGTTTCATGTATCCTATTCAAATGAACTTCGAACCTAAATGATCAATCTGTTTCTTAACCTCCAACCAATTCGCAGCTTGGTATACATAATCATTCGTTATGCTCAAATTATACGGCTGTTCAAATAAGATGACGGGCTTCTGAGCCGCAGCAAACTCCTCTGCATAGTGGGGAGCATCATCAATCAGAACATCAACGCCGTAACTTATGCAGGTTTGAAGCTTATCTTCAACCAACAAAATGTGATGATAGTCAATCAGATATTTCTCAAGCCATGCCATGGTGACTTTCTGAAATTGTTGCGGCCTTGCTGTCACGATCGTAATCTGGTGTTGTTTGAATAATTCTTGCAATACCTCTACAGCCATAGGAAAAGGTAATGACCCCCAATGTATATCATGTCCGAAGCTATCATACACTTCATCCCGTTTGGCTTTATCCCATCCATATAATCGATATAGATAAAAATCATTAACATCGTCATGGGTTAGTTCCAACCCAGAAACATTATTATAACAATGTAAATAAGCTGAGGTAGCATCCAGTACCGTGTTATCCAAATCTATGCCAATATGCATCGCGTTTCATTTCCMCTCTTACAATTCTAAGCAATCGTTCCATCTCTATGACGAGCGATTTCAAGCAATATGTTCCGTGCAACCGTTTCTGGCTCCACTAGATGACCTTCTTCATTCTGTTTTCTAAAATAGGTCGATAACTCGAAATTGGTTTCTCGCGCAGTTTGTTGCATACCCGTATTCATCATTCCGGGGTCAATTGTCAGCATATGAACCGGATTTACTTCCTTCTTTTGTTCCATCGCCACACATTTCGTGAACATGTTCAAGGCAGCTTTTGAAGAGCAGTACACACTCATGCTGCTTGCAGGATACTGTCCCGAGCCTGATGAAATGTTAACAATCACGCGTTTTACAGTCCAGTTTGCAGTTTCCTTCATAAAGCTTGAAGCAAGTAGTATCGGTGCTGTCAGATTCAGTTGAATGGATGACATAATTTCTTCCGGCGAACATGCTTCAATAGGTTTAATTGGCGTTACAGTTGCCGCATTGTTAATTAGGGTTATCGTTTCAACTTTGGATGAATCCATCGACTCAATGATCTCCCGCAAGGTAGCTTCTATACGTTCAACCTGAGTGAGGTCTGCAGCTATGAACGCATAGTTAGCTTTTAAATCCTGCGCAAGCTGTTGAATCTCCTTATTCACCGTCCGTGATAGGCCCAATACCAGCGTTTCCTCCGATAACAACAGCCGTGAGAGTGCTGCTCCTAACCCACTTGAAGCTCCTGTTATGATGTAGACGTGTTTACTCATACCATGCATCCCCCTTCATAGTGGCAATACCAATAATTACCAATGTTTTTCCAATGCTTCTTCACTTCGACCGAACTCATTTCTTTCGTAAAAATCAACACTATGCGTACTCGGCCATAAAATAAGAAACTCGACCTCATGTTCTTTCGACCATTGTTCCATTGCTTGATGAATCTTGGTTCCTAATCCCTTACTTCTATAACTTGGCCTAGTGTACACATTCGTCACATAACCAAAATACGGATCTGGCGATTTGCCAGGTCTCGGCACCTTGTGAATCAATTGCAGATACATATGCGAGACGATCTCGCCATCCACTTCCGCAACCCATATTCTCCAGTCACTTCCGTTCAATGCGTTAACTAAAAACGCTCTGCATATTAATTGAAACTCCGCAAAATTAGCACCGCTCTTATTGTCTTCCTCAGAGAAATCCCATCGCATTTGCACGAGTCTATCCCTATCATCCAATGTAGCCAACCGTATCATTTCCATTTTGTAACCTCGCATTCTCGTTATCCCAGTAAATTCGCTGAACAACGAACATTTCCTTTTTTCACCAAATGAACTGCGGATAACTTCAGCCCTTCTCCAGAAGCTGCATTAGTCCGACTTTGCCGAACTAAACTGAGAATTCCTTGTTGAATAGTACCAATAGTCCGATATTACCCAACTAATTCCCCATTTTCCTTTCGTGTGGCTGTTTGGGTTGATTTAGATGGGCAAAGTAGAACTAATTGAGTCAGACTGTCGCGGACGGTGAGATTAATTCGGCTATTTCGGACTAAAGGTTGATGGGGAGTAGTCCTAGACGCAAAAAACAGACCACCCCGAAATTCCGCGGCAGCCTCATCCTCACCTTCTACAAACCAATTTTGAAAACAGCAATCTCCGGCGAGCACGCAACGCGAATCGGTAACAACCGTGAGGTTCCCAGACCTCGATTAATATAGAAATGCTTTCGCTGATCGATACGTTTGAGTCCAACGTGATAGTTTTTATACGCACCAATCGTATGTCCGAACAGCCTAACCTGCCCCCCATGCGTGTGCCCGACGAGCAATAAATCAAATGGAATGTGCTGCTGTAGGGAAGTTTCAATAATACTCGGAGAATGAGCTAACATGATGATCACGTCAAAGCTTTGGAGATCTTCAACATGCATTGTCAGCCGTTCCTTGCCGTATAAGGAATTGTCGAAACCGTAGATCAACCACTTCTTATCTCCGAAGTCGACAGGAAATTCACGATTAGATAATACAGTAATACCAGCGTCCTCAATGGTTCTAAGAATCGCCTCATAGTCTTGATCTGAATTCAGTTGAAATCGGGATTGGACTAACCCATAACGTTCATGATTACCTGGTACAAAAAATAATTGATCGCACTTAATTTGACGAAATTCTTTCAGAACTTTGTCCAGTTGCTCCTTCGTCGATGCTAGATCACCTGTAATCATCACAAGATCAGGGTTAACGTGATTCACCATTTTACTCAGGGAGCCATTGATGAAATGGGTTTGACCATGCAAATCAGAAATTTGCACAACCGTAACATTGTTGCTAGCTGGATCGCCCAACTGAATATGTGAAAACTTCACCCAATAGGTGCTATATACGATAAATAGTGCTGCGAGCACTAGTAAGACAACGATACCGGCTATCACCATCACACCGCATTAACCTCCCTTCATGAAAGACATTCCTGCCAATAGCGCGGTCCATTTATGCCTATATCAATCATTTTCATCTTCATCGAAGTTGGCTTGTAAGAGTTGCTGCAGCCGCGCCCCGTTATCATTCCAGTACTTCCCGTAGAAGGCCACCCAATCTTGGATCTCTCTTAATGGAGCAGGCTGTAGTCGAAACCGTGTTTCGCGACCAACCTTACGATCAGTAACGAGCCCCGCTTCTCTCAGAATCGTCAAATGTTTGGATACCGCCGTGCGCCCCATGTCAAAATGTTGCGTGATCTCGTGGAGAGGTAACTCTTCTACTCCTGCTAAAAGCTGAATTAGCTTACKCCGAGTAGGATCGGCTACCGCATCATACACATCTCGTACTGGATTCTTCTCGTTCATAATCACCTCTCCCGACTCTTCACGCTATAATGTGACACCTAGTGGTGTCTTATCATTATGAGTTCCAACAAGGTACACTGTCAAGTTGCCCCTAACGAAAAAGCCAGCTGCGGCAGCAACTGGCTCTCATTCAAGACTTTATAAACACAGTTTTGATATCCGTGTAGAATTCAATAGCTKCCTGCCCTTGCTCCCGAGAGCCAGAGCTGGACATTTTCATGCCGCCGAATGGGGCTTGCAGCTCCACACCCGCGCTTTCGGCGTTGATGCGCACAAGGCCCGCATCCATATCGTGCATGAAGGTTAGCATTTTCGAGAAGTCTCGCGTGAATATCGACGCGCTAAGTCCGAATTTCACATCATTCGCAATCTGAATAGCTTCCTCGAAGGAATCCACTTTAATCAGGGCAAGAACAGGTCCGAAAATCTCTTCCTGCGCGATGGTCATCGAACTCGTAATATGTTCAAATACCGTAGGCGCAATATAATAGCCTGCATCTAGCGCCTCATCTTGCACTATACCACCGCCACAGAGCAAGGTTCCACCTTCTTCGATCCCTTTGGCAATATAGGTGAGTACCGTATGATATTGCTTCTCACTTGCACATGGCCCCATCCAAGTAGATGCCTCCATGCCATCCCCAACACGGATTTCCTTAATCCGCTGAAGCAGCTTCATTTTAAAAACTTCGTACACATCACTTTGTACGATCACACGGCTGGTAGCGGTGCATTTCTGCCCCGTTGAACGTAAGCCACCACTCACCGTTGCCTCAACCGCGAGGTCCAGATCTGCATCGTTGACCACGATAATCGGGTTTTTACCGCCCATTTCCAGCTGATACTTCGCACCTTTCGCCAGTGCGCTTTGACCAACCATTTTCCCAATACGATCCGATCCTGTAAAGGTAATTCCGTGGATGTCCGGATGATCTGCGATCGCTTGACCAATCACATCGCCTTGTCCAGTTACCATATTTACTACACCTGCAGGAATTCCTGCTTCTTCGAAGCATTCCATGACTAGAGCTGCCGTAATGGCGGTTTCCTGCGCAGGCTTGAACACAATAGTATTACCGAAGATTAAAGCTGGAGCGATTTTCCAAATCGGAATAGCTACGGGGAAATTCCACGGTGTAATCACACCAACAACGCCTAAGGGCACGCGTGTCGTAAACATTAATGCCGCACTGTCCGTAGATGGAATCACATCACCTATTTTCCGCATGCCCTCGCCTGCATAATAGCGCAGAATGGCGATGCCCCTTGCCGTTTCCCCTTTGGCTTCAAGGAACGTTTTCCCCATTTCACGCGTCATCATTTCAGCAATTTTATCCAATCGCCGCTCAAGCTTATCTGCAACTTTGTACAAATAATCGCCACGTGCTGAACCGGATAATTTACGCCAAGCCATCTTTGCTGCTGTCGCTGCCACAACAGCTTCATTCACATCTGCATTGGACGATTTCTGCACATAGCCCACGATCTCATGTCGATTCGCTGGATTAATACTTCCCTCCACCTCAACGCTGGAAGACGCCAGCCACACCCCATTGATATAGTTCAGATAGGTTTTCATTTCACCCATGTTAATCTCTCCCGCCTCTAAACTCCGTTAATGCCGCCAAAAGAGCTTTTACATAACCAATCGCGTACGCCCAGCCAACCCAATTCATCTTGCTTTCTGCACGTAGATAGGGAGCACGATCCATTTCGAGCGAGGTGATATGATCTGGATTTATACAGCCGTTATAACCAACTTTATGGAGTTCGAGCAATATTTTCGCCATATTCATATGTCCATCATCCAACATCGCCTCTTCGAATGCACCAGCCGTTGCCAGACTCCCCCGCACATTGCGGAAATGAACAAGAAAGATTTTATTTTTGCGTCCATACTGATAAATTTCATCAAGAACTAGCGGCGTTCCGCCTGCTTCTCCCCGTGTACCTACACAATAGACGAGGCCAACGTTTCTACTAGGGAAGCTATCGATGACACGATTCAAACCAAGTCCACCAAATGGTGTGTTATGATACGGCGTGTCGGAAGGATGTACAGCTAATTTCATCTCATACTCTTCCGCAAGTGGAACTAGTTTCCCGAAAACTAAATCAAATCGCTTCCACCAAGCATTCAACTCCTCCACCGTGGGCGGGTGTTTGTCCAGATTGCGTTTCAATGACTCCCCGCGTACTAGCGCACCGCCTCGGTGTACGGCTGTATATTCCTCTGCCATATAAGGAAATACATCGCCTGCAAAACGCTGACGAACGAGCGTAATCCCAGCTTCTCCGAAGGTTTTGATTGCATTGGAAACGTTCTCTAATTGGATCTCCGAGCCTGGCTCCTCCAACATGAAACTACTCGACATATCTGGCAGCGTCACCCGATTAATTTCCATCCCATGTGAACGAACTCTACGTTTTAACTGTAAAAGTTGATCAAGATCCGGAAATCCCTGCTCACGAACACCTGGGAAAGAACCGCCTTGCGTAAAATCAATACAATCAACTC
>NZ_JBFTPF010000085.1:0-20960 GCF_056398345.1 Paenibacillus sp. 01T442
TTCAGGGTGAAAGTAAACTTTCTTTTCAGGAATGATTCGGTTTTTTGGTAATGGCATAGAGCAAGACCTCCGTCAAATTAGCTATTAACTAATTCGACAGAGGATTTGGAATTACCTGTTAGTCAATTGGTCAGTCGTAGTTTTTTTTTTTTTTCATGCCTAGCTAACCTCTCGTTAAATTTACAAAACAAAAATAGTTACCTGTTATACCCCTTACAATTAAGTAATACAATGTGTGGATTACGCTAAGTTAACGAAAGGAAACGAGGCGATGATACCAAAATGGATGAAGTCGACGCTGAAAACTATCCTTGTCGCAGTGATCGTGTATTTTGCTCTGCGAAGCTTGCCACTTCAAGGTGCTGACCTGGTTGCGTTCCTAAAGCGTGCGGATTATCGATTCTATCTATCGATGATTCTATTTGCCGTCTTTTTAATGTTACAAGCGAGCATTTGGGTACTCATCGTTAATGGAGTAGGCACGGGAATCGCGCAAGCGGGCAATAGTCACAAGCTTAGTCTACTGTCAGGTTTGAGGATCTTCATTGATTCGCAATTTGCGAAGTACATCCCAGGCGGCATTTGGAACTATGCGGGACGTATCGTGCTTGCTACGAGGGCAGGTGTTCCCTTGGCAGCGCAGTTCGCTGCTATTCTATACGAGAACATTCTGTTGGTATTCGCTGCACTCTCATACGCCCTCTTACTCGCTATGAACTTGGTCGCGAAGCCAACACCCATTCTCTTATCTATGCTAACAGCCGTGGCTGGTGTTTATGTGTGCTATGCCCGCATTGTGGCTTGGATTAACCGTTTAATTCGGTGGGCTTCCAAGAGGAATTGGCTGCAGAAATGGTTTGAGCGAATCACGAAGTCCAATGACCCACCTTCCAAAGTGAGTTCAGTCTTTCCCGCATACACGCTGTCTCGTAATCAATTTTTTGCGTATTTGTTATGCTTCATAGGTAGTCACTTCGTGATGGGAATCGCTTTTTGGATGCTAACGACAAGCTTTGACGCCGGCCATATCAGCATCTTATATGCTGCGGGTACGTTCGCAACGGCGTGGTTGCTCGGTTTATTGAGTCCACTTCCAGGTGGGCTTGGGATAAGGGAAGGATTTCTTGTTTACTTTTTATCGCTTAAGTTACCTACAGATGTGGCGGTGCAGATATCGATCATTGCTCGGTTATGGAACGTGATGGCAGAAATTACGTTCTGGATGAGTATTCAGGTGGTCAGCAGACTCGCGAGAAAGGTGAGAAGTTATGAATCGTAAAAAGGTCGTACTAGTTACCGGGGTATTTCCACCAGGAATCGGTGGGATGCAAAGTTATTACTTCAACCTGTCCAAACATACCAAACATGACATTACCGTGCTGGCTCCTGAGTATCCGGGGAGTGAAGCATTCGATGACGAACAGTCCTTTCGGACAGTGCGTGGGTCATTTATGCGTGGAGAACGTGCACACTTTTTGAGTTGGGGACGATTGTTCAGCCACGTGAAAAAGATGATGACGGTTGAAGAACCAGATGTCACGGTATATGGCTATGTGCTAATCGGTTTCATTGGATTGCTGTTTAAAGTGTTTGGCGGTCGGCGCTATGTCATTTCAACACATGGTATGGATATGCTTATGTTTCGTCGTTTTTTCGGCTTAAATTATTTAGTTAAACAAATATTGATACATGCTGATGGCGTGTTGACGAATAGTTTATTTACTAAAAGGTTCGTGGAGGATTATGGGGTTAATCCTTCTCGTATTAGTCTTGTGCATCCTGGTGTAGAGGCCGTTTTTGAGCGGAAACCTGTCAATGTGGAGCTACTTCGACGACATGGGCTTGAAGGTAAATATATTATTTTATCCGTAGGGAGATTAGTTACGCGAAAAGGGCAAGATCGGGTCATTGAGTCGATGCCTCAAGTTATCCAACACATTCCCAATGCGGTGTATGTCATTATTGGTGATGGTCCAGATCGGGCCCGCCTCGAGCAGCTTGCCAGTACTACAGGCGTTACGAATGCTGTCATGTTCATTGGAAGCGTAAGCGGCGGTGAGGAATTGAATGACTATTATAACTTGGCTGATCAGTTCATTATGGTATGCAGGGAACTGGAGACGGKGGATGCGGAAGGGTTTGGCATTGTATATCTGGAAGCGGCATCGACGGGTATCCCGGTTATTGCTGGAAGATCCGGTGGTGCTCTAGAAGCGGTACTTGATGGAGTGACAGGCGTTCTCGTGGATCCGAATTCACATGCCGAAATTGTAGAAAGCGTTCTCCAGTTGGCAAGGGATGAGGCGTTCAGAGAAAGACTTGTACAAGGTGGTTACAGACGTGCGAAGTCCAGTTTCCAATATGAAGTGCTCACAGAGACGTTCGATCAGTACGTGGAAATCCTTTGTGCGACCCATTCTCCGCGTTAAAAGTTTATTAGGAGTCGCTTCGATGTGAAATCATGATAGTTGATAAGACCGTAGGTCCTTGTTATATTTCAAATAGAGGAATGCTCCTAGTAAACCTGTGGAGGTGAGACCTATGGAAATGACGTATTTGAGGACATTTCGGGAAGTGGCGAAGTGGGGAAGTTTCACACGGGCTGCGGAAACGCTAGGTTATGCGCAGTCAAGCATTACGGCCCAAATTCAGAAGCTTGAGGAATCCTATGGCGTTGTTCTCTTGGAACGTTTTGGACGGAGTATGAAATTAACGATGGCTGGAGAAGCGCTCCTGCAATACGCGAATGATATTCATAGGTTACATGAAGAGTCCAAGGAAGTCGTATCCAAGCAATCCAAAGGGACGCTTACGATAGGGACGATTGAGACGCTAGCGGCTTTCTATCTGCCCCCGTATCTACAGGCGTATCGCCGCGATTACCCAGACGTCAACATTGTCATTCAACCGGGGAATGAGCCCTTCATTATTGAATCGGTGAAAGAGGGCGTACTGGACATCGGGATCATTCTGGACCCGCCATTTACGGATCCAGAGCTGGAGAGCCGTATTATGAGAGAAGAACCACTTGTTATCATTGTTAGTCCCGATCATAAATTAGCTGGGCAAAATGAAGTTCACGTGGAAGATCTGCAGAATGAATCTCTAATCCTGACGGAGGATGGCTGTACATACCGCGCTATGTTACTTAAGGTGTTGAAAGGACATCAGGTAAGTTACAACTTATCTTACGAATTCGGCAATCTGGAGGCGATCAAGCAGTGCGTGATCTACGGTCTTGGGATTGCATTATTGCCCCGAATTGCCGTCGACGAGGAAATACGTAAAGGCCAGATCGTCGCGATTCCTTTCGTTCATCCGGTATGTAAGTTCTACACGCAATTGATTATCGCTAAGAAAAAATGGAAATCCAAAGCCTATCTAGGATTTCTAGAGGTACTTGGCGGCGCTAACTATCGAAATGACTGAAGTATAGGTTCGATAACTATCGATAACTCCAGTGTTTAGGGTTGTGATACATTAACATCAAGAAATCGACAAACCCACTGGAGGTAACCCAAATGACTATTCAAACAACCAAATCGCTCGTTCTTGAGACGCCTGCCCCATCACCGGAGCATACGCACCAGCACTATATGAATAAGCTTTCGGTGGAAACGGACGTTGCGGATGTGCGTTATGACATGCAGCATGGCTACAATGACTTCCTGCTCATCGATGTTCGCAGTGCAAAAGCCTACGGAGAATGCCATGTTCCCGGTGCAATTAACCTCCCTTCCAATCTAATCAGCGTCGAAACGACGGCTTCCTTTTCCAAAGATCAAACGATCGTCGTTTATTGCTGGGGGCCAGCTTGCAACGGCGGTACCAAAGGGGCCGCTCGTCTCTCAGGTCTAGGGTTCAAGGTGAAAGAAATGTTAGGTGGTATCGAGTACTGGAGGAAAGAAGGGAATGAGGTCGAAGGAACGCTTGGCCAATCAGCCCCTTTAATCGGGTGAAAATAACGAAAAGAGGCTGTCTCAAAAGTCAATTTAGACTTTTTGAAACAGTCTCGTTTTTCATTAATGACCGATGAGCAAGGAACCTGCTTCCCGCAATTTAACTGGATTTTCTCCATCTATTTGAAGTGGAATTCTCGAATTCCAAAGATTAACTGTATTTCCTGTAGTTAAATTCCTTCGATTTGCTCGATTCTTTAAATTTCATACAAATTAAATGTGCTTTTTCCATCTAAATACGAAAATACGTCAAATTCGAGCAAATTAGCTGTAGTTTATGCATCTAAAGACGAATCGGCACTCACCTTGCGTTCGCAAGCTACAAATCAACCTCAAACCTTCCTCGGGGCTGTCTTTTGGGACAGCCCTTTTATTCGTGTGGATTAGCGTTCTTAAGCGTCGGCATCTTCTGATTGCGAAAGTAAGCGATCTAGCTTAAGTGTGACTCTAAAGGTATGCTCAGCAATTTGTTGCTTGTTCGTGACGATAGCTTTATACGAAATTGGTTTACCTAAGTTTTCTAAAATTCCCATAGGAACAGCTCCTTTGACATCTAGTTTCCTAGGAAACAACGTAACGGGATAAGGCAATGAGAAAAAGGGATTTAACATAGCCAATAACTACTAACACAGGTATGATAATGACAAAAGGCATTTTGTAGCAGGGGAGGAAGATTCGGAAATGGCTAAAGGCAGCGAAGGGATTCAAGCTTATAAGCATTCTCCAGAAAAACAACAGCAGCTCTACCGCAAAACTTTACGCACAGTCATCGTCGCTCAACTATTCGGCGGGGCAGGGCTCGCGGCAGGTGTGACGGTCGGAGCGTTACTCGCACAAGATATGCTTGGAACGGACAGCTTGGCTGGTATCCCTTCGGCATTGTTGACGCTAGGTGCCGCTTCGTCCGCCTGGATAGTTGGACGACTGTCTGGGCGCTATGGTCGGAGGGTAGGCTTAACAGCCGGTTTCCTCGCAGGAGGAGTAGGGGCTATGGGCGTCGTATTCGCAGCTATTGCGAATAGCCTGCCACTTCTGTTCCTCTCGATGCTGATTTACGGCGCAGGCACATCAACGAATCTCCAAACACGTTATGCGGGAACCGACTTGGCTGGGCCTAAGCAGCGGGCAAGAGCGATTAGCTTAGCCATGGTCTTCACGACGTTTGGTGCAGTCGCAGGACCGAACTTAGTCGGAGTGATGGGGCATTTCGCGACATCCGTCGGTGCACCAGCGCTGGCGGGGCCATTCATGCTAGCCGCTGCGGCTTTTGTGCTGGCGGGCTTGGTGTTGTGGGTTTGGCTCCGGCCCGATCCTTATATCGTAGCTAAAGCGATAGCCGAGGCGCAGGAAACGAATCAAGCGCATGGGGCGGTTTCTGCGAATCCTTCAGCGCCTGCTGGGCGTAACCGAGGCATACTCATCGGGACCACGGTGATGGTGTTGACGCAGATTGTCATGGTAGCGATCATGACGATGACGCCGATCCATATGAAGCATCATGGACACGGCTTAGATGCGGTCGGCATGGTAATTGGCATCCATGTCGCAGCGATGTTCTTGCCTTCCTTGGTAACGGGTATACTTGTGGATAAACTAGGGCGCATCTTCATGTCCTGTGCATCGGGGGTTACGCTGCTATTGGCCGGACTGTTTGCTGCATGGGCGCCGGCGGATTCGATGCTCTGGCTCATTGTCGCGCTGGCCTTGCTCGGACTTGGCTGGAATTTTGGTTTAATCAGCGGTACTGCGCAGATTATTGATGCGACAACACCGGCAACACGTGCGAGGACGCAAGGGACTGTCGATGTCTTAGTCTCGTTGGCGGGAGCATCTGGCGGAGCTTTGTCAGGCATGGTTGTTGCGCATTCAAGCTTTGCTTGGCTCTCGTTGGCGGGAGGCTTCCTATCTCTGTTGTTGATCCCTGTTGTGATCTGGTCGCGTAGAGGGAGTGCGAGTGGCGGCGAGGCTGTATTTAATTCCTTTAAGTAGTCATTTTTAGAAAAAATAAAAATCATCGATTCATTTAAGAGGCGGTTCATTGCTAAGAAATTGGCGGTGAGCCGTCTTTTGTTTTGTAATAAATAGGTAATTAGTTGTATGGATGTATTTTCCAATTAATAGTATATTCCAATGTATCATGGAAATGGGATTATCATCCAAATAAATAGATGAAATCCCCAATTTTCCTGCAACTTTTTAGTTACTTGCACCGTCTACTTTATCATACGGATAATTTGGAAATGAAAGGAAAATCAACCATATGACAAACTGGTTGCGTAAAAAAAGCACATTGGAGGTTTTTTCTGTCGAAGAAGAACCGTTATCTGACGTGGCTTCCTCTCGCATTATTGGGCCCCATTTGCCTTTGTTGACGGTAAGTGATGTACATCGCTCCTTTCAAGTTGGAGGTCAGCAGCTAGATGTCCTGAAAGGGATTGAAATGGAGCTGAGGCCGCTGCAACTTGTCATGCTCAAAGGTCGATCGGGTTCGGGGAAAACAACGCTGCTTAACTTAATCGGAGGGCTGGATCTGCCAACGAAGGGGGAGATTTTGTTTCAAGAGTATGCCTTTCACCAAAGCAGTGATGATGAGAGGACGTTGATCCGTCGTAAAGAGATTGGTTTTATATTTCAATCTTATGCTTTAATGCCATTGTTATCTGCATGGGAAAATGTTGAGTTGGCGCTGCGCATGGCAGGGACGCCACGTTCTCAGTGGAAAGAGCGGGTCAATCATTGCCTAGACCTTGTTGGGCTTAGTAAACGGATGCATCATCGTCCCTATGAGCTCTCTGGTGGTGAACAGCAGCGTGTCGCGATCGCCAAAGCTATTGCACATAAGCCATCGCTCATACTGGCGGATGAACCAACGGCTGAGCTGGATTCTCAGATGGGCGCCCAAATTATGTCTGTTTTTCGAAGCATCATCGCTACAGAGGAAATCACGATTTGTATGACCACACACGACCCTACAATCTTGGAGGTTGCCGATCATGTTTATGAAATGGTGGACGGAAGATTCGTCACGTAAGTGGGCGATGAGACCGCTAGCAGCACTATTATTAAGTTCCACACTCCTTCTTGCTTCGGGATGCTCACTGTTGCCCAAGGAACAAGATGAAGAAGCGCTTCCGTCGATTAATCCACCTAAGCTTTCGAAAAAGCCTGAATATACGGTGAAAACAGAAACCCTTGAGACGAAAGTGAGAGGGAGCGGGCGATTAATGGCCTTGCAAGAAGAGAAATTGTTCTTCTCCGAAGATATGTCTGCCAAACGGATAAGTGCCATACTTGTGAAAAATGGAGATTCCGTTGAACAGGGACAGCCGATTGCAGAACTCGACTTGTCGGATATCGAGAGCGATTTGAAACGGAAGAAGCTTCAAACACGTAAGGACGAGCTGACGATGATCGAAACGCTTCGCAAAGCTGACGAAATGTCACCTGAACAAGTCGAGCAGGCGAAGATTGATTTTGAACTGAAACGTGAGGAGCTGACGAAGCTAGAATCGCAAGTGAGTAAAGCGAAACTGCTCGCACCGTTCAGTGGAACAATTGTCACCGTAACTGCTAAGAAAGGTGATACCGTGAAATCCGGGGAATCCGTAGCAACTCTCGCTGATTTGAAAGAACTGACTGTCGCTGCAAGCATTAGTGCTGATGATGCGAAGAAAGTGGCTATCGGCATGGAAGTACAGGTAGATATCAATTCAGCTGGTCAGCACAAAGGGAAAGTAAAGCAGCTTCCAAACCCGCAAGCTGGAAACAACAATAATAATGGTGGGTTCCCGGGTCAGGGGCAACAAGGGGAACAGGACACGATTGATAACTATTTGGTTGTTCAATTGAATGAGTTTCCGAAAGGGCTGAACCGCGGTACCCCGCTAAGTGTGACGATTATTACCCAGCGAAAAGAAAATGCCACGACGATCCCGCTTGCGGCACTTCGTTCCTATTCGGGCCGAAATTATGTGCAAGTCGTTGATACCCAAGGAAATAAGAAGGAAGTGGACGTAGAAATCGGTCAGCAGACGTCAACGGATGTGGAAATCATAAAGGGTCTCACAGCCGGACAGAAAGTAGTAGGTCGCTAATGTCCATGCCGATGCTGCGGTTTTTATTTCGGAAAATGTGGAATACCMGCTGGCTAACGCTCAGCACCCTGCTTGGTCTTGTCATGGCCGTGGCCTTCACCACGAGCATTCCCATGTATGCCGATGGGTCTCTGAAGCGTGTCGTTGCCAAATCTTTAGAAGAAAAGAGCGAGGGACTTCCCGCAGGCTCACTGCTTATGCGGTATCAAGCAGTAGGAACAGAACGTGCAGATTTGAATGATCTGGAGAGCGTCAAGACGTATATCCAACAGGATGTTCCCAAAGATATCGCTTTTCCCATACATACATATGCAAGTAGCTATGCAATTAAAGGAGCACAATTAACTCCCGCTGAGGGGACAAAAGCCGATCCTAGTAAACGTCGTCAAATGACGTTAACGTCAATAAGCGGGTTAAAGGATCAAGTCGATTGGTCCAATGGACAAATGCCTTCTGGACAATTACAAAATGGCCAATTGGAAGCTGTCGTCCTAGAAGAAGCTTTGTTTCGCAATGATTTGCACGTAGGTGACGTGTTTAACTATTCCGTTGCAAGTGCAAGCGGCAGTCAATTGCTCAAGGTGAAGATCGTAGGTTCCTTCAAACCGAAGAACGAAACGAGTGCGTATTGGTTCCAAGGGTTAGAGGGGTTAGTTAATGCACTTATTATTAGTGATGATGTATTCATGAAGACGTTGCTGACGGAGAAGAAAATTCCGCTGCAACTTGCTAATTGGTATTATGCTTTCGATCTGCGCAACATTCAAACAAGTCAATTGTCGCCGCTAGAGAGTCGTTTGGAACGACTCGATATTAACTTGTTCCAGAAACTTAAAAATACAAAGGTAGATGTATCCTTTAAGCCGATTCTAACCGAGTTTAAAGCTCAGAGCCTACAGATGCAGATTTTATTATTTACATTGGCGGCGCCCATGATTGCCATGGTTTTCTATTACATTATGATGAATGCCAGACAATCGCTGGATCGGCAGCGAGGCGTGATTGCTATTTTACGAAGTCGTGGGGGCAGTACGAAGCAAATTGTGGGAATTTACTTCCTAGAAGGATTGATACTAGGCGTGATAGCGCTGTTGATCGGACCGTTTATGGGCTGGTTCATGGCGAAGAGCATTGGTTCTACCAGTGGGTTCCTAACATTCGTGGATCGCAAATCGATTCCGATTAGCTTTACACCAGAAGCGATGCTTTACGGTGGGCTTGCTGTTCTCATTGCGATTCTTGCCAGCGTTATTCCAGCTGTGCTTTTTGCTAGATCTTCAATCGTCAACTATAAGCAGCAGCTTGCAAGGTCAGACCGTTCGCCACTATGGCAGCGGTGGTTCCTCGACATTGTCCTGCTGGGGGTTGTCGGTTATGGATTCTACTTATTTGACCAACGTCAAGTACTATCCGTGCAAACAGGAATGACAACTGATCAGCTTCAGGTGCACCCGCTGCTGTTTTTCGTACCAGCACTTTCGATCTTCGCACTGGGACTGTTCTTTCTACGCATCTTTCCGTGGCTGCTGCGGCTGTTCGGTTGGTTTGGCCGAAAGTTCCTGCCTGTGCCGCTCTATTTAACGCTTATTCAGCTGTCTCGTTCAGCCAAAGCGTATTATCCGTTAATGCTGCTGCTCATTCTTACACTGGGTCTTGGTGTGTACAATTCCTCGGCTGCACGTACGATAGATTTGAATTCTTCAGAGCGAATCTTATACCAGTATGGTACCGACGTTGTGATACAAACCGTGTGGGAAGGTTTCTCCGATGATTTGCCGCAGGACCCGAACGCCGGTGGAAAAGGCGGCGAAGCTCAAGGAGGGAATGGGGCAAACGGAGGATCCGGTTCAGGCGGTGGCCAAAACCAGGGTCAAGGTCAAGGTGGCCCGAAGCCTGGTGAGGAAACCCCCACCAAAATACGTTATGTAGAGCCGCCATTTCAAGTATTCCGCGATTTGGAAGGCGTTCAGGCTGCTGCCAGAGTGATGCAAACCAAAGGAAATGTCGTCGTTTCCGGTAAATCCACTGGGCAGGGAATGATTATGGGGATCGATAATACGGATTTCGCTAAAGTAGCGTGGTTCCGACCTGATCTATTTCCTGCCCATCCAAATCAATATTTGAATTTACTAGGCAGCTATGAGCAAGCGGTTATCATTCCATCCAGTTATGCCAGCAAATATGCGCTTAAGGAGGGTGATTTGCTATCCATTACAGTCGGACAGCAGCCCTTGGAATTCGTGATTGTTGGGATATTACCATATTGGCCGGCTCAATATCCGGATCAAACACCATTTTTCGTAGCAAATCTGGAATACATCTACGATCAAGCACCAATTTTACCCTATGAAGTATGGCTCAAAATGAAACCGGACGCTAAAGTGGCTCCGATCGTTACAGCTTTACAGGGCAAAGGAATTGAAATTGCTTCCATTAAGGATGTTCGCAACGAGCTCATCGTCCAGAAGAAGCTCCCAGCAAGGGGTGGCGTATTCGGTATTCTTAGCTTGGGTTTTCTCGTTTCTGTCGTTGTGTCTTTGATCGGTTATATGCTGTATTGGTTCTTTAACTTATCTAGCAGGGTTGTACAATTCGGTGTCCTGCGTGCTATGGGGCTTTCCCGTAAGCAATTGACGGGGATGCTGCTGCTCGAGCAGGGGTTCACCGCTGGACTATCCATCGTGTTAGGTATCGTAATTGGCAAGCTAACGAGCTATTTCTTCCTACCCTTTCTACAAACATCCCAGAATGTAAAGACGCAGGTGCCGCCGTTCCGAGTCATCTTCGATTCCAAAGACACCTATCAGTTATATTTCGTGGTTGCTTTCATGATGCTAACTGGCGCACTGTTGCTGTTCTTACACATTAGAAGGCTGCGTGTTCATCAAGCAGTGAAGCTGGGGGAGGAGAAATAGCGTGATTACTTGCGAGGGCTTAGTGAAAATTTATAAAACCGACGAGATCGAAGTTGTCGCGTTGCAAGGACTTAATATCCAGATTGACGACGGGGAGTTAATGGCGATTATTGGCAATAGCGGAAGCGGTAAATCTACCTTGCTGAACATCTTAGGAGGTCTTGATCGCCCTTCCGCAGGTGGAGTGAAAGTCGGAGATTGGGATTTGCTTAAGATTACAGATAAGCAGCTCGTTGATTACAAACGACATACGGTAGGCTTCATCTGGCAAAATAATGCGCGGAATCTCGTTTCCTACTTGACTGCACTTGAAAATGTGGAAATGCCCATGATGCTTAGCGGGAACTATGATCCTGCCTACGCGAAGCAATTGCTGGACTGGGTGGGCCTTAGCCACCGTCTAAATAATAAACTGCAAGAGCTTTCCGGTGGTGAGCAACAGCGCGTGGCCATTGCGATTTCGCTAGCAAACCGTCCACGATTGCTGCTGGCAGATGAACCTACGGGGTCGGTAGATACGAAGACGGCGGATATGATTCTTTCTATTTTTCAACGATTGAATAAGGAACTAGGTGTCACGATTGTGATTGTTACTCACGATATGTCCATGGCGGGCAAAGTAGGGCGCGTCGTTGCTATTCGAGATGGGATGACAAGCTCGGAGTTTATTGCCCGCAACCCATCTATTTCAACTGTAGAGGGAATTTCGACAGGACTCACAGGTGATGCTCATGAGGAATATGTCGTGTTGGATCGTGCAGGCCGTCTACAGGTTCCCAAAGCTTATTTGGCAGCTCTGAACATTAACGGGAAAGCAACGATGGAGTTTGATGGCGATACGATCATGATTAAAGCACCGAGAGCACTACCGGCAAATGAGGAAAAAGATTCATCTAATTCGCGAGCGGTCGGAGGAAAATTAAAATGATAAAAATGACACGTAAAGTGATTGTTACAACCCTAACCTTAGCTTTGATGGCTCCACTTGCTGTTGCTTGTACCAAAGGGGAGAAAACCGACGATAATCAGGAGCGTGTGCTGAAGATCGCGACCAATATGGGCTATGGTGGTAATTATGAATATTTCACACAGCAATTTACCGAAATATTTGAATTTGCTAATCCGAATATCAAGCTAGAAATCATTTCAACGATGGATGAAAAGTTCATGAACGGAAACATTCAGCCGGGTGAGAAGATGCCGGATCCTATGGATAAGCTAAAAGAAGTGATGCAGGGCGATAATCCACCGGATGTGGTCATGCTTGGTTATGAACAGTTGCCTGAAATCATCGAAAGTAACTTGCTATTACAGTTGGATTCTCGGATAACGAAAGATAAATTCGATACAACGGGCATTGTTCCAGCTGTGATAGAGGGAATGAAAAATGCAGGCGGAGGCAAGATTTATGCCCTTGCTCCGACATTCAGTTCCTCTGCACTTATTTATAATAAGAAAATGTTCCAAGATGCAGGAGTCGATTATCCGAAAGACGGCATGACATGGGATGAGACATTTGATCTTTCCAAACGATTGGCGAAAGGTGAAGGGGATAAGCGAATTAATGGGTTCTCTTTTACAACACAAGCCCAGGGTGGCGATTTGTTCTACGGCATGCAAATGTATACGGCTCCTCTGCAATTAAGAATGTTTGATGATGCTGGCGAGAAGATGACGGTAGATACGGACCAATGGGAGAAAGTATGGGCCAAAATGGCACAGTTGCAAAAAGATAATGTTTTCCCAGCGGTAGCAGATCCGCAGAAGCAAATGAATCAAAGGTATGATCAGAATAATCCTTTTGCGTACGATGATTTTATGTCGGGTCGGTTAGCTATGGGGATTCTCAATTATGGCCAAATTCAACAGCTCACGAACGCAAATAAAAATGCAGCCAATTATAAAGGCTACACACCGATCGATTGGGATGTTGTCACAATTCCTTCTCACCCTGAAGCCAAAGGCGTAGGCGGCTCTATTTATATGAACGGCATTATGGGCATTAACGCCAAATCGCAAAACCCAGACGATGCCTGGAAGTTCATCAAGTTCATTAATGGCGATGATTGGGCCAAACTAAAATCGCGCAGTCAAAATATGTTGGTGGCACGCTCCAAATACTTGAAACCTACAGAAGGACTGGATTTTCACATGGAAGCTTTTTATAATGTAACGCCGGCTCCAATTGAAGATAATTCGAAAATTTATCGTAATAATCCTAATATTTATCAAGTGCAAGAGATTGGTCGTAAGCTGTTTGCTGATGTCCTACAAGGGAAAATAACGGCTCGCGAAGCGCTTAAGAAATGGCAAACGGATGGCGATGCCATGCTCAAACAAATGAAAGAAAACCCAGCTGCGCCTATGCAACCGATGATGAATCAAGTTCAAGCGGTTCCCGCAGGATAAGGTGGAAATGGAAGGAGGAAATAGCCCATCATGATCATCAAAACTCACCATAAGTATGTAGCAACTATAGCTTTGTCAGCGCTGCTTACGCTAGGAGCCATTGCACCTGTCTKGGCCGATAGCAGCCCCTCCACACTTGTTCTAGATGTGGGAAAGGTCAACATGACTGGAAGCAGTTACTTTGAGTTGAAACAGATTCATCTTCTACAGGATCAAAGTGGCAGATTGGCTACATTTATCATTTCTATTCATAACGAGGGTAGCAGTGAACTGCAATTTATCGATTATTGGGTGCGTCTGAAAAGCAAATCCGGTAATCAATTCTCAGCTCGGTTACTTCCGGCAGATAAGGATAAGAACCGGGTAGCTCCCGGTTCAACGACCGATATAACGTTCTATGCCACTGTGAATACGAGCACGAACTTACAAGATCTCGTTGTGCAGTTTATTAAGTGGGATTTCAACCAAGCTAACTTTGAACGAGTGTTAGGCGAGGTAGCCGTTCCTGATGACTATACAGATGTAACCCCTGCTGATCTTGCATCTGTGATTTCTGTTGGTGGAACTAACGTGAAGGCTTCGATTAAAAAGTTCGTCAGTAACAAGAATGAGAAATATCATGTTCCAACGGTGTATGTGAGCTTGGAGAATGTTGGAAGTCATACTGTAACTATTCCTGCGTACCTCTTCTCTATCCGCACTTCAGAAGGGCTGCTGTATCCGATGGAAGCCAAGGGATTGAAGGATTTGCAAATTAATCCGAAGGAGACGAAAGAAATTCAGCTCTCGGGTTCGATTCCAGTTACAGTCGCGGCAGATGCTTGGCAATTAGCGGTTGCGGAGACGATTCCAGATTTGAAATTGAATGTCGCCGTTGCGAATTTCCAGCTTCCAGCTGTTTCTCAGCCCGAAGGAGGCTCCGTAGGGAAGGCATATACCTTCACAAGTAAATCTGGTGTGTATACGACTGAGCTTAATGGTTTGCACAGATTGCCGTGGGAAGATCAGGACCTGCTTACAGCCGATTTAACATTGAGTAATAAGGGGGAAGAATCACTGCCTATCCCGAAATTATCCGGGTATTTCTTATTGGATGACGCAGTGAAAATTGATGCAAAGCTTATTCAGACGGCCAAAGTGATTGGGTTGGGAGCGGGTGCAAGCGTCAATCTGCAAATTGCAGGTAAAGTACCCTATACGTACGAGTTTTCCCGCATTAAATTAGTTCTCCAAGAGAATGAGGGGGAAACGCCAGGAACGGGAACAGGTACAAGTACAGGCAGTACGACAGCTACGGATGTGCTGGAGTTCTCGACTCAAGCTGAACTTCAAGCCATTCCATTCATCGGTATGGGGCAATTTTATACATCGAATGACATCGGGCGAAAGGCGAAGTACGGGGTTCGGAGCGTATCGACCTATGAGGATAAAACGAATATCATGTACTCCGCGATGGTGGAAGCCACCAATTTGGAGAAGCGGTTCACGAATGTGTCCAAGCTCGTTGCTAATTTCCGTTCATCAGACGGTACGGTATTCCCGGCAAACGTTGTTGAAGTGAAGAACAAGATTAGTCCTACTGGCAAAGCGCTGCTCAATGTTTGGGCATCGGTTCCCAAGGGATTCTCCACGACAAATATGAATTTACTTCTAGGAGAAGCAGTCTCGGAAGGCAAGCTGTCGGAAGGTGAAAAATCCGTTCCAGATTCCTATGTGAATCCAATAGCTTACTGGCTGCCAGACGAGAAGACGAATGCAGCAACAACACTTAAAAATGTGGATTTATTCCCGTATACGATCTCGATTGATAAAATTGGAACATCCATTTCGGACGGTGTATTTACGTTGCAATTCAACTATGAGTTAACCAAAGAGAAAATGACGGAGATTAATACCGAAGGTCATAACTTGCTGCTTGTTTTTGAGGATGGCGGCGAAATTAAGCGATTTGAGAAGAGATTTGATTTCAAAGATTTTGATGTCATCAATGGAGATTCAACGGCGGATGAAGATTCTAAGATTCGTCTCGGTAAGAGAAACAATTTCAAAATATCAATTCCAGATCCTGGCCTCATTTATAATACAAAGTTTCTACAAAAATATACCCTCAGCATCTATGACGAATTCCAAGGTCAACGAAAGCTGCTAGCCACACAGAAGGCTGATTGGTTTATTACTACGGACTAATGGTTGACAGTAACGAAACCTACAACTGAACGCGGTCTATCTGCTTCAAGCGAATAACTGGATTTTCTACAGTTAGATTTTTAGTTTTGGGGATTAAACTCAGAATAGATGGATATTATACAGGTAATTACAAACATTTTTACCAATTTAAACAAAACGGGTAATTTTAACTACATGTTTTACAGTTAAATCGAGTTTGCGAGGAAATTACTCATAATTAGCTGTACATTTTMCAGTTAGTACAAATAAGGTCTGTAGCAACCGTCTCACAAAACAAACAAATTCCACCTCCAACATTCGAGCGATAAGGACCGTCAGGATGAACATACCTGACGGTTTTTATCACTACGAATAAAGGTGACTAATCTTGGCGAGGCTGTGGGTAACAATCTTTTGGACAGGGGTTAGCCGTGAATGAAATTTGAACTGGGTCGTTGTTTACTACAAGAACGCTTGGATGAGCACGGAATGGGTAGGGAGGAACTGGCTAGAGCTTTGTTCTATAAACCGGAGCGGATCGTTGACTATATGGAAAATAAGAGAGTCATGCCCTTGCAAGTGGCGATTTCCGTTGCGGATACCATCGGTTGTCAGGTGAGGGACTTGTATGAGTTGATTAGCGAAAATCCCACCCTCTAATATAGAGAGTGGGATTTTTTTCATTTGTTTTATGAAGATGAGTTCGTAAAAACAATTTCAAAATCAGGCACGACTGAATTATCGCTGCTGTATCTCAGTTTCTCGGTTGCATCGGCTGTGTACGTGAGAACGACAGGAAAAGTTGATGTATGTACAAATGTGAAATCGTACATATTGGTGGAATAACTCGTGCTGTACCTAGCTAGGTAGCCGTTCTGGTTACGTGCGGTTACAGAATAGAACAAGCTTCCAATTATGTTTTGGTTAAATACAAGGCGGTATGTGTCTGTGCTCGCTGATTGTGTTGGATGATAAGATGTTACGACACGCATGCCATTAATTATTCGGCGGATCGAACCTTCTGTGAGCACATTGCCATGTGCAACGTAGGCCGATTCCAAATTAGTTGTAAGAGTAGTAAAGTTAAGTCCAAGCAAGCTTGGCAGGTTGCCTGCAGTAAATAACAGTTCATCCACAATGTTCAGTGTATGATTCGCGGCTGCTTGCTCGATCAACGCGGCTTGTCTACTCACTGAAATCTCAGTTGCAATTGGAATATACGAGTAGCCAACTCGAACCTTTAATGCATCGATCGATAGCGGATTTGCTAAAGCCGATTGCAAGACTTCAAAACTGTAAACGCCGTTTCCAAGATTCAGGAAGTTCGAAAACAATGCGGAGTCGTATAAACCTCTTGTCTCCCCGCCAACGATTGCTTTCACATCCTGCGAAGTAAGGCCTGTGTTACCCTCGTTATATAAGTTGGCAACTTTGAATGTCACGACAACATTGGAGCCGTCATTTTTCAAATGTTGGCTTATCATTTGAGTGGCATAAACAGTTGGATTATAATCTCTAATGGAGAAGCTAGGCACCTTAGAGAGCAAAGTATTCAATTGTGTGCGACCGAGTGGTCCGCCATCTTCCATAAATGTATCCAAGATTACTTGCTTTACATACTGGAAGTTGGTAGCATCCGCTTGATAAACGCCAAAAGTGGCTAAAGCATCTTTATCCAGTGCATCCCAAGCCGCAGGGTTATCATCGATATATGCGTATAAAGCTTGGTTAAGAGCTGCGGTAGAGGTGTACTCACTAAATATGTCTTGTAGTAAATTAGCAATTTGATAGTTTTGTAGGCCCACGAATTCGCCGCGTTTCGCTACGATTGCTCTTTTGTAATTCTCAAATGCACTATCCACGATGTTACCGACACATGTATTCTTTAAAACTTCCAAGGTTAAGGAAGAAGTTCCTCCGCTTGCTGCGTAAGCCTGTATGACACTCAGCGCAGATTCACTATCCACGGCTTCCAACTCTAGCGTCTGACTTTTCCCGTATAACAGGTTCGTTGCTGTGAGCGTAAAATGCCCTATGCCCGTAACATTCAGATATCCCTGTTGGGAAACAGTCGCAATCCCACTTGGCTCAATGCTCCAGACAATGTCTTTATTCGTCGCATTACTAGGCGCAATAATTAGGCTGACTGTACTAGAGCTATTGGTAGGAATACGATTAGAGTTCGTATAAATACTGAGCGAAATTGTTGTAACCGGGACCCCCAGATCTGGTGTCGTTACGGACAACTCTTCTGCTTGGATGACTGTTCCACGAAGTGAAAGATCCGAAAGTGTATACGTTGTCGAGCTATTGTCGCCAGCAAACACGATTTGATAGGAGCTACTGACATTATCGTATACAAACGAAGGGAAAATCTCGAGATCGCTTAGGTTACTTTCTTCTCCATTAATTTTAACTGTGAGATCGTCCGCTGTGTAGCCTTTCAACGGAACTCCTTTAGCGTTTTTGATACTCAAACGGAGAGCTACACGCCGTGTTCCGAGTCCTTGTTGAATAGGTGTTCCTGTCCAGTTAGATAACTCAGGTGACGGTGCTGTGTCATTGATCGCCTCTTGAATCGCTGTCCTAGTCAAAAGCTTATAAGCGCCGCGCTGGAATTCAAGTTCCATCAGATGTTCTGCGACAGCAAGCTGCGAGGTGGAGGAAATCCCAGTTAGCTGATAAGCATTGAGGATGGTTTCAGCGCTATTGTTGAGCACTGACCAATTGTAAGAGTTATAGAAGCCTGACATTAACGCTCGTTGAATAACTGGCGCGGCATTCACGGCATCCACCCAACCTTGCATGATCGCAACAAAATCTTGATCACTTGAGGATGAAAGCAGTGCGTCCTTATCCATATTAAGAGCAAATTGATACAAGTCGAGCTGATCTTCGTTTATATGTTGAAGTCCTGCTCTAATAAAATCATAGCTGGTAATCCAAGTCATGTTTGCTATCTCTAAGCCATAGCGGATATCCGACAAGACCTTCGATACGGATTTATGCACATGGATCACAGCAGACGATACTGAGATGTTCCCAGTGCTATCAACGGCATACAGCACATAGTCACCTGGAGGGACCGATGTTAACTTCAACGAAGCTTGTCCGTCCGTAGAGGCAAACACACTTGTAACTGCGTGTGAAGTAATTTCCCCTAATACGCGAGTTGTTCCTTCAGGCACCAAGTAAAGTGTGGCGGCCTCATTTAAAGTGGCTGTTACATCTTGTAGATCAAGCTCCACGACGCCAGTGGAGACCGCGGTTAGTGAAGGCGGTATCGTATCATGCTCGGGCAATAATCTGACGTTCGTTAGTTGTACTTGGCTAGTATTGGAATAACTATCCTTTTGAATTGTTTTCTCCGATTGGCTAATAAAGTGAATCGATCGGTTTGGGAAATTCAAATTACCGTAGGAATAAATATTTTCAGCTACATATATGGTTGAAACATTTGGATTAGCGAGTGCATTTCCTAATCCTTCAGCGTTGTTTACAAACGCAGTAAGGTTGCTTGTACCATCCGTGATATAGTAATTCTTCTGAGGTACTATTTTAATGAATCCATCATAATTTCCTAGGCCGTTTAATTTAATTGCACCTACGAAGCTGTAAAGTGCTGCCCGAAGTTTCGTTTCGTCACTGCCAACATCACAATACATATCTAATCCACTCCACCCAACACCTACGGATGAAATTAAAAAATTAGGAGAAGTTAGCTTGATGTTGGAATTGGATGCGGATACTCCGCTGAGCGAGATAGGTCGGTTGAAATTGAATGGTGCTGATAGATGTATATCATTCAGTAATAAAATATAAGGAACACTGGCATCAGCATATGCCGCTAGTAGCTGGGATTCGTTAGTTACTGCTACCCCTTGTTGCAAGTAAAGATATTTATAATTTTGACCCTTAGTAACAGTGAATGGCTGCATCGGATACAACACATAGCCTGCTTTTTCAATAGTGAGGGTATAAGTTACATTTGCAGGGATACTGCTAAAGCTGAACGAGCCGTTATCATCGGATAGGGTCGTTTGAACATAACTACCGCCGATGACCTGCAGAGTGACCGTTACCTTCGATAACAAGGGATTATTATTGGTTTCATCACTTGCTCGTACTACGCCTGTTATTGTTCCCACGGGTTGAAACTCTATTGTACCGATACTATTAAGATTGGGTGTAACCGTGATCGCAGTTAACGGAAGTTTTGGCTGGTAGTCGGCAATAACGATCTCTTGAATCATATATCCAACAGGCAAATTATAAAATGTGAATTGACCGCTTTCGTTTACATAAGCTGAGTAGCTAGTTCCTGGAATTGTAGCTTGTGTATACGCTATGATCTCACCGGTAGTGGATCTGGCGTAGCCCTGAACATTCGCTGTTTGATGTGTGAGGCTTACCGAGACAGACGGGGTGCCAGCTTGCAGGACAGTTACAGATATGTCTTGTCCGATATAGTTCTCCGCTGAAATCTGAAGCGTATGACTCCCTACTGGAAGGTTATTAATTGTAAAATTACCAGATGCATCTGTATATACCGTTGTTTCGGTTCCTTTAACACGGATTTGAACGGATGCTAAGTTGCTTCCCGTAGCGGAAGTAATGTTTCCTGTTAGGCTGCCTCGGAGTTTCTGAATGACCAGATTGCCAAAATCCTTGGTTTCACCAGCTGATAGGTTAAATGGTAGTAAAAATACAGTCTCATAGTTATCTTTCGTGACCTCTAGCTGTGCATCGTTTCGAGGCGTAACATCGTCGAACGTAAATTCTCCAACTGCATTGGTGGTTGTAGAGACGCCATCGAGTAAGACGAGAGCTCCGCTAACGAAATGTCCTTCCTCATCAAATAACTTTCCTTTTACAATACTCGCGTTCGGAGTGAGGCTTACGGTAACTGATGTAATCTCGTTTCTCGTGACCGTCACCGTAAAGCTTTGTCCCACATAATTCTCCGCGGAAACCTGAAGCGTATAGTCACCTACTGGCAGGTCACTAATGGCAAAATGCCCATTTTCATCGATTTCAACCGTATGATTAGTTTCTACTAGTGTAATTATGGCAGATGCTAGATTGCCGCCGAACGGTAAAGTAACATTACCTGAAATAGAACCTTTGGTTTTCTTTATTGTCACATTGCCCAGATCCTTGATTTGACCCTTAGCTAAATCAAAGGCAGGTACCGTTACCGTCTCGTAGGTAGCTTTCGTGACGATGAGTGCTACACCGCTACGCGCCGTAACATCGTTGAACGTAAATTCCCCGCTATTCTTGGTGGTTGCTGAAACCCCATCAAGCGAAACATTTGCGCCAACAACGAAATGGCCATCCTCATCAATAACCGTTCCTTTTACAATGCCTTTAACAGGAGTGAGACTTACTGGAACGGAACTAACTTCATTGTGTGA
>NZ_JBFTPF010000086.1:0-20252 GCF_056398345.1 Paenibacillus sp. 01T442
ATCTACATGCACTTAACAAAACGTTTTTTCACGATGAATACACTGGCAGTGCTGCTTTCCATTGGTTTGACGATCTTGGCTGTCATTATTTTTGTTGCTACGTATACGAAAGTTTTGGGCCGTGAAGCCGGTATAGAGCAGTTTCAACGAGCGTTTGAGGTTCGTGCAGCCATCAGTGAGATTAAAAAAGAAGCGCTGACTCTAGGGTTCGAGGGACTCCTTGATAAGACCTATCAACAAGACCTCACTGATCGTGTGAACGTTTTGAATGCCAGTGCGATCCTTATTGTGGGTAGAGAGGTAATATTCGCCACGCAACATTTTAATAAGATAGATATCGAGAAAAGTTTAATGTTGTCCAGTGAGTCTAATCGCAATGAAATCGAGCTTAATGGCCAAGCGTACTTGTTTAACCGGGCGGATTTCAAACTTTCATCTAGTGATTCGGGTATTCTGCTGCTGCTTGCGCCCATCAAGGTGAATACAAAGGTATATTGGATGCTTGGCATCTTTACGATTAGTTTTTTCACAATTGTATTTTTGCTGATGAATAGTTGGATTTCCTATAAGTTCTCACGTAGTATTATAATACCGATCTCCCGATTAACGGATGCCGCGATCAAAATTCGGGAAGGCGATCTAAGCAGCGAAATTTCCGAAGATGGCGAAGGCGAGATTCGGGAACTAGGGATAACCTTGGAGTTAATGCGGATCAAATTAAAGGAATCTGTGTATTTACAGCAAAAATATGATGATAATCGAAAGTTTCTAGTTTCAAGTATTTCACATGACTTAAAGACGCCTGTGACTTCCATTAAAGGCTATATCGAAGGTATTATTGATGGCGTAGCTAAGACGCCTGAGAAGATGGAGGAGTATCTGGAAACCGCCCGTTCCAAGGCTATTTTGGTCAATGCGATGATTGATGATCTTCTCTTATATTCCAAACTCGATTTGAATCAGCTTCCTTACCATTTTGAGAAGAGCGATTTGACCAGTTATTTCGAGGATTGTGTTGCTGATCATAAATATGAATGTGAGAAGGCAAATGTAGCCATAGCCTTAATAAATGAATTAAAAGAGCCTGTCAAAGTATTAATTGATGGCGAAAGATTAAAGAGGGTCGTGCAAAACATCATTGACAATGCCATGACGTATGCCGGAAAAGCAAATGGCAAGATTGACATCATACTAAGGGAAACTAGAACATCTGCGATTATTGAAATTAAAGATAACGGAAATGGTATACCCGAGGACAAGCTTCCATTTATATTTGAACGATTTTATCAGGTAGATCCTTCAAGAAAGAATGGAAGTGGACTGGGTCTAGCTATAGCTAAGCAAATTATTGAAGGGCACGACGGGAAAATATGGGCAAAGAGCGCCGTAGGTGAGGGAACTGGGATTATGATATCACTTAAAAAGTTCTAAACATGTTCGGAGGTTATGATGAAAAGAATTTTGATTGTCGAGGATGACCAGAGTATTGCCAATTTGCAAAGAGATTATCTGGAATTGAGTGGTTACTCCGTTAAGATGGTAAACAACGGCACGGATGGTCTGAGAGCGCTCAAGGAGGAAGCGTTTGAGCTTGTTATCTTAGATATCATGCTGCCCGATATAGATGGATTTGAAGTGTTGAGAAGCATTCGTGAGCATGATGATATTCCCGTGCTTCTAGTATCGGCGAGAGCAGAGGAAATTTACAAAGTGAATGGACTTGGCCTCGGTGCGGACGATTATATAACGAAGCCATTCAGCTCAGGGGAGCTTGTGGCACGAGTAAGTGCTCATCTGAAGAAGTTTGAGCGGATGAAGGAACGGTTTGGTAAAGGCATGGAAGGGAGCTCGATCCAGATCAGGGGTCTTGAGCTTCAGAAAGATGCCAGACGCGTATTTGTGAACGGAAATGAAGTGGTTCTTGCTCAAAAGGAATTTGACCTGCTTCTGTTTCTTGTTCAATATCCTAATCGGGTATTTGGCAAGGAGGAGTTATTCGAGCGGATCTGGGGAATGGATGCGATGAGTGACGCGTCTACGGTAACGGTCCATATTGCTAGAATTAGGGAGAAAATCGAGGAAACTCCTTCTAAACCTCAATACATAGGAACCGTTTGGGGATCGGGGTATAGATTTATGGTATAGTAAATGGGATACTTGGCCCGAAGGAGTACGATATGTGCCGAAATATTAAACCACTTTTCAACTATGAACCGGTCGTGACAGAGGATGAAGTTCGGGCGGCGTCGCTGCAATTTGTGCGCAAGATCTCTGGGTTTACGGAGCCTTCAAAGGTGAATGAAGCAGCGTTCCAGTTGGCTGTGCAAGAAGTAGCATTGGCAGCACAGAAGCTCATGGACTCTTTGGTTACGAATGCGGAGCCGCGGAATCGAGAAGTAGAAGCGCAGCGAGCCAAAGAACGAAATGCAATTCGCTTTGGCACGAAAGAAGTATAATCGATTGAAGGAAGAGGCTTTTCTCCATGGAGAAGAGCCTTTTTTCAAGCCCGAGAACGGGACTTTAGATGCCTGATGGTGTCGGGTCTCGTTCTTTTGGCATATGCTGTGAATACCAAATGGAAAGTAGGTGATGGCAAGTGACGAAAGGGTTTGATTGTTCAACACCGCTTACGGCACAAAAAGCGGCTGCTTTCGTCGGACAGGGTTATACATTTGTTGCCAGATATTTGGTGCCAAGTGGTGCAAAAGCTTTAACGAAATCAGAGTCTGACGCAATTAGTGCAGCTGGCTTACAGTTGGTTTCTGTTTTTGAGACAACGGCGAGTCGTGCTCTTGGTGGTAGAAGCGCTGGTTTGGCGGACGGGGCAACAGCTTTGCAGGTTGCTGCACAAGTGGGTCAGCCGGAAGGTAGTTGCATCTATTTTGCTGTTGATTTTGATGTATCGGCTGCCCAGATGGATTCGGTTATCGCATATATTAAAGCAGCGAGCGAGGCTACACCTGCTTACACGACGGGGGTGTATGGTTCATACGCCGTCATGGAGGCTGTATATGCTGCTGGGGCTTGCTCTCGATTCTGGCAAACCTATGCGTGGAGCGCAGGTAAGAAATCGACATTTATTAACATTTATCAATACCTAAATGATGTCATGCTGAATGGTATTGCTATTGATTATGATGAATCGTACGGAAATGAAGGTTGGTGGAATAAACGGGTTACACCAGAACCACCTACCTATCCGCTTACTGTGAAAGATGCCAATGCGATCATTCCTTTTCTTTCTGCGGGATATGAGGCAACCTCATCCGTAGCTGCACAGAATGAGTTCCATCGACTCGCTAATGAGTTACGCAGGGTTTCGGGTCAATCTTTGGAGTAATACCGGTGAATAACAAATATGTAAAGCCCGACTGCTTTGGGACTTCCAAAGTGGCCGGGCTTTTCTCAATGGATCACCGCGCTGCGTATGTACCACCGATCTTGTACAGATGCACGTTCAAGATGGAAGAGCACGCGGCGACTAGACGTCGCGGAGGCTTTAGCAGCTGTCATCGTTACATCGACAGCTGTGTCGAACTGCAGGAGCTGGGATGTATCCAGCTCCTTGAACTTGGACAGGCGGCGCATGCTTCGCACATGCATCGCCTGTTCTTGCCCTGTGGTGACCTGCAGCAGCTGCAGGTCACCTTGGTGTGCGGCGCTGATCCAGACGTCGATCAGCGCCCAGGGCGAGAGCTTGCTGACGTAGTCCAGCAGCAAGCCTGCGGCTCGGTGCACCATGACCTGGTGCGCCGGGTCAACGGAGCGGGAGCCGTGGGTCACGCTCCCGAGGAAGTGAATACAGAAATGACCATTGAAGTCATTTCCCGGTATCCCATCACCGCCATGCGGCATGCCATGCATGGAGGCGGCGAGCGTGCGGCCATTGAGCTTCACTAGGAMCGCTCGGCGGTCCCAGCTCCATTGGCCGCCATAAATGCTTTTGAGCGTCGCGGAGTCGGTTTTCGTTAGCGGCTGTACATCCGCATGGTGGGAGCCCGCGCGACGCTGCCCTTCAAAGCTAAGTCCGCTCATCACATCAACGACGGTAAATGAACTGAATTTGGGGAGAACCAGACTTGCTTCTTCCCAAGGCAGCATCTCGCCATAATGCTTCGCGCGAAKGGTTTTTACTTGCATGTGAAGCGATTCCTGAGCTGATTTGGGGAGAAGGATATGTTGCTTCGAAGTCCAATCAATGACGTCTCCGTTTGGGGTGACCCCAAGAAGGATGGTTTGCCCCTTTTTGTTATACGTGAGTGTGGTGTCTGGKGGAATCGCTTCTAAAGAAGCATCGCCTGCTGTACCCTCTTCCAATGCGCGTTGTAATGCTTTATTGACGAAGGTAAGTTCAGTTTGATAAAGAGCTCCTGGCGATGCTTTGACTTGAAGTTGAATGGTTCCCGCCTCGACGGCCGTCTCTTTGTGTAATGGTTCCATATGCTGTGCTTGTGAACGGCTGTTAATTCCTTGACTCAAAAGCTGAGTTAGAAGGAAGGTGAGAAATAGTAGTCGCAGCTTACTGCGATTTAGGCTTGATAACAGGGAAGCTTCCTCCTTTATTCRTATGGCATTTGTGTCAAAGATGCGAGTTGGCTGTTTGACATGAAATTTAAAGGCTCGGTTGGCTAAAGTTGTCTTGTCTGAGTTAGATTGTGATAAAATGACAAAAGTATACGATTGATTAATGATTTGGTAACGAGAGGAAGGAGAAACAGATGGAGGACTATAAAGGAATACCATTTGAACTACATATGTCAGAGCAGCGTATCGTACGAGGCGATATTTATAAAGCAAAGCAAGAACCGAGTAAGGGCACATTATTACTACTGCATGGTTATAAAGGCTTCAAAAACTGGGGAATGTTTCCCTATGTAGCGAGCGAATTAGCAGAAGCTGTTGATGTCGTTGCCTTGAATTTTTCCCATAATGGGGTGGGTGAAGATTTGATGGATTTTACAGAGCTAGAGAAATTCGCAGGTGATACATATTCTAAAGATCTAGAGGACTTGCAAGTTATTATTGCAGATATTCATAAACACGTAGGTACGGATAAGCCAATCCTATTACTGGGTCATAGCAGAGGAGCGGGCGTGAGTTTGATCTATGCCTTGGATCATCCTGCGGAGATTACAGGCGTTATCAGTTGGAATGGGATTACTCATGTAGACTTGCTCACACCTGAGAATAAAGCGGAGATGAGGGCCACTGGCCGCTCCTATACCTTGAATGGACGAACGAAGCAGATGATGCCACTCAATCTCGAAATCCTAGAAGATATGGAACGCAACGTAGAGAGATTTGATATTGTTGGCAGAATTCGTGAAGCCGCCTTCCCAATTACACTTGTTCAAGGCACGGAAGATGGGGAACGGTTGATCAAAGGTTCTGAGAAGCTAATCGCTAACAATGCAGCGATTCAATGGGTGAAGATTCCAGGGGGCAACCATACCTTTGGGAGTGTACACCCGTATCAAGGATTGACGCAGCCACTGAGAATGGCGATTGAGGAGACGAGAGGTGCAATACGTAGCATGCTGAATCTGTAAAATAGGTGCTAGAGGGCTTTCTGGGAGTAGACTTAGCTAAAGAACCCTGGGAGGGTTCTTTTTGCGTATGGGGAGACGTGAAGGGAAGATGACGCAGTTGTAAGTTAGACTTTACTTTCGTGATGGAAAAACAAAACCCGTGCAGCACTTGGCTTCACGGGTTTCAGTTACGTATGAACTGTAGTGGGCTCGAACCACTGACCCCTACCCTGTCCATAGAGTGCTTAGGTTTTTAACAGTATCCTAGTATGTCCGCAAGACATCTAGGGTAGAATTTTTTAATGTTCATTTCTCCGTCTTATTCTCGCAATTTCCTGTAGTACTTTGAAGACTGCTACCATCCGTGCTACCACTCAAACAACGTTTTTTTAAACTACCTTTGCACCTTAGCCAGCACGGCATCCCATGAAAAATGCAGCTTAAGGGGTTCAATCACCTGCATTTTTTATTATCAGCGTGTCCAAAGGCGCGCATTATCTAGTTGGTGAAAGTCCAACCAAGGGAGGAGCCAAGCATGAGGAAACGTTTACCCATGAAAAAAACGGTCGTTACCTACACTCAGGCTGCCTAACATTTTCGAAGTAACGTAAATTGATTTATTTGCAGGATTTCAAACAAAGAAAGCACGGAGGACCGAGTTCTTTCTCCATAAGGAATTTCCCCATTTAGAAATCTACTGCACGCATATAAAAGGGTAACTTACGGTCGCGACAACTTGAACTGGACCCTCTGTCAAGGACACTTGAAAAAAAGAGCGGATTAGGTTTAAGAGGCCAACAAAAGATGATTCCTGTATTGCACGAGGCCACTGAAAAACTTGCGTTTTTAATTAGATGAAGTTATTCTTCAAATCAAAAAAGCGATGTTCCATTCAAATTCGATTGGAATATCGCTTTTTTCTTCATTCTTTTATTTTGATTCTTTCATAAGTGTAACGATTCGCTTTAGATTAACAGAAAATATCGCCATGGCACCTTGCATTTGCATACCCATTAGACCCGAGGAAGATGCCACATCATACCCGTGTCTGTGTTTTAGTTCACTATTTTTCGCCTCGATTTTATAACGTTCTTTCGATTTTCCTTTGAAATCATCGCTGTTTTGAAAAACTTCTTGTTCCTTATGTTCTGTAGATTTGATGGTTACGGAATAGGTTTTACTTTTCGCTCCTTCTTTATAACACCCATTCCTCAAAGGACATATTTTGCATTTTTCAATATCAAACATGTAAGTATCTTTTTGGTTTTGATTGATGCCTTTCTTCCCTGTGCGCGCTTTGCGAATCGCCATATGTCCTGCTTTACATACGTACATTCCAGCATCCTTATTGAACTCAAATTCATCCTCTTTTTTACGAACGCCTTGCGTAATATTGGGATTTAATTTAGCTACCAATTGTAACTTATTTTGATTTGCGTACTCAATATTATCTTTTTCCGAATATGCAGTATCACCGATCACTGTATCGATTTCCATGCCTGTCTCGCGGCTTTTTTCAATCAATGATTGGAGTTGCTTTCCATCACTTTTTTCGCCAGTTGTGATTACAGCAGCTGTAATAATACGTTCTTCGTTCATCGCAATATGTGTTTTATAGCCAAAGAATGAGGAATCGGCTGTTTTGTGACCCACACGTGCATCTGGATCATTTGAGAGTAGAAGATGTTCGTGGTGATCTTCTACAATTTCTCTTAAATAGTTCAGCTTTTCTTTTACTTTTGGATATTCGCGAATGGCTTCCTCGTTCTCCACGACTTGAATGACTTTTTGGCAATAGTCGAGTTCATCTTTCAACTCTTCAGTCGTTGTTTTTGGCGGGAATTTATCTTTCATCTTTTCATCAATTTGATAAACTGCTTTTCGTAGCAACTTAGACTTCTCAATCAGAATCTCCTTTGGTGATTTCTGATTGAAACGAGCTTTCGTATGTGTGGCATCCACAATATTGGCATTGCTTTTAATGATTTCTTTTTCCAATGCGATTTCCACTGTTTTTCGAATAAGCATGTCGAGCAGGTTCACATCTTTCAAACGAAGTTTACGAAACTTCGTTAAAGAGCTCGGATTGATGACGCCATCTTCCGGCGCCATATCCAAGAAGTATTTAAAGGACATGTCGTATTTAGAACGCTCCACGATATCCATATCAGATAAATCAAAAATCGATTTCAGTAATAAATATTTGAACATACGAATTGGAGGCACAGCATTACGACCGTTATCTAGGCAGTATTTATTCTGCAATTCGTCTTGGACAAAAGAAAAATCAACGAGGTCATTAATTTGACGTAGCAAATTATCTTTAGGGACTACGATATCGTAAATCGCCATAAAAGGACTGAGAGTAAGAGATTGCTGGTTTGAAATCATCCGAGACACCACCTAGAATAAGTACAATCATTATACAGCAAAACAGGATACCATTCTTCGAAAAATCGAAGATAGGAATCCTGTTTATAAGTAGGGACTTTTTCAGTKGCCTCGTATTGCACAGGGGTCATCTTTTTAATCCCCACTGGTACCGATTATTGTTGTAGTAGTGCATGTAAGAGTCAATCCTTCGTTGTAATTCTCCAAGTGTTGAACAACTCCGGTGGTCAACATGGTCCTTCATATGCCCGAAAAAGGACTCCTGCGGCGCATTGTCCCAACAATTCCMTCGTCTAGACATGGTTTGCCCTAACCCTTTTTGCTTCAAAAGATCTTGGTATTTGGGACTCGTATAATGACTTCCTTGATCAGAATGGATAAATGCATTTTTGTGCAGCTTCAGCCTTCTTTGCTTTACCAGTGCGTTAATCGTATCTGTTGCAATATCCAGTGTAAGGCTATTGGATAGGTTGTAAGAAAGGATCTCTCCTGTTGAAGCATCTAGTATGGTCGACAAATAAGCCGTCTCTGAGCGGCCATAGGGGAGGTAGGTAATGTCGGTGAGCAAGGCAAGCCCAGGAACCCCTTTTCTAAAATCACGCTTTAAGCTGTTGGGAAGCGTTCGATGTTCTTGAGTCGCCTTTGCCATACGTTTGTAGGGATTGGGTTTTCTATGAGGACATACGAGGTCGAATTTCTTCATAAGCCTGCGGATTCTCTTCAGGTTGTAGATCACGCCAAATTGGTTCTCAAGGGTCATCTTTATAGAACGAGAACCCTTTTTGAAGCCTTTTTTAAAATAACTTACTCTTGCTTAGATTCTTTCCTTTGACTACCAGCAACCTTTCTTTCGTGTCTAGTTTTTTTAACAATTCCACCTGAGACTCAAGAAGACTAATTCTAGCTTCCTGTCTTGTAATGACTTCTTCCTGCGTTAGTTCAAGCTTCAAGGGGCGTCCAGAAGATTCCTTACGTGAGTCAGCTAATACAATAATTCCATCTTTTTCGTACGCTTTCTTCCAGCGGTTAGCGCTTTGTTCAACTCGCTTCATTCCAATTACGCTAACATCAAACCCATGAGCTTCAAAGATTTCTCTAGGGGTTTTTCCTGACATGTAAAGGTCGATGAACAACCGCTTAAATTCATCGGCATAGATGATTGATTTCTCGCTTATCTTAACAACATAGTTATTCGTTGATAAATGCTTTCGTTCTTTTTCGCTAAAGATTTTCTTAGACATGTTGTAATCCCCTCCGGTGCTTACTCTAGTATACAAAAAAAGATACCCACAGTCTGAACACTTTTTCAAAGTGTCCAGACTATGGGTACCAGTGTATACTTTGTTACTTTGCACTATCCTTTTTTATACTTCTCGTAATCATCCCCGTTGCCATGTGGGAATTGGATACAAAATGATTGACTTCAGCAGATACGGAATGTATCATGTGATTCATACCGTATCTAAGATACGTATTGTATCTATATGTACAAGCACTGCCAACAACGACTTCGCAGACGTGCTTTGAAGTATCGAATAATTTGTAATTATGATGGAAGGAGTAGTGAACTCCTCCTTCCAAATAGGAGAGGATGGATCATTGTGAAACGTAAAACAATTCTTGTAACACTAGTCTGTAATTTATGTTTTTCTTTTGTATTATTAACTCCAACGTATGCGGAGGATGCTTCCAAATTTGTAATGACTACTTCAGATTCCGAATCGGATTCCAGCGAATTTACTATCACTTTAAAAGGACAGAATATTCAAGATTTATATGCGTATGAAGCGAAATTAAGATTCGATACAAGCACGCTTGAGGTTGTCAAGACTGATACGAAAATAGAAGGATTCTCTGTTTCTCCTATCGTTAAGGATAATCAAGTTACGTTTGCTCATACAAAAATAGGAAATGTGGATGGCGAAAAGGGAGATCTAGATATAGGTACAATCACCTTTAAGGCAAAAAAAGTAKGGTCAACGGACATAAAATGGACCTCAATGAAAATAGTAGATCACAATATGAAAAGTCAAGCTTATACTTTGAATGAATCTGCGGAATTTACCAAAATTTTCAGTGATCTTATAGGACACTGGGCCAAATCGGATATCATGATGATGGTAGATAAAAATATTGTAGATGGTATGGATGACGATCATTTCGCACCAGACACCAATGTGACTAGGGCACAATTTGCAGCCTTACTTACCAAAGCACTAAACCTGAAGGAGGGCAACGATAAAAATCCGTTCACGGACGTTGCATCTGGCTCATGGTATGAGAATACGGTGAAAAAAGTTTATGCTGCAGGTATTATCAACGGCGTTTCCGAAAATGAGTTTGCACCGGAGGCGTATATTACACGCGAGGAAATGACAGCGATGCTGATGAGAGCAAAGTCTCAGGCAACAGGAACTAAATTGGATGACATGACTGTTAACTCATCGATTCATTTCAATGATGAGAATGCAGTAAGTGATTGGGCGAAGAATGTGGTTAACCTTGCTGTTGGATCGGGATTAATGAACGGCAGAACAGATCAAGAGTTTTCCCCTCAGGAGCATGCAAACAGGGCAGAAGCGGTAGTCGTGCTTAAGAGACTATTATCTGGTTTAGGGACTTTATAAGACTTGAAGAATTATGGGAAATTATTCGTCTGTCTTCTCTGTTGTTGAATGGCACAAAACAATAGTATCTAAATGGAGGGAGTAGTTATTTTTCGCTTGCACTAAAGTAAAAAGGCTGTTATCCGTAGGAACTCAGAAAGTTACAGCCTATGAAGGGGGAATACCCGAAAAGGGTAGCCGTCCCCTACTATTCGATTGCACAGCGTCAAACTTTCTGAGGATGCCCAATAAACTTTTTGCGAAAATTTAGTGGAGAAATGTCTTCATGCGTTGAAAAGCAAGATGAAAAATAAGTGGCATGTATAAAACCGACCTCTTCCGCAATGCGGGACATCGACCACTCCGTTTGAATCAATAGTTTTTTTGCCTGTTCGATCCGATACTGCAGCAAATAATCCATCGGTGTCATGCCGTAGACCTTGAGCATACATTTGGCCATATAATTGGGATGGTAGTTCAACTTTTTTTGCATGAGGGAATTAGTTAGTTTAGTTGTATAGTTTTGTCGAATAAACAGCTCTATTTTCTCGGCTAATTGGATAGCTGTTGAGTCGGTTTTCGAGGCGAGTTCTTGATCTAAATGCTGTATGAAAAGCTGGAAAGTAGCTTGCTTTTTCCAATTTCGCAAAGAGCGAGGCTCATTATCCAACTCAAAAAATTGTTCCAAAATGTCAAGTGATTTTTGCGAAAGTTTTTTAAACTTGGGAAGATAAATGGAACAAACTTCACAGTGATTTAGATATGCGGTTTTTTTGTGATTATTGATTAGGGCAGCTTGGTTGTCCATACATTGATCCATGTTGCTGCATTCCTCCCATGAGCCAAACGTATGGAAGTGTATCCAAATGATCTCGGTATCACTTAAGCAAGGCGCGGTTCCGTAATGGCTGGAATCCGGCCTGAGAATAAAAGCTTCTCCAGGCTGAATGACCCATTCATGGCTGCCTTCACCCAAATGTAAACCCCCTTTTTTTACCATGATAAAATCAAAAACACCAATACTGTTCCGGCTAATATGCCGCTCTCCTTCGCGATAAAAAGCTCGACCGCAATCGATAAAATAAGGTACGGGTGGTGAAATAAAGTGGAGAATTGAAAAGTTGGAGCTGATCGTTTCCAATGTTGTTTCCCCTTTCAAGGTTGTAATTTTTAAAAAACTGGTTGTAAACGGCTGTATTCATTCTATCGTACTCCATGTAATATTAAAAATAAAGCGCTACCAAATATGGATGATTCGAAAGAAGGTGCTACCTAATATGGGGAAATTAGTAATCTCTAGACCGCTGCCACTCAAACAAATAAACATTGTTGATGACTTTTGGTCTGGATATATTCAACTGGTTCGAAATATCGTTGTTCCCTATCAATGGGAAGCGTTGAATGACCGTGTTGAGGGTGCCGAGCCCAGTCACGCGATCCGCAATTTTAGAATTGCTGGAGGACTAGAGCAAGGTGAGTTTTACGGAATGGTATTTCAAGATAGTGATGTTGCAAAATGGCTCGAAGCGGTCAGTTATTTGCTGGAAACTGGGAAGGATCCTGACTTAGAGCGCGTGGCGGATGAGGTGATCGAAACCATTGCCAGAGCGCAGCAAGCGGATGGATACCTGAACACGTACTTTACTTTAAAAGAGCCGAAAATGAAGTGGACCAATCTAGCGGAATGTCATGAATTGTATTGTGCAGGACACATGATAGAAGCTGCGGTAGCTTATTACTATGCAACAGGGAAAAGAAGAATTTTGGATGTGGCTTGTCGCTTAGCTGACTGTATCGATAATGTCTTTGGTCCGGGCGAAGGGAAAATTCAKGGATATGATGGTCATCAAGAAATTGAACTGGCACTTGTCAAACTTTATCATGTAACCGGTGATCAGAAGTATTTGCTGTTAAGCCAATTTTTTCTAGATGAACGGGGGAAAGATCCTAACTTCTATGAGATGGAGTATAGACGCCGCAATCAAACGAAACATTTCCCCATGCTGGATATGGTCTTTGACCGTTCCTACAGTCAAGCGCATTTGCCAGTGCGCGAGCAGCAATCGGCTGAAGGCCATGCGGTGCGTATTGTTTATATGTGTTCCGGAATGGCGGACGTGGCAGCCGAAACCGGCGATTTGGAGCTGCTGAAGGCGTGTCGGGATCTATGGAACAATATCGTATCGAAACGGATGTACATAACGGGAGCAATTGGGTCAATGGCGCACGGAGAGTCATTCTCGCTCGATTACGATTTACCGAACGATACGGCTTATGCTGAAACTTGCGCTTCAATCGGATTAATCTTTTTCGCACATCGGATGCTGCAAATTGAAGCCAAGGGCGAGTATGCTGATGTCATGGAGCAGGCACTGTATAACACAGTTATCAGCAGTATTTCCCGTGATGGAAAACATTTCTTCTATGTCAACCCGCTTGAGGTTTGGCCGGAAGCCTCTGATAGAAATAAAGGCTTCAGCCATGTGAAGCCCGAACGGCAAGGGTGGTTCGGATGCGCATGTTGTCCCCCAAATATAGCAAGATTTCTGGCTTCGCTGGGTCGTTATATTTATACAGTGAAAGAGCGTACGATCTATACACACTTGTATGTGGGCAGTGAGATGATCTTTGATATTGACGATCAGAAAGTACGGCTAACTCAGCAATCGCAGTTTCCTTGGAAAGGTAATGTCCGCTTTGAAGTTTCGACAGAGCAGGAAATGGAATTCACATTAGCGATGCGAATACCAGGCTGGAGCACGGGGGCTGTAATTCGGGTCAATGGTGCACTTTGGCAATGGGAGGATTCGGTTGTCGATGGTTTTGCGTATATCCAGCGAAAGTGGCAGTTAGGGGATACGATTGAACTTGATCTTCCGATGTTGGTTAGTTGTATGAAAGGCCATCCATTAGTTCGTGAAACGATTGGCAAAGTAGCTTTGCAGCGCGGGCCGATCGTATACTGCCTKGAAGAAGCGGATAACGGGGCTAATTTGCATCAAATTAAGTTGAAGCAGCAGTCCGAACAAAATGTTTCTTTTGACGAGGATCTATTGGGAGGCGTGTTGACGATAACGGCATCTGCTCAAAGAGTGCAGTCCGACGATTGGGGAGAGCAGTTATATAAAGCGAATGAGGAAATAACGACGGAGTCGGTGACAGTAACCTTCATTCCCTACTTTGCTTGGGCAAATCGCGGTCGGGGTGAGATGACAGTTTGGGTAAGAACGGAATGATTTGAGCAGGATTTCAACTTTCGGCTTAAACCTGCAAAGGTTCTAGTATAAAACAGAATCCTTAAGGAGGTATTTCACTAGAAAAAAATAATAATGAAGTAATAGTCTAGTAGGCGTTGGAATGTCCTTCCTGCGAAGTAGGAGGGAAGGTTTCAAAGGTTTGTAAGGGAAGTTCTTCCTATCTGCCTCGGCATATGCCGGGAGCCTATTCAACTCATTGGAGGCGTTAATATGGGGTCAACTAAACGAGTTTGGAAAATCGCAACGTTAGCAAGTATGGTGCCAGTTTTAATTGCTGGATGCAGTTCTACTACGACAAGTACAAGTACGTCCGCACCTGCAACAAGTGCTCCTGCTGCCACTACCGCCACGGCCACGGCCACGACGGCGACGACGGCGACGAAGGGTGAGAAGGTCAAGATAACCTATTCGATGTGGGGAAGCGCAGAAGAAGGAAATACAACTCAGAAGGCGATAGATAAGTTTAATGCTTCCCAAGACAGAATTCAAGTAGAAGTGGTTGCGATTCCTTGGGAAAGTTACATCACCAAGCTGAATACGATGGCAACAGCAAAGCAATTGCCGGATGCGGGTATGTTAAAGGAGGACGCAGTAGTCCAGTGGTCTTCCCAAGGCATGCTGAATGATGTAAGTGCCATGTATGAAGGAACAGGCAGCAAACCGCTGGACAGCCTGGCCTACAAATATAAAGGCAAAACCGTAGCATATGCTGCTGCCAATGAAATCCTCCTCCTTTATTACAACAAAGACATGTTTGACAAAGCGAAGGTGTCCTATCCTCCATCCTCTTTGGACAAAGCATGGACATGGGACCAATTCGTAGAAACAGCCAAGAAGCTGACGGTTGACAAGAAAGGCAAGCATCCTGGCGAGGATGGATTTGATCCACAGGGCATTGTACAGTTTGGTGCATCAATCGAAAACCTGGCGTGGCAGTTGGAAACCTGGGCGATTAGCAATGGCGGCGGCTACTACAACAAGGACGGGACAGAGGTGAGAATCGGGGAAGACGCTAGTATCGAAGCGATCCAGAAAGTTGCGGATCTGTACTTGAAAGATCATGTTGCTCCATTGTCCGTTGGGCAGACTGATGATGGCATTCAACGCACCATTATTGCAGGAACGGTTGCAATGGCCACAAACGGTGCGTGGAATGTAGGAACCAGCTTGAATACAGCCAAAAAAGAAGGACTGAATTACGGCGTGGCCGTATTGCCTTACATGAAGGAAAAGACCACGCTCAACAYGGGCGGCGCCAATGTCGTATTCTCCCAGACTAAGCACCCGGCCGAAGCTATGGAATTCCTCAAATGGTACACTTCCGAAGAAAACAACTGGGGACTCATTTCAGAGGGGATCTGGATGCCTACTTTGGAGAAATGGTATAAGGATGAAACTTTAACCCACAAATGGGTCGACAATCCGAACTTCCCTCCATATGCCCAATATAAGTCTGCGGTAGTCGATTATGCACAATCCTCCGCTGCGAGACCTGCTTCTTGGTTCTATACGAATAATACGACGGAATTTAACAATTTGGTCGGATCGACTCTAGGGGATGTATGGACCGGAAAGACGACTGCGAAGGATGCCATTACCAAAAATCTTGATAAGTTGAAGGCAGCCAATAAAGGCAAATAATTATAGACGAATAAAACGGAAAGGAAGGATGACCGCCAAGGCCAAGTAAATGTCGGTCATCCTTCAAAATTGAGGTGAGGTATGGAAAATATAAAAAAACTGCCGAAACGGCGCTACCGTAGTGAGCAACGTGTTGCTTATATATGCTTAATTCCAGCTTTCCTCGGACTGATTTTTCTTACTTATCTACCCCTTTTAGGGGTGCTGGGCATCAGTATGACGAATTGGTCAGGTTTAACAAAACCTGAATTTATTGGATTTGATAATTATATCAAACTATTTACTACCGATCCTTATATTAAAGATTCGATTTTAGCGACGCTCTATTTCTCCTTTTTGTCCGTAATTGGCAGCATGATTTATTCACTTTTTATCGCTTTACTGTTAAACCGTAAAATTCCAGCAAGKGGCTTTTTCAGAGCTGTATTTTATGTACCGTTTGTTTTGCCGTCTGTCGCCATATATGTAGGATGGTCCTGGCTTTATGAGGCTAATTTTGGATTTTTCAACTATCTTCTCTCTGAAATTGGATTGAAGAAAATTCTCTTTATTGCGGATTCAGATTATATTGTTCCTTCCCTTTCTTTGATTGCAGTCTGGCTGTCAGGCAACTTGATCGTTATCTTTTTGGCTGGGCTGCAGAATGTTCCGAGTATCTATTATGAAGCGGCTGAAATAGATGGCGCGAATGGATGGAAACGCTTCTGGCACGTCACCGTGCCCAGCATCTCACCGATCATCTTTTACAACTTGTTGTTAAGCCTTATCGCCAATTTCCAGGTGGTTACGCCATCCCTTGTTCTGACCAATGGCGGACCTGGCAATGCTTCCCGATTCATGACTTATCTGATGTATGATCAGGCTTTTGTAAATAACAGGCTGGGCTATGCAGGTGCGACGACCTTTATTATTTTCATCATTATTGCTATCTTTACTACTATTTTATTCAAAACGTCGAATCGGTGGATCTTCCAAGAAGGGGGGGACGAAAAATGAGTGAAACGGCATACGGTAGAATAAAGAGTAAGAAACGTAATGAACGAGTGTTGAACTTGATTACGCTTATCGTCGTCATTTTCTTTGCCATAATCGTATTATTTCCAATATGGTGGATTTTCCGTACGTCTTTAATGACGAATGCCGAGATCTACAGATATCCGCCATCTCTATTACCCAGCAAATGGCTGTTTTCCAACTATGAAAAAACACTAGGCATATTCAAGTACTGGAAGTATCTATGGAATACAATGATTATTATCGTCCCTTCCTGTTTGGCAGGAACGTTTACGGCCACCTTATGCGGATATGCTTTTGCAAGATTAAGGTTTAGGGGCAAAAAGTTCATCTGGACTTTGGTCATTGGTTCTATGCTTTTGCCCACCATGGTTACACTCATTCCTCTGTACATTGCGTGGACCCAGGGTCTGGGAATCCGTGACAGTTATCTGCCTATAATTCTGCCTTATTTCTGCGGAGGCGGTGCTTTTAATATCTTTTTGATCCGACAGTTTATCGTTAGCATACCGAGGGAACTAGACCAAGCTGCAACGATCGATGGCGCCGGATACTTCCGCATCTTGTTCCATATTATTATACCGGCAATCAAGCCCGCCATGATCGTCGTAGCATTATTTATCTTTATTGGTCTATGGAATGATTTGCTACAGCAGTTAGTTTATATTAATTCAAGCAATAAATACACCATTGCGTTGGGGCTTACCAATTTTAGAGGCCAGTTAAAGACAGATTGGGCATCGACGATGGCAGCCACTTGCCTGTCCTTTATTCCGGGCGTCATTTTCTACTTAATTGGTCAAAAATATTTTGTAGAAGGAATCACAATGACCGGGATAAAAGGTTAGTCCGACCTCCTGTTTATTGAAGTCACGCATTTTGTGATGGTCGTCGAACGCATAGAGTCGAATCCTAAGGTGCACGAAAATGCTGGAAAAATCGCTTTGCAAAATGGCCCGCTAGTTTATTGCTTGGAGGGAGTGGATAATGGCTCAGAACTTACGGATATTTGTCTTCCCGTAGATTCTGAATTCGTAGCGACGTACAGGGAAGATATCCTAGACGGTATCGTTGTGTTGTCCGGAGAGGGGCTACGTTCTGATATATCTTGGAAAGATGAGCTGTATAGACCTGTCATAAGGGAGGAAAAGAGCGTCAAAATCTCAGCCGTTCCCTACGCATACTTGGGGAATCGGAAACCGGGCGAAATGACGGTTTGGATACGCGAAAAATAACAACATCATGAGGGACTCCGTACCGTGGAATGGCGCAAGCACGTTTGAAGTACAGGGTTTGTTTTGCTGTTCACAATTTTTCTCGAAAATTCACAAAGGAGGTGGATGAGTTCCRGATAATTGTTGCTTAGGAGACTATTTTCGGAGGTAGGAATGTGACCCAGACGGTGGCAGACTAGTTTAATGCTTCCCAAGATGTAATCGAAGTAGAAATATTAGCGTTAACTTTGGGGAACTACTTGATGAGGTTGAATTGGCTTGCAAAGCAGGTCAATTAGATGGCGTCATCCTCCATCTAATTGGTCAAAGGTATTTCGTAGAGGGTATTACCTTGGGAATGCATTTGATTGATTTCCAAAAACAGGAGGTAAATATGAAAACGATTACAAAAAGTTTGGTCTCACTGGCTTCCGCGTTGCTGGTGTTTTCCGGGGCGCTGCCCTTGGGGATTAACGCGGTGCCTTCGGTAGCCGCAGCAACGGCTGGTATCTCCAATGCTAGCCTTTCTGCCAAGATCGGTGATTTAGGGCAGATTGAAGAACTATTAATCAAAAATAACCCTGCAAACAAAAAAGGCAATCCTATCAATTTTGTTTTGCCCAACAATACATCACCACAGAACGACGTCCAGCACCAATGGATGGGCGAAATGCTTTTTTCTTACCGCACCGGTGACAGTAAACAATTCCCTGACGATAGGACTGGTTTTGTAGAAGTTGATACAAACAAAACATTGGCGGCTGGTGGGTCAACAAAGTTTACTACCATCAATCCTACTAACCAATATTTTTCGAAGACGGCTTCACCAGACGGCAAGAAAGTGGAAGTCAACTTTATCGGACAGAATCTTGAATCCGCAGCTGCTCTGGTGATGAAAGGCTTTGACGTGAAGTCTGTATTTAATACGGATACCGAAGATGGTTCGATGCAATGGGAAATCACGGTAAAAAACAAAAGCAGTAAATATATTGAATTCGGTGATATCGGCCTGCCGATGCCTTGGAATAACAAATATTTATCTACATCAGATACCTATGACAACCGAGTTACTGTACATAATTTTGCCGGTGCCGACAGCGGGTATTCCTATGCCATCCGCACGAGCGGCGAAGGGAATTTTATGATGTTTGCCCCAGTGCCGGAGAGTGGCGCACGCATTGAATATGTTGATTATTGGTTGGGTGACACGGGTGAACTGCGCAACGGAACTACTTACTCAAACTGGGTCGGTGACAGCGGCGGCTGGTTTCCGGGGCTGAATGTTCTATATATCCATTCCAAAGATATACAGAAAACCGGTCGAGGATATTTTAAAGATGCCACCAGCCTGGTATTGGCGCCAGATGAGCAAAAAACATATAAGTTTAAATTTTCAGCGGTACGCGCAGGCGACAACAGTCCGCAAGTAAATGCCCAAAGTCCAAATAATGCTTCTACTTCTATGGAAGACCGTGAGGCTAACCTTCGCTCTACCCTGTACAAATCAGGTATGATTGATGCAGTTGCGTTGCCCGGCTTCCAAGCTGCGATCAATATGCCCGTCATGCTGGATCTGCATTACGACGATAGACTCATCGACGTACAGTCAGTAGATATTCAGTCTGTAATCGAGAATGATCCATTTGATGCAGCACATATCCCGGTTATCAAGTCCGGCCAGACCAGAAGCGCTATGGTCAACAATTCCCGCGCCGGACGCGGACTTCCTGATGGGAACCCGGGATATACAGAATCCGTACAGTTTGTGGAAACCAAGATTATAAACGGTGAACAGCATCATCTCTATTCGCTCAATTTTGGYAATATCGGCAATAACAGCGTTCGTGTGGATTATAAGCTGAAGGCCGATACTGAACAAGTGAATAAGTTTACTCAGTTTGAATTCAATATTCTTGCTGAGCTTGATAAAACATCGCAAGCTCACTCCGAATTTATGGTAAACAAAACGCAGGATAAGGACCCGAATAGTCCTACCTTCGGAATCTATCGTGACTGGTATCTTACAACCGGCATTGACATGACGACCAGCCATTGGGGAGATGACTGGAGCCACGATAACATCAACTTCATGACCATGAAGAATTATCTCGATCCAAGTCCTACTGAAATTAGATCAATTGAAAACTACCTGATCGACTTTATGTGGCAAGATTATATGAAAAATACGCAGAATACTTTTACGGTTGCGAACTACCTCAAAGATTCAGGTGTTTACACAAATGTAGAAAAACCCTATGTACGGACGTTTTCTGAAATGATGGAATCCACTGGCTATTTCAACATGTATCGGATACAAAAGGCATATCCCAATTTGTTAGAGTATCGTGAAACGCCACAATACTATMTGGAAAAGGCCTACGGCATATACTTTAACCGTGTCTCAAGCGGAGCAACTGGATTCTATGGTGAACAGCAGGTACCAGATATGATTGAGGCACTTAAAGAAGAGGGAATGATGACTGAATATGCGAATCTGAAAGTGAAGTTCGCACAAACCAAAGGACGGAACATTACAAACGCCGCTTATCCTTACGGGTCAGAATTTGAATATGACAATACTGGCGAAGAAGGGGCCTATTC